>CAMBRL010000018.1 GCA_945870105.1 Chitinophaga pinensis
GTAGTGGAATCGGCAGCGGGAACATTTAGGTTAGCAGTAAAACTGTTCATGAGATTTTCAGCAAGTTTATTGGATTGTTCTGTATCATCTGTAAGCAATAAACGGAAAAACGAAAGTCTGTCAATTGGTTTTTCTAATTCGGTTTTTAAAAAGCTGCCGGCAGTAAATATCATGTTGTAATTTTTATCGCTTGGTTTTTTCCATCCTGTATTTTTTTCATCTACGTTGTAGTGGATTATAACAGAAAGGTCAGGACTAAATTCATTTATCTTTTTTGCCCGTTGCCTCATGTCAAGGTTGTTGAAGTAGGTTCTGAAAATCTCTCGCTGTGTGGCTTTTGTTATAAGAAATATTTTTTCCTGTTCGGTAATATCATTTAGTTTAAAAGACGAATCGACAGCATTTTTAAAGTATTTATCTAGCCATTCTTTATAGGTAATTCCAAATGCAGTTTGGTTTGGTTTTTCTCTAGTGAGCATTACTTCTGCGCCTAGTTCTTCAAGCAGACGTTTAAGAATAAGAGCTGTTTGCAGGGTTAATATCCCTTCGGCAATTGCAATGTTTTGATTGTTGTAATTAAACTGAATGTATTTTTTCTCCAGCATTGCGGTCTTCATATCGCCTGCAATATGACCTGGGTCGATGGCAATTTTTATCCCGCTTAATTGTTTTTTGTTTTCAAAATACTGTTTGCGATTTGTTTCGGAATAAGCAAGTGCGCTCAATGGTTTTCCGCTATTAATAAATGCAAGCAAACTGTCGTCACTAAAGTGGTTCAGTATTTTTTTTACAGTATCTAACTTGCTCCACTCAACACCAAATTCACGGTAAAAAGTATTTTCTTTTGTTTTTGCATTAATGAAGATTCCGCTGTCGTTTAATATATAATAAAGTTGGAGCGCTTTCTCCTTGTCGAGCAGCGTTTCAATTTTTGAAGTGTAATAGTGCTTAAGACTGTCTGTTTTTTTTTGTGCGCTGCAGAGCAAACACAATACATTAAAACAAATAGTCACTAGCAGCAGGCGCATCAATCATTTAATTAGTATTACAAAAGTAATTTTTAAAATCTGCGGAATGCTTATTCAATCTTCAATTTACACCAACAGAACAATTTTCTATTTTCGCATTAATTATAAGCTATAGAAATGAAAAACATATTACTCTTTGTGTCTGCTATTACTCTGCTTGCTTCGTGCAAATGCGCTTCTGATAAACGTGAACAGGAAGCCCCTCTTATTTATCCTCAAACAAAAAAGGTGGAACAATCCGATAATTATTTTGGCACTGTTGTAAGCGACCCCTACCGTTGGTTAGAGAATGACACATCAGTTGAAACTGCTGAATGGGTAAAGGCTCAGAACGCTGTTACCTTTTCTTACATCGAACAAATTCCTTTCCGTAATAAACTGAAAGAACGCATCGGAAAATTGTGGAACTACGAACGTTATTCTGCGCCTTTCAAAAAAGGTGAGAAATACTTCTTCTACAAAAATGATGGTATGCAAAACCAAAGTGTGTTGTATGTGCAGGATGCTTTGACTAGCGAGCCCAAAGTATTGCTTGACCCCAACAAACTTTCGGTTGACGGCACTACATCGCTTGCTGCTATTGGTATTTCGCCTGATGCAAAGTATCTGGGCTATGCTATTTCAAAAGGCGGTTCGGACTGGAATGAGATTTATGTGATGAATATCGAAACCGGAGAAACACTTGCAGATAAAGTGGAATGGGTAAAGTTCTCAGGCATTTCGTGGCACAAGGAAGGGTTTTATTACAGCCGCTACAATGCACCAAAAGGTGCTGAATATTCTGCTGCAAACGAATATCACAAATTGTATTACCACCGCCTGGGTGAGCCGCAAAGCAAAGATGAACTGGTATTGGAAGACAATGAAAACTCCAAGATTAATTATTATGCCGATGTAAATGAATTGCAGACTATGTTGGTAGTTTATGAATCAAACAGTACCTACGGAAACGCTGTTCATTTCCGTGATTTGCGCAAATCAGCAAGTGGTTTTAAAACCATTGTTCCTGATTTTTCGCATGCCAATACGGTGGAGGATTTTATTGACGGCAAGCTGATTATGATGACTGATAATGCAGCTCCCAACAAACGAGTGGTAATTATTGACCCCGACAAACCGGACGAAAAATACTGGCAGACTTTAATTCCTGAAAAGGAATATGTATTGGAAGGTATAACACTTGCAGGCGGAAAAATTGTTGCCCGTTATTTAAAAGATGCTGCCAGCAAAGTGCTGGTTTATGACATGAGCGGCAAGGAAGAAAAGGAAATTACACTTCCTGCAATGGGCAGTGTTGGAGCATTTGATGGCAAAGCAACTGACAATATCGGGTTCTATACGTTCTCTTCTTTTCTGTATCCTACTGCTATTTATAAGTATGATTTTACAACAGGAGAGTCAAGTGTATTTAAAAAACCTACCGTTGATTTTGATGCCTCGCAATACGAAACCAAACAGGTGTTTTATAATAGTAAAGACGGAACTAAAGTTCCCATGTTTCTTACGTACAAAAAAGGAATTGAACTGGATGGAACTAATCCCACCTTGTTGTTTGGTTACGGAGGTTTTAACATCAGCAAAAATCCTGACTTTAAACCCGACCGTTTAGTGTTATTGGAAAATGGTGGTGTGTTTGCAATGGCCAATATCCGTGGTGGTTCTGAGTATGGCGAGAACTGGCACATAGCGGGAACAAAACTGCAAAAGCAAAATGTATTTGACGATTTTATTGCAGCGGCAGAATACCTTGTTAAAGAAAAATATACTTCATCTGCAAAGCTGGCTATTGAAGGTCGCAGCAATGGAGGTTTGCTCATTGGCGCCTGCATTACACAACGTCCTGAGTTGTTTAAAGTAGCATTGCCAACTGTTGGTGTAATGGATATGCTGCGTTATCATAAATTCACAATCGGATGGGCATGGGCAAGTGATTTCGGAACAAGTGAAGACTCCATTGAATTCAATGCGCTGTATAAATACTCGCCTTTACACAATATCAAACAAGGTGTTGAATATCCTGCAACGCTGGTGCTTACGGCCGACCATGACGACAGGGTTGTGCCTGCTCACTCCTTTAAGTTTATCTCCACCTTACAGGAAAAACACAAAGGCAGTAATCCTGTGCTGATACGCATTGATGTAATGGCAGGGCATGGCGCAGGAAAACCTGTTTCAAAATTGGTGGAAGAGCAGGCGGATATATGGAGTTTTGTGTTTAAGAATTTTGGGGTGGATCCGTATCCGGAATTGCAGTAACCGTCATTGCGAGGGAGGGAACGACCGAAGCAATCTGTTTCAAATTATGAGATTGCTTCGCTAACGCTCGCAATGACGTAACCGAACTAAAATAATGAAAAATTTCACAAAAGAATTCCAATTTAAAACATCCCGCAGCGGAGGCCCGGGCGGACAGAACGTAAACAAAACCGAAACCAAGGTGGAGTTGATTTTTGATATGCAGGGTTCTGCATTACTTACGGGAGAAGAAAAGGAATTGATTGCTAAAAACCTTGCCTCACGCATTGCTGATGATGGTATGCTGCACCTTTCGCGCAGCAGCGAGCGCAGCCAGTTGCGCAACAAGGAACGGGTAATTGAGAAGTTTTATGAGTTGTTGACCAAAGCACTTACTCCAAAGAAAAAGCGCTTACCCGTTAAAGTAAGCAAGGCACAGAAAGAGAGGCGTATCAAAAGTAAGAAGCAGAGAGGGGAGATTAAATCAGCAAGAAGGAAAGTTGATTACTAATAAAACACAATCTTTTTGGTTTGCAGTCCTGTTCCTTCATGGTTTCGCAGCGTAAGAATAAAAATTCCTTTGCCGGTAGTTTCACTAGAAAAAGAAACGGAGTTGGTATTCTTACCAATAGTGAAAACAGAAATTCTTTTTCCTGTAACATCACTTACTTCCAGAAACAATTCTTCGGCAGTCTGGTTTAGTAACACCGTAACGTTATTAGTAGCAGGATTAGGATAAATAACCATATCGGGTGCCGACCAAGGCTTGTCTTCTATTCCCGAAATGGTTGCTGAATCGCAATTAACGTTCTGATACAAAAAGTCGCGAACCGTCCAGATAGTAGAATCCATATATTGCGATGCAGGCGGAATAAAAGGAATGGGAAGAATAAAGGGCACGTGTCCTGCCCCGATAAAGGAGTGCAGGTAATTAGGTAAACCAACATTATTGGCACGGATATGTACCAAACCGCTGCCCATCAACAGGCCTTCAACCGAAGTGGTGTCTTGTGTATAAGAAACAAGGTCATCGGCAGTGCCGTGAACACTTACCAGCACAGGGTCGGTAGCTTGTATCCACAACGTATCAGCCAGCGCACCGCACAGGTTTATAACACCTTTTACTTTTGTTGAGTAGCCGGGATTTCCGCTCTGGCCTTCAATGCCGCCTACTTCGTCATAAGCACCCTGCACCCAGTCGGGTGGGGGATTGGTGAAAATGCTGTCTTTAAAATAGCCGTGGTTCAGCGCAATAAAAGCCCCTGCCGAAACACCACCGCAAAAAATCTGTGTGGTGTCAATGCGGTAATCATTTACGGTTGAAGCATCTTTGTAAAAAAAGCGCAGCGCAGCTTTCATATCCTGTATGCCGCGTATCAGGGCCTTGAATTGATTGGTGTCGCTGTCGTTGCCGTCCTCAAAACCTAAGCGGTAATCAATGGTGGCGGTAACATACCCGCGTTTGGCAAAGCGGTCGCACAGTGTTAGAATATCAGGACTAAAGCGTGTGCCGGCAGTAAAACTTCCGCCAAACGCAAAAACAAGCAGTGGTCGTCTGGCAAAATTATCGCCATCGGGTTCGTAAACATTCATCAGCAAATCAATGCTGTCGCCATCAAACTCGGTATTGCGCCCGAAGGGAATGTTGGAAGTGGTTTTTACCGAAAATAATTCATCGTAGTAACGGCCATCACATTGGGCGTTGGCAAGTGATGAAAAAAGAAAAACCAACGCAGAAAGTAGTAGAATGTTTTTCATAAGAATTGGGTTTAGGTGGCTGAAAGGTAAAAAGTAAATTTACATTTGTCAAAATTTGATAGTGATAATCAAGTTATAAATATGGAGTTAGATTATTTCGCACCCTGGCAATATTCCTTATTAGTTGCAGGTTTTCTTGCAATTTTTACGGGCATAGTCTGGTATGAGTATTCTAAAAAAATAAATACTGCCCTGATCATTCTTCTTGCAGGAGCTTTTTTACTCAGGTTGTTTTCGCTTTTTCTCGATCCGTTTTTAAATCTGTGGGACGAGCAGTTTCATGCCCTTGTTGCCAAAAATATGATGGAGCATCCCTTCAAGCCCATGCTGATAAGCAAGCCCTGGCTCGAATATAATTTCAGGGGATGGACTTCTAATCATGTATGGCTTCATAAGCAACCCCTTTTTCTGTGGCAGATGGCTTTGAGCATGAAATTTTTTGGTGTCAATGAATTTGCTGTAAGGCTTCCCAGCCTTATAATGATGACACTTGGTGCTTTTTTTACCTTCAGAATTGCAAAGCTGCTTATCGGTGAACGCGAAGGACTTTTTGCTGCGGCTTTATTTGCTACTCTTAATTACAGTCACCGCCTTTCAAGCGGACTGGAACATACTGATCACAATGATATTGCCTTTCTGTTTTATGTAACAGCAAGCATTTGGGCATGGATAGAATATGTGCATTGTACTGATAAAACCAAACTCTTGAAATGGGCATTGCTTACAGGACTTTTTGCTGGCATGGCAGTATTGAATAAATGGCTTACAGGGTTGCTGGTTTTCAGCGGATGGTTATTTTATCTTTTAATAAGTAAGAAGTACCGCACCGACAAACAAAAAATACAACACTTTCTACTTGCTGCTATTATTGCAGTGCTTGTATTTCTGCCCTGGCAAATTTATATCGGCATTGCTTTTCCGGTTGAAAGTGCCTATGAAAGAGAATTCAGCACCCGGCATTTCTTTGAAATAATAGAAGGCCACAAGGGCGGAAACTGGTATCATGTTGAAATGCTCTCATTGCTTTACGGCTATGTCGCTGTTTATATTTTTGTTCCTGCACTTATATTTTTTTACAGCAGAAGCAAAAACAAAAAAGCAGCCGGAGCTATTCTGCTCAATATTATTTTGTTGTTTCTGTTCTTCAGTGTTGCTGCTACAAAAATGCCGGCATTTACCTTTCCGCTGGCAGCACTGTTTTCCATCGCCTTTGCCTCACTTGCCTATCAGGCTTTTGATTTTATTTATTCGGGCACCAACAAATCGGGTTTGTTAAGATTACTGATGGTTTTAGTGCTGCTGTTTTTGGTTCTTTTAAATATGGATACCAAAAACATTGAATCGCAACACGGCATCAATAACAGAAATCAGACAGATAATTATTTTGCAATTCATCGCACAAAAGCAAAACAGTTTTACGCCTCCTTGCGCGAAAGGCTTCCGGAAAAAGAGTATGTGATTTTTAATCTTCCCCAGTTTGAATCTGTTCATGCCATGTTTTATCTTCCTTATACCTGTTACGAACTATTGCCCGATTATCAGACCTTAGTAAATCTGAAGAACAAAGGCGTTACCGTTGCCGTATTTAAAAATGATACGCTGCCTTCAGCTATTGAAAATGATACAGAGATTATTAAGCTCATTCCTTTGGAAAACGACATTATAAAGCAACAAAAGGTTTACATCAAAGCAGCCAATAATAAATACCTGAGCGAAGACCAGAAGGTAGGAAAACTGATTGCTGACCGCGAACTGCCCGGTGATTGGGAAAAATTCAATCTGATACAATTCCGTGATAGTAGTTTTTGCATTCAGACTTTTGACGGATTATTTCTGTCGGCCAGATTAAACGATGGGGATAAAGTAAATGCAAACAGTAGAAAGGTTCAGGAATGGGAGCATTTTTCAATGAAGTGGTTAAATAGTAATGAGGCAAGTATTGTATCGTGCAACGGTAAATTAGTTACGCTGCAACCAGACGGAAGTCTGATTGCAAATCAGGACACGCTGACCAATAATTGCAAATTTATAATAGAGTTTAGGGATAGAGAACAGTAAAAGCCTATTTCTGGAACAGAGCAAAAATAGATTTGCAGAATATTAAAGTAGAAGTAAAAATTCTTCACGTTCCTCAAAATCCCTGATTTAGTAACCGCAAATAAAATTTTCTTTTCTTTGTTGTAAAATCTAAAATCCATGAAAAAAATAATAGCACTGCTTATTCTAACCACAACGCTTTTCACAGCCTGCGATTCACTCAAATCAGGAGCAGGAAAAATAAGCGAAGGAAAGATATCGTATAAGATAGATCTTTCATCTTCCGAGATGGGAATGCTTGAAAAGCAACTGCTGCAAATGGCAAAACTTAATATAAGTTTTAAAGATGCTATGATGAAAACAGAGTTTGATATGGGTATGATGGGTACCACAGTGGTTGTTGATGGTAATACAAAATCAGGGCTGATGCTTTTCAACGCAATGGGCAATAAAACAGCAGCAAAAATGACGGCTGAAGATTTATCCCAAAAAGAAAAAGCAAAAGGAACTTACACCATAGAGTATTCAGACGAGACAAAGGAAATTGCCGGATACAAATGCAAAAAAGCAATTCTTAAAATGGAAAATGGTGCTAATCTCACGTTGTTTTACAGTGAAGATATTCAGCATGCGAAAATGAACACCGATTTTACGTACAGTGAAATAAAAGGATTTCCCTTAGAGATGCAAATGGATATGAATGGTATGAAATTTAACATGGTGGCAAACAGCGTTGACGGAGCTGCTTTGCCTGCCGATAATTTCAGTATGGCAATTCCCGAAGGATATACCGAAACCACCATGGCTCAGTTCAGCGGAATGATGGGAGGCGGAGCAAACTAAGAACATTCATCGTCATGCTGAACTTGTTTCAGCATCTTGTCTTAGACACTGAAACAAGTTCAGGATGACAAAACTTAATAAATACTATGAACAAAAAACTACAAAAAGAATTTGATGCGCTTGAAAAAAGCAGAATAGATTTGTTTAATAAATTAGACAAACTAGATGCATCAAAAATGAATAAACAGCCCGATGCCAATAGCTGGTCGGTTGTTCAGGTAATGGATCATTTGACGTTGGCAGAGCGCAACTCATTGCTATATATGACAAAGAAACTCAGTGTAAGTAATGAATTCGGTCAGGCAAATTTCAAAACATCATTCCGTTTATTTCTTTTAAAATCTGCATTGAAACTTCCCATAAAATGGAAAGCTCCAAAGATTGTTGCCGATGCACATAACGATAAAAATTATGCAGAAGCAAAAGCCGCATGGATAGAAGTTAGAAACGGTATTGCAGCTTTCCTTGATAAATTCCCTGAAGAGCATTTGGAGTCGGAATTGTTCAAACATCCTTCAGCAGGCAAATTTACCGTAGTGCAAGCATTGAATTTTATGCGTACACATTTAGGTCATCATCTGTCACAGATTGACAGGATAAACAGTGCTGTGCAGTAATTTGAGTACCTTCAACTCAAATTATTGAACTTGTTTAAAAATATACTATTTGTTTTCTCTTTATTTTTATTTTGTAACAACCAACAAGTAGTTGCTCAAAAAGCAGTTGAACTTGCAGATATCGTTACATACTTTACCCTTGATGCATCTGATGTTGCCACTATTCAATCATGGGATTTCGGAACGGAAGCAGGTTCGCCTGTAAAATGGAGTGATGCTCAGTTGCAGTGGGACGAAACATCATCAACCTATCTGAAACACGGAACGGCACAAATCACAGTTGAAGGAGTTCCAACAACCTTTTCGGTTATTCTCAGCGGAACTAAAATTGTAGTAAACCGTGTGCAGTTAAATTTGTCAAAATCATCTTCTGTCCCTATTTTTGAAATGGAGAGAATATTGAATGCGGGTGGAATAAAAACAGTTTATCAAAAGTGCGAAAATGTAATGCCAAAAAGCTTTGGAACCTTGGCTTATTCTCTTTTTATTCCAAAGAAAAAAGAAGCATGGGTTGCCTATATCTGGCAATGCCTGAAAGGCGAATGCTCTGCCAACATCAATATTTATTATGAAAAAGAGAAGGTTGAAAAACTGCCTTGCTACTGAGAACTCAGAGCTTCTCAGCCACTAATTTTCCGTCTTTCAAAACAGGAATTACTTTGCTCTGATTTGGTGTCAGGCAAAATTTTACATCCTCATCAAGATTAAGGTGGGCAAGACGTTTGCGGTGTGAGCAGGTGGCAAGAAATTTCATCATGTTTCTTTTCACAGTGCGATAAACAAGGCTTGAAGCATTTGCAGAATCGCATTCTGATTTGAATGTTCCGCTTTCTAAAAGCAAGTTGGTAAGCGCACCTGCGAAAAGTGAATCTTCCATATTAAAACGGTTTTTCCAGCCTGCACAAAGTATAACTACATCACGGTCTTTTTTTACAAGCCATGTTGCTAATGCATCAAGGTTAATAAATGAACCAATAACAACGGAATAAGCATGTTTTGCTGCTTCAATTGCCTGTGTTCCATTGGTAGTAGTCAGCGCAATTTCTTTTCCTTTCATTTCAGGCTTCATGTAGCTGAACGGTGAATTTCCAAAATCAAAACCTTCCTGAACAATTCCGTTGCGCTCGCCACCGGCAAGGTAGCCGCGCTTTTTATATTCCAATGCTTCTTCGAGTTCAGCAACCGGAATGATTGCAGCAACACCGTTTTCAAATGCAGCACAAATGGCAGAAGTAGCGCGGAAAATATCAACAACAACAACAATGCTGCTGTCGTCAGCAAACAAATGATACAACTCAGGAGAAAAACAAACTTGAACTTTGTTCATTTGGTTAATTGTCGTCATGCTGAACTTGTTTCAGCATCTAATAAACAGATTCCGAAACAAGTTCGGAATGACGGATTAAATTTATTTAAACGGCATCTTAACCACCTGAGCTTTCAATGGCTTGTCACGAACGATGATGAAAATTTCGCTTCCTACTTTTGAAAATCCAGAACTCACGTAACCCATTCCAATCGCTTTTTTAAGTGATGGTGCTTGTGTTCCTGAAGTTACTTTACCAATTATATTTCCTGCTGCATCTGCAATCTGATAATCGTGACGTGCAATGCCGCGGTCAACTAATTCAAAGCCTACTAATTTTTTAGTAACACCTTCTTGTTTTTGTTTCAAAAGTGCAGCGCTGTTGGTAAACTCTTTGTCAAACTTTGTAATCCACCCAAGGCCTGCTTCAATAGGCGAAGTGGTGTCGTCAATATCATTTCCGTAAAGGCAGAAGCCCATCTCCAGGCGCAGTGTATCACGCGCTGCCAAACCAATTGGTTTAATGCCGAATTCAGCTCCCGCTTCAAAAATATCGTTCCACATTTTTTCAGCATACTCGTTTTCAAAATACACTTCAAAGCCTCCTGCACCTGTGTAACCTGTTGCGGAAACCACAACATTATCTACACCATTGAATTTACCTTTTTTAAAACTGTAATACTCCATTCCAGCTAAATCCATGTCGGTCAGTTTTTGCAAAGCTGCAGTAGCTTTCGGACCTTGCACAGCAAGCAAAGATGTTTTATCAGAGATGTTGTGCATCTCTACACCTTTGGTATTGAACGAAGAAATCCATTCCCAATCTTTGTCAATGTTGGAAGCGTTTACCACCAACATATACGTTTTTTCATCAATGCGGTAAACCAGCAAATCGTCAACAATTCCGCCTGTTTTATTGGGCAGGCAGGAATACTGCACTTTGCCATCAAACAGTTTTGATGCATCATTGGAAGTAACGCGCTGAATTAAATCCAATGCGTTTTCGCCTTTCAGAATAAATTCGCCCATGTGCGATACATCAAACACACCAACTCCATTGCGCACGGTTTCGTGTTCGGCAATCACGCCTTCGTATTGCACAGGCATATTATATCCTGCAAAGGGAACCATTTTGGCTCCCAGACTAATGTGTTTTTCTGTTAGGGCTGTGTTTTTCATAAATTTTTTTCAAGTGAACAAAAGTAGAAAATTATCGGTGTTGGATTTGACGGAGTATTTGTTAACGATTTTTTCTCTTGTTTTTAAACTGAGTTGATTTAATCTTTCTTTATCAGAAAGTAAAAGTGAAAAATATTTTTTCCAGTCTTCATTCGTGTTGCAGATAAAACCATTCAAATCGTGGTCAACAATCTTTGTGTTTACACCGACAGGTGATACCAATGCAGGAATACCAAGTGACATATATTGCAGCGCTTTGAAACCGCATTTTCCGTTGCTCCATTTATCATCACGCAGTGGCATGATACCAATATCAAAACGCAACAAATCATCTACCTCTGTTTCTTTTTTCCAGGGAATAAAATTCAAAGACTTCAATTCAAAATCAGGTTTGCGGTCAGATATAACACAGAGTTCAAAATCAAATGTTTTTTCCAGTTCTTTAAATACAGGAATTAAATCATTGAGGTATTGAACGGTGGAATGTGAGCCTGTCCAGCCGATAACAAGTTTGTTGTTTGCTGTTTGCTTTGTTTTGTTGTGATAATTTTCAGTGTCAATGGTTGTGGGATTGTAAACCACATTGCTGTTAAACTCCCTGGCAAAATTGCAGAGGTAATCATTGCCGCACGAAATTTTATATGCCCATTTGCAAATGCTTTTTGTGTTGCCGTAAAATTTAAGGATGGAGAAAATCTTATTGCTTTCCGAAGTATTCGGAAGCCAGATAGCATCATCAAAGTCAAAAATTATTTTCTTGCGGAAAACTTTTGCAATAAGCCATTCCAATAATGGAGGACCAACAGGAGCAGCTTCGCGGTGGATGAAAACGTAATCGTATTTTGCCAGTGAGAACAAAAGTAAATAGCGTTTTACAAAACCTTTGAGTACAGCAAAAATCTTGTGTCCGAAATTCCCTTTCGCGTAAAGAACATCCCATACTTTATCATCCAGAAACGGAACTATAACAAAGGAAATACTGTTCTTCTCCAATGCGCTAAAATATTGTTCAAACCTGAAACGCTGGCTGGGAGCAACACCAAGAGGGTAGGGAACAAGGAAGAGGATATTCATTCGGGACAAAAATATGTATTTGTTGTCCCCTTCACAATTACCTCAATACAACTACGTGTCCTTTGTAGGATAAGACTTTGTTGTGGATGTTCTTCAGCAGAACGGTATAAACATAAACACCGGGTTCAATTGGTATTCCGTTGCCGTTGTGGTCGCCATACCAGGTTCCATTTACATCAAAGGTTGAGAAAATCTGCTCACCCCAACGTGTGAAAATGCGGAATTCAAAACCTTCAGGTTTTATCCCTTTACCATGAACATGGAATCCATCATTCAATCCATTTTCGTCAGGAGTAAACGCATTTGGAATATAAATCATAAAGTCAGGTGTAATGCGCACCTCTCTCTGCACGCTGTCTTTGCAGCCTTCCTGAGAAATTACGGTAAGCCAGATTCTATAGAGTCCGGTGTCGGTATAAAAGTGTTCAGGATTTACAAGTGTAGAAGTTGAGTCATCACCAAAATCCCAGTGCCATGAGTGTGCTCCTGAACTTTGGTCGTTAAAACTAATCCATGCTTCCAGCACATTTTCAACTGTTGGACTTAGTGTAAAGTCAGAGGTAGGCAGGGGAAAAACTTCAATCATATTGATCATGATAATTGAGTCTACACAACCATCTGAAGTGGTAGCAATGAGCTGCACATCATAAAGTCCTTCCTGATAATAAGTATTAACAGGTGAAGAGGAAGTAGATGAATTGTCGTCACCAAAATTCCATAAATATGCTGCAGGAGTTGGAACAGTATTATCTGTGAAGCGAACAGTCAGTGGTTCACAACCTGAAAGTGTGTCAGCGCTGAAATCAACAACGGGCAATGGGTAAACTGTTACTAGAATTGAATCGCTTGCTACAGGTGTTCCACAGTTATCGTTTGCAGTGAAAATATAATAACCTGTTGATGCAGGCGTTGCCGTGTAAGGCGAAGTATAATTTCCGGGTATTGAATTTATTGTCCAGGAGTAGGTGCCATTGCCGCCAGCTGCAACACAATTAATAGAAGTACTGAAACCCGGACAAACACCGGTAGGACCATTATAAGATAATGTAACAGCAAGCGGAGGATTAACAGGAACACTGACAGCATCGGCAACTAACACACAACCGTTTGCATCTGTCAATGTAAGTATATAGGTTGTTGGAATGATAGGAGAAACAGTAGGATTTTGGTCCGTAGGTGTAAGAGAAACATCTGCAGGTGATGCTGACCAACTATAAATGTAAGGCGTAGTACCTCCAGCAGGAGTTGCTGAAACCTGAGTGCTTTGACCGATGCAAATTACATTGGAGCCACTCACTGAAACATTGAGTAAAGGTGGTTCTGAAATAGTAATACTCTCTATCTCTTGGCAACCCATAATGTCGGTTACTGTAACATCATGAATTCCGGCAACAAAATTTGTAACAGCAGATGTAGTTTGTCCTGTTTCCCAGAGGTAGGTGTAGGGTGCTGTTCCCCCACCGGCATTGACTGTAGCGCTTCCGTCATTTCCTCCGTTGCAGAGTACATCTGTAAAAGATGCTATTGTTGCTGTTACAGCAGGAGGCTCTGTAAGTATTGTGTTATCAGTAGCGATGCACCCGTTATTATCAGTAACTGTAACGGAATAATTTCCGGCTATGAGCCCGTAAACATCCTCAATAGTTTGTCCGTTGCTCCAGGAAAATGAATAAGGAGAAGTTCCGTCAGTAACAGTTAAATCAATTGCTCCATCAGCAGCCCCGTTGCAGGTTATATTGTATCCGCTTAAGGTAAGCGAACTGCTGAAAAGACTTGTTGTAAGTGTATTTGGTTCGGCAAGTGTTGCATTTAAATTTATAGTGCATCCGTTAGCGTCAGTAATAGTTACGGAATAATTTCCTGCAGCAATGTTGTTGATGTTTTGTGTGGTTTGTCCGCTGCTCCAGTTATAGGAATAAGGCAAGGCTCCTCCGCTTAAAGTTGTATTAATTGAGCCGTCTGTAAATCCGTTACAAGAAATATTTACGTTTCCGTTGTAGGTTGATGGAGTTAAATTTCCTGCAAGTATTGCCGGCTGTATAAGTGTTGCAGATGCAGTTGATGTGCAACCATTGGCATCGGTAATAAGAACAGAGAAAGTTCCTGCCGCAAGATTAGTAAGGTCTTCCGTTGTTGCTCCGTTGCTCCAGGCATACGTAATTGTTCCGTTGGCATTATTTACCGTAAGGTCAACAGAACCATCGCTTGCTCCGTTGCACGAAATAGTGTAACCTCCATTATAGGTTTGGGTTGTAAAAGATGACGTCATTCCCGGTGGTTCGGTAAGTGCAATGATGGAAGTAACGTTACACCCGTTTACATCTGTAACGGTTAAGTTTTGGTTTCCCGCAATACCGTTACTTATATTTTGTGTAGTTGAACCGTTGTTCCATAAATAAGCGTAAGGTGCAACACCATTTGTTAGGATAGAATTTACCACTCCATCGTTATAGCCTGTGCAGGAGATGTTGAAACCGCCAACAAATGTTGGACTGTTTAATGCAACAGACATGGCAAGTGGTTCTGTAAACGTTACAGTATTAGTTGCGGTGCAATTATTAGCATCTGTAATTGTTACCGAATAATTTCCTGCCGGTGCATTGTTTAAATCTTCTGTTGTTTGTCCGTTGCTCCACAAAAAAGTATAAGGTGTTGTTCCTCCCGCTACAGTTAAATCAGCAGAACCATCGCTTGCGCCTGTACACGAAATATTATCACCTCCCGGAAAAACATAGGGAGCAACAGAAGATGTAATTAAAGTTGGTTCTGTTAATGTTGCGCTTGTCGTTCCTGTACAGCCAACATTATCGGTAATGGTAACATTAACATTTCCGACAGGCAATCCGGTTGCCGGATTGGTGGTTTGTCCGTTGCCCCATAAAAAACTGAAGGGAGCAGAACCGGAGGTTACATTAGTTAGTGCAGTTCCATCGCTGCTGCGGTTGCACAAAGGGTCGGTAGGAGTAATAGTTGCAGCTACTGCGTTGGTAACAATAAGGATGAAGGTGTGCGAGCCTACACATCCCGCAGCAGAAGTTCCTGTGATGGTATAAAAATTTGTTGACGTTGGGTTTGCAGTTACCGAAGTTCCTGTTGTAGCTGATAATCCGGTTGCAGGTGACCATGAATACGTATTTGCTCCGCCAGCAGTAAGGGTAGTAGATGCTCCATTGCAAATGCTGGGTACAGCAGGAGTTACGGTAACAGCCGGAATGGGGTTGACGGTAACCGTTACATCGCCTGAGGCAAAACATCCGCTTACATTTGTTCCTGTAACGGTATATGTTGTTGTTGCAGCCGGATTAGCTGAAACTGTTGCACCTGTGGTTGCTGATAATCCGGTAACAGGAGTCCAGGAATAAGTGTTAGCACCACTTACAGTCACGTTTACGGATGAGCCATCACAAAAAGCAGGATTTGCCGGGGTGAAATTTATAACAGGCAATGCATTTACCGTTATGCTGGTTGTTGCTGTATCACCGCAGGGAAGAGGTGTGATGTAACTTATTGCATGCGTTCCTGTTCCGGCAGTTGCGGGGTTAAATGTTCCGGTTGCTGGATTGGTTATTCCTGTTCCGCTCCATGTTCCTCCCGGATTATTTGCAACAAGATTTACAGCTGCTGCATCCGTACAGAAAGGTCCTGCAGGAGTGATTACCGGTGCAGGATCAGGGTAATAATCAAAGAACGCAGAATCTTTATGCACACAACCTAAGGAGTTGGTTGAGGTCAGATAAAACCAGGTATCCTGCGTGGGAACGGGGAATACGGAAGGTGTTAATGTTCCTGCCGGATTTGCAATTGTAGCTGCCGGACTTGCCGACCACTGATAATTAGAAGTAGAAGTTAACGTTAATGGTGTTGCAACAGGGGTTGGTACGGTATAAATAGAAGCGTTTCCCTGTGAGCACGAATTATCATTGATGACAGAATTAATATTCCCTGAATTGAACGTTATTGTTGAAGGCCCGCAACTTGAGTTTCCTGTAAATGTAATGGTAGCATTTGTCAATGCTCCAACATCTCCGCCAATACAATCAAATACCTGAACACGCCAGCCACCTTGCGTAATATCACACCCGTATAGCAGTGACCAGTTGTTGTTGTTTGTGTTGTAATTATTAGGAGTTCCCGGACCATATATTCCAAAAGTTCCTGTAAGAGGCGTTCCGGCTCCGCAAACCTGAAGCATATTAGAGGCAGTAGTTGAAAAACAAAGATTATTGATGTTGTTTCCTGCATTGCAACAACAGCCCTGAGCCCCGTTAATCCATTGCGGATGCGGTGCAAGTGTAAGAAAGGGGCTTCCGCACGAAGGCGGACCTATCAAATAAAAACCAAGATCTGAAACATACGTGTGAGTTACCCTAAGGCATACGGTGATGGTAGTTGTAGGCCCAACAATAAATGGGTCGGGTGGGGGATTGTAATAGGTATAATTATTAGTGGTTGTAATGCTTCCGCTCAATGAAAACGGATTGCAGCCGGGAGCAATAGCTGCTACATCAACCGTAGTTTGTTTTGCCCAAACCCATGCTCTGTAACATCCGCGGGGCGTGCCTCCTGCATCAACAACAACAACACGGTAACCGCCACTGGGTATGTTACTTAAGGTTGAGGTGGCTCCGTTCTGAGTGGTTAGTGCTACCCACGAATTTGTTGCAAGATTGTAGTTAAACCAGTTAAAGGTATAGGGCCCAACGCCCCCGCTTCCTGTAATGGAAAGCGATCCGAGTATATTTTGACCCTGTGCATTGGGCGAACAGAAAATATAAATACGGTCGTTTGTAGCCCCATTTGTATATACCGTAGTTACAGAATTATTTGCCGTAGGCGAAGTAATTTGTGCCTGACCGTTTATTGTAAACGCAAAAAAAGACAATAAAATGTAATACCTGCTCTTCATTCTAATACAATCGCATTAAAATCAGTGAACTCTTGTTCATTGAATAAAACAACACGGGGATTTAATAAAGAGAGTATTTCGTGAAAGGATGTATTCAGCAACTCAAACGTTTCGGTTTTAAATTCACAGATAAGAAGCAAATCAGGTTTTACATCATCTTTAATAAGGGTAACAGTATATTTTTCGGGATGCTCATTTAATGCATTTCTAAGTTGCGTAATAGCTTCTGTTTCCAGTTCAACATCTTTTACCACAAACGATAATTCAAAGGGAACACCCTCGCCCGATAATACCTTGCCATCTGAAACATTAATAATTGCAACGCCTGTTTGCGCCATCAGCTTTAAGGAAAGTAATAAGGCAAACAGCATAACCGGTATTGCTTTTTTAATGAGCGTATACATGCAGACAGGGTTTATTAATGAGGATTTAGTTTACTGCAAAGTTCGTGAATTTTAACATTTGTTTAACATGAATTTTGTGAAAGGCTAAGTTTTTTACCGCTAAGGCGCAAAGGCGCAAAGTTTTTACCCTGCTCACAAAATTTTATTTGTTTTATAATTAGGCTTTTTTACATTTGCCCTACAATTATGCCAACTCAACCACTAAATACTATAGTTTACCTATTTGCTTTTAGCTGCACAGCCAACAGCCAACAGCCAACAGCCAACAGCCAACAGCCAACAGCCAACAGCCAACAAATTTAACAGAGAATAAAATTATTGAAAAGCCCTGCACCGGTTACGGTGCGGGGCTTTTTGTTTTTAACAATTTACATCATTAAAAATATGCCATCACTAAAGTTACTTGTATTAGTTGTAGAACCAGAGAATAGACGCGAAGCAAATCCGCGATATAGGTTTAAAACGCAAAATCAAAAAGATGCAGAGGGCTTAAATTCTGCCAAACCATTGATAATTATTTTAGACAATGAAAAAATAATTATTGAAGTTCCTATGCGAAAAATAAAAAGGTGGGGGCGGATATATTGTGATGAAATAAATACTTGGATTAGAGAGAATAGCCTACATACTTATAATGGAGGGAACCCGCCTAAACTTATTTTTACTCAAACTAAAAATATACTAAAGCTCTTGTTTGTTTATTTTGAAAAAAATCAAAAAATAAATCAATTAGCGACAAAGAATCAGCCGGGTTGTGACGGATACTTCATCTATGAAAACTGGACACATAAATATTTGAGAATTCATGAGGGAAAATGTGGTCATTGTAATTGTGGGAATGGAGTACAGGAAAATATATTAGGTGCTGTTAATGGGAAGTGGCATAATAAATCATACAGTTCATATCAAATTGCTAAAAAAATAGCTGACGAAATAGCTATTGAGAAAGAATTTGACGTTATGGATTGTGGTAGATGTAAACCTCAAAATATATAAAAAATGAAAAAACTAATTACAATCACCCTGGTTTTTTTTGTAACTGTTTTCTCAAGTTTCAAATCAATGGCTCAGTTGTATATCTCTACTAATACTACTTGGCAGGGAACTGTTTATATGACTCAGGATGTTATTGTAAACAGTGGAGTTACTTTAACCATAGCACAAGGCACTCAGATATTTGTTGGTTTTGTTGATGATAATACAGATGGAAAAGGGGATGTTGATATGATTGTAAATGGCAGACTTCATTCTCTTGGCAATCCTTGTAATAAAGTTGTGTTTCAACCATTGGTTATAACATCAAATACAAATTGGTGGAAAGGAATAAATATCCCTTCTGCTGATACATCGTTGCTGCAATGCACTCAAGTATCTTATGCGACAAACGCAGTGGAAGTAAGTGGCCATTGTGAAACAAATGGACTATACACCGACCACAGCGGCATTTCTGGTTTTTATGCCAATGGTTCTGATTATTGTAATTTAAAATCAGTTCATTCGATTAATGATAGCACTGGAATAAGAACTTTGGATGCAACTAGTATTAATATTGAATGGAGTAAAATAGACAGTTGCGCGAGCAACGCAATCCAACTGCTCAATTCTGAGGTTACAGTTTCTAATACTATAATAGCCAATACAACAGTTTGTGCTGTTTATACGGAAGAAACTGATGTTACCCTAAATAATATAGATGGCGATGCTTCAACAGGAATGGCTGGATTAATGACAAGTGGAGGGACTGTAGATATTTTGAACAGTTCATTTAATGGTAAGGCATGCGGCCTTATTATTACAGGGGGAGGAATTATTTCGGGCGACTCTCTTGAATTAACTGGCACTAATCCAGTTATTGTCAGCGACCAAGTATCTGTGTTAAACAGGTTTGCAGATTTTGCAATTTTTAGGTTTTATCTTGGTTCAGAGGTGCCTCAAATTACAATTAACCATTCTAACTTAATTAAACAAGGTTCTTATAATGAATATGTTCCCTTTGCATATACGGTTTATGGCATAAACCCAGATGATGAATGGTGCTCGGGTGATGTTTTTCTTTTTGGCTGGTGTGGAGATATATCTAATACCTATAATGAAGCTGATAATGAATTTTTAACACCCTTTGGTTTTATTTCAACAGTTCATGGCTCTCTGACTTATGAACCTTATCCCTCGAGATTTTCTCGAACAGGAATTAGAGATCAAAACGGAAATAACTTACTTCTTTTAACATGCATCGTAGCAGATCCCAATAGTGAGTGGTTAATTCCTCAAGCTTTATGGTATACTGCGACTAGTTATAGATTTTTTAAATACACTTGTGATACATATAGTAATGCTACTTGCGGTAATCTACAATTTTGCATCAATTCCACTCAAGGTGCTGCTCCTTTGTCTTTTTTAGAAATTAAAACAAAAATAAGTGTGAATTCTGATTACGCTCTTTCAAGCAATTATACCCAAAGTAATTTGGAATTTAATTTTCAATATAACTATTGGAGCACGTTATCTGATGTTGCATCAAACATATATCAATTAAATGGCATTAGCAATGTGAATTACAGTGGATTTTCTCCTGTGGTTATTCAGGGAGTTGGCTGTTCTCTTATTGATGATGGATACACTTTAAATAACTTTCCTCTTTATTCTATTAATAGCACGGTTGATGTAATTTGTTCCGGAAACTCTCAGGCAGTATTTACAGGTCCTGAGAGCATATCAGGAGTAACTTACGATTGGCTTTATAATGGTGCATCCTACGGTGCAACAACTCCAAGTATACAGCCGACTGTTGCAGGTATTTATAATTTGACCATATCAGGTCAACCCTCATGCGTTGAAGAAAGCGCTCCTTTTCAACTTGTTCAGGAAACATTTATTAGTTCGGCAACTATTTCAACACCAAATGGCACTTATGGTTGTCCTGGAGATTTACTGACTTTAAGTGGCTCTGCATATTCCCAATATAATCTCGAATGGTTTTTTAATGGCCAGTCAATGGGGGCTGAAACACAGATAACTGTAAGCAACGCAGGGACATATGTTCTTTCCGTAACATCATTGACTGGTAACTGTAGTATTCTCTCTCCCGCTGTAAATATTGGTTTTGGCACAAATCCTTCTGGAACCATCAGCTCAGTTGGCATACCTCAAATATGCAGTGGAAGTTCAATACTTCTCAGAGCTACATCATTCTCATCTAATACAACCTCATTTGATTGGTTATTGAATGGGAATTCGCTTGGTATTAATAATGACAGTTTATATGCAACACTGCCAGGTGTGTATCGGTTAGAATTTGTCACTGATACTGGATGCACTAATTTAAGCAATAGTATAACAGTGCAAGTTAATTCTGTAAATGCAACCATCACACCAACTGGTAATACTACCTTTTGTCAAGGTGGCTCTGTTACACTTACTTCGAGTTCAGGTTCATCGTATTTATGGTCACCGGGAGCAGCTACTACTCAATCAATTTCTGCAACTACTGGTGGCACTTATACAGTAACAGTTACGGATAATATCGGTTGTTCTGCCACTTCATCAGGCACCCTTGTAACAGTTAATCAAAATCCATCAACTCCAAGCATTACACCAACGGGTAATACTATCTTTTGTCAAGGTGGCTTTGTTACACTTACTTCGAGTTCGGGCTCATCTTACCTTTGGTCACCGGGAGGAGCCACTACGCAATCAATTTCTGAGACTACTGGCAATTCCTATACTGTTACAATAACCAATGTAAACTCATGTCAGGCAACTTCCTCGCCAATAATAATTACAGTAAATTCTAACCCTTCAGCATCATTCAGTTTTTTGCAAAGTGATCCCATAGTTGATTTTACAGGTAGCGTAACGGGTGGTTCACCTTTGTATAGTTATTCTTGGGATTTTGGAGATCTCACTTCTGATAATATATTATCTCCTTCACATACTTATAATTCAGATGGACTTTATGATGTTATATTTTGTGCCACCGACAATAATGCGTGCAGTGATTGTGATACCAATCAATTAAATATAATTACAACTGGTATTAATGTTAATTTAGTCGGTGGTGAGTTTTTTATTACCCCCAACCCAAACAGCGGCAGTTTTACCGTTAATCTCAATTCAGTAAACCCACTTGGCTTTACCACCCTTGAAATTTTTAACTCCATCGGTCAGCTAATCCAAACAGAAACAATCAACAACCAAACTAACACTCTGCGCAAGCAAGTTGAGTTGAATGTGGCAAAAGGTATTTGCACGATAAGGCTAACAACCAACGGAAATGTGTATTCAGAAAAACTAATTATAAAATAATGAAAAAAGGGTGTGGTGCAAAGCGCGCCACACCCTTAAAAATTTACACGCTACAAACACCTGAATAAGTAACACAAAAACATCACCCATGCAACACACCGCATTACATATCACCCTAATTAAGCATATAAAGCCCGCAGGCGCATTATATGCTATTACCCCCCCCCCCCCCAGAAAACCCCGTAAACAGGGTCTTGTAGGCGTTTTCTTTCACTTTTTATTTCATCATGTACTAACCTTACCTGTGCATGTACAATGTTTGTCCGTGCAGGGGCAAGGTTTGTTTTTCATTTCCGCACCTTGTTTATGCACCGGCAACATTTGCTTGTGCACGGGCAAGGTTTACTTTTCAAAACCAACGTTAGTCCGTGCATGGGTAAACTTACCTCCTGCACGGGCAAGAGCTCCTGATAGAAACCGGACTTTGCTTATGCATGGGGCAAAGTTCCCCGTGCACAGGTAAACCTACCGCATTCGTGCAAATTCAAAATTCAAACACTTAATAAACATTAAAACGTAAAGAACATGGCAGCAAAAACAAAAAAAATCTATTTTCCCGGTCAGGTAGCAGAGGCAACGCCCTTTGTTGATAATATTGATGAAAAGCTAAACATCGGAGGGCTGGGTGCTAAGTATGGCATTAACGCGGTGGATATGGCAAAGTCAATGGATTTTAAAACCAATATACCCGTAAAAATTACGCAGGCCGAGTCGGCTATGGCAACTGCACAGGCATTAAACAATAGCAAAGAAGAATTTATTTACGAGGCAAAATCGTTTTACAACGATATGGGTCACACCATGCAGAAACATATAAATTTTTCGGTAACGGATATGGAGGCATTGGGTTTTTTCAGGACCGAAACCCCGCCCGATCCTAATACGGCACAGCCCATAGTATCGGGTATTACGGTGTTAAGTGATCAGGTAATTATTGATTGGGTGCGCGGACGCTGGCAGGGTGTGGTTATTTACAGTAGCTATGATGGTGTTAGCTGGACAAAGTTAGACAAGGATTTTCGCTCGCCTTATGAGGATACCCGTAAAAATCAGGGCGGTGGACCTACAATGCCAACGCCCGGTCCGGGTCCAACACCCGCAGCAAGCGGCCCCGAAACCCGCTGGTATAAACTGCGCTACTTGCAGGGCGATGTTGAAATAGGCTTGGAATTAGTGGTAAAAACCATTGCCGATATACATTAAAATCATCAGTCAGGAATCAGAAAGCCGCATCCTATAGGGTGCGGCTTTCTGATTCTTATGCCTTAGTGGCAAGCTTTACTTCGGCTTTACCGTCATACTGTCAATAGTAGTAGAGGTAGTAGTTTTGGTAACGGTCATGCTGTCAATAGTAGTTGCGCTGCCGGATTTTTTCTCGCCACCGCATGATGCGATGATTACGGTTGATACTAATGCTGCAAATAAGTAGGTGATTTTTTTCATTGGGTTTTGTTTGTTATGGGGTTTATGTTTTGTATTATTTTTTGAAGATATTTTTTTCTATCACTACTGCGTTGGGGTTCCAGAGTAGTTGTGCGTCTTGCAGTTCCTGCATAAGGGTTACATCTTCAAGATTTGGTTTGCGTATGTTTTTGTATTTGCCGTAGTAGCCGCTTACGTTTACTTCTATAACTTTTCTGCCGAATATGATTTCATATACGGGGTGTACTACTACATCGCAGCCTGAGTTTTTCATGGCATCGTAAAGAGCTGCTTGTTTGGCGTTTTGTTCGTTTGATTTGTAGCAGCGTACGTTGGCGCTTACTTTTTTGGTAAGGTCAACATCTATTTCGGCTATCATAGGTGCTTGCAATAAGGGAGTTTTGGTAATATACTGTTCATAAGCAAGGTGTTTTTTGGCTTTGCAAGAGAACAGTAATGTGCTGATTGCTGCAAGCAGCAAAAGAGGGAGTTGGTTTTTCATTTGGTTTGGTTTTTAGTTTAGTATTCTCTGCAAACTTATTAAGTTTTTTCAATCGTGCAATTCTTATAGTTCAGTAAAATGCTAACAGCCGGTAGTTAGCACACAAGATCTTCCTTTTTTTTTAAACGGGATAGGGGGTAGCAAAAAATCATTCTATATTCACATCCGAAAATCTATCCGCCATGAAAAAAACGGCTGCCCTTCTATTACTTATTACCTGTTACCTATTACATAACCCTGCCCACGCCCAGCAAACCCTGCGCGGCTCTGTTAAAGACCAGGAAAGCAAAGCCACCCTTATAGGTGCAAACATTGCCGTTTACAAAGACACTCTGTTAATAGGAGGCTCGGCAGCCGATGCCGATGGCTACTACAAAATTGAAAACATTCCTTACGGCCGCTATACTGTTGTAGCCACCTACCTTGGCTATACTAAAGCAGCTTTTCAAAACATCATTGTCAATGCCGCCAAAGAAACCATCCTTAACATAGAACTGGAAGAATCGGTAGTGGAAATGAAAGAGATTTCCATTGCCGGAGCACGTAAAGGCGAAGTGCTGAACGAGATGGCAGTTGTTAGTGCCCGTGCCTTTTCGGTAGAAGAAAGCGACCGCTATGCAGGCTCGCGTGGCGACCCTGCACGTATGGCCAGCAACTTTGCAGGCGTTAGCGGTGCCGATGATTCGCGCAACGATATTACCGTGCGCGGAAACTCGCCCTTTGGTGTGCTCTACCGCATGGACGGAGTAAATATTCCTAATCCCAATCACTTTGCAGTGGCGGGTACTGCGGGTGGCCCTGTTGGTATTCTCAACAATAAAGTACTGGCCAACTCCGACTTCATGACCGGAGCTTTCCCTGCCGAATACGGTAATGCCATCTCAGCCGTGTTTGATATAAAAATGCGCAACGGCAACGACCAGAAGCATGAGTTTACCGCGCAGCTCGGCCTCTTCGGTACAGAGCTCACTGCCGAAGGACCAATCTCTAAAAAGAGCCACGCATCGTATCTGATAAACTACCGCTACTCCACCATCGTGCTCTTCTCGGCAATAGGTATTGACTTAGGCACCGATGCAAAACCCTATTATCAGGATGGCTCGTTCAAATTCAACTTCCCGACCAAAAAGGCGGGAACATTCTCGCTCTTCGGCATGGGCGGTATAAGCAAGATTGACATCCTTACCTCTCCCGACAAAACAGCCGAAAACCGCGAACTCTATGGTGATGCCGATAAAGACGAATACTTCCGCTCAGGCATGGGCGTGGCAGGAATGAACTGGCTCTTGCCTTTAGACGATAAATCATACCTGCGCGCCACGCTGGCCGTAACAGGTGACTACACCAAAAATCACCGTGATATTGTTTACCGCCACAAAGAAACTGCGGACTCCATTTTTGTGGTCGATTCATTAGTTCCTGAGTTGCAATACAACTTTACTACTACCAAATATTCGGCAAACCTGTTTTACAACCGCAAGTTCAATGCACAGCATACCTTGCGTGCAGGTATCTTCACCGATATGCTTCAGTTCAATTATCAGGACAGCTCACTGATAAGAAATGAATACCGCTTTGAGCAGCGCCTGCGCGATAAAAGCATTGCCTACCTCTTGCAGCCTTATTTACAATGGTCTTACAGAATTACCGAGCAACTCACCTTCAACGCAGGGGTGCATTCACAATACTTTACCCTCAATACCAATAGCTATAGCATAGAACCGCGTGCCGGATTGAAATGGAGATTTAAACCCACACAATCACTCAGCTTCGGATATGGTATGCACAGCCAAACCCAGCCTTACTATATCTACCTCCAGGAAAATACCACTACAGGCAATCAGGATAACAAAGACCTTCCCTTCATGCGCAGCACCCACTATGTCTTGGGTTACGATAATGCACTTACGCCTTACCTGCGCATAAAACTCGAAACTTATTACCAGAAACTCAACAACATTCCGGTTGACACGTTTCCTTCCTCTTATTCTGTCTTGAATGAAGGAACAAGTTTCGACCGCTACTTTCCCGGAAAACTGGTAGCCGATGGCACAGCCGAGAATTACGGAGTAGAACTGACCATCGAAAAATTCTATAACCGCAACTACTTCTTCATGTTCTCAGGAACGCTTTACAACTCTATTTACAAACCCAGCAACGGCAAAACCTACGACACCGATTTCAACGGAAACTACATCATAAACCTGCTCGGAACAAAAGAATTCAAGTGGGGCAAAAAGCGCCCTAATACATTTGGAATAGGAGGTAAGCTAACCACCGCAGGCGGCCGCAGATACACCCCAATTGATGTAACAGCATCTGATGCAGAACGCAACAGCCTTCAATACAAATACTATTTCCGCTTTGATGTAAAAATCAATTACGCCATCAATGCTAAGAAACTACGCCACGAAATAGGAGTGGACTTAGTAAACGTTGCACAAACCAAAAACGTGTTGCGCAAAATATATGTTGGCGGTGCAGATCCAATTAAAACAGATTATCAGCTGGGCTTTTTGCCGGTGTTTTATTACAGGGTAGATTTTTAGGCATCACGTCATTGCGAGCGCAGCGAAGCAATCTCCGAAACGCCATTGCGAGTGCAACGAAGCAATCTCAAAAATGAACTACTGCATACTATAACAAGATTGCTTCGGGTAAAAAAACCTCGCAATGACGATAACCAATTTCAAAACTTAGCGTTAAACCTGCGCTTATGAAAAACAGAATATTCTTAGTTGCCTGTCTGCTCGCCCTCGCAGGGCTTGTTCTAACCTATTCCAACCATTTCAACAATCCTTTCCATTTCGATGATGCGCACACCATTGAAACCAATGCTGCCATCCGCGATATAAAAAACATTCCTTCATTTTTCAGTGACGGAACTTCGTTCAGTTCGTTGCCCGCAAATCAGGCATATCGCCCGGGGCTAACCACACTCAATGCAATTGATTTCTGGCTGGGAGGAAAAGATGAACCTGTTCCCTTTCAATATCATTTAAGCATTTTCATTGTTTTTCTATTGCTGGCAATTGCACTCTTTTTCTTTTTCAATACTATTTATGATGCCGCCTCACCTCATGAATACAATAAGTGGGCTGCACTTTTTTCCACTGCGTTTTTCTGTTACCATACTGCTAATGCCGAAACCATTAATTACATCATCCAGCGCGCTGAATCATTCAGCACGTTCATGATTATTCTTGGCTTTCTTATCTACATCTATTTTCCTGCGCAACGGAAATTTCAATTGTTTCTGCTTCCGATGATAGTTGGCTTTAGTGTAAAAGAACCAACCCTCATGTTTGTTCCTTTACTGTTTACTTACATTCTTCTGTTTGAAAAAGAAACTTCGCTAACAACAGTTTTTTCAGCAAACGGTTTCAGCAATGTTTTAAAAACACTGTTAATGGTATTGCCCGGCTTAATACTTGGTGGGCTGCTTTTTGCTTATTCACAACACAAAACACCGGAATTATTTACTCCGGGCGGAGTAAATGTTATTACCTATTTACAAACGCAAACGTTTGTAATTGTCCACTACGTTAATAATTTCTTTTTGCCATTTAATCTCACTGCTGATACCGATTGGAGACCAATTCAAAATATGTTTGACGATCGTGTGATTATCGGAACGCTGTTCATTATTTTTCTTTTGTCAATTGCAGTCAATGCTTCCGCGAAAAAAGAATCGCGCCCGATTGCATTTGGAATTCTATGGTTCTTTATTGCACTTCTTCCTACATCCAGTTTTTTTCCTTTTGCTGAAGTGTTGAATGATCATCGTCCGTTTTTTCCTTATATCGGTTTGGTAATGGCGGTTGTTTGGTCTTGCGTTCTGTTCATCCGCAAACATGAATCCATTTTCAATAAACCAATAGCGAAAATACTTGTGCCTGCATCCTGCCTCCTGCTGCTTACTGCTCACGGTATTGGTGCCCATCATCGTAATGATGTATGGTCGTCTGGCGAAAAACTGTGGAAAGATGTTACTGTAAAATCGCCCGGCAATGGTCGCGGCTGGATGAACTATGGTAATTCGCAAATGGCAAAAGGCAATTACGCAGAAGCATTAATAGCCTTCAATAAAGCCAAAGAATTGTGGCCTTATTACTCGTATGTACATATTAATCTTGGAATTCTTCATGCTTCAATGGGTAAGCCAGTTGATGCTGAAAGCTATTTCAAATCAGCAATTTCATTGGATAACAAAAATCCTGAAACCTATCGTTACTATGGAAAGTATTTAATTGAGCAGATGCGTAGCCAGGAAGCGCTGAATATTCTGCAGCAAGGTTTGCAATTAAGTCCCAAACACCGCGATATCCAGCTGTACTATAGTATGGCATTGCAAAGCAGTGGAGGCAAAAATCTGCGCCTTGAGAATATGATTGAACAGTTGAAAACTAATCCTACTGCTGATGGTTATCTTAACCTCAGCCTGGAATATTATAACATGGGCGATTATGAAAAATGTATTGAAGCCTCAGAGAATGCATTGAAAATAAAACCGGATTACGCACTTGCCTACAACAACATGTGCTCGGCATACAATGTGTTAAAGCAATACGACAAAGCAATTGAAGCCTGCAGCCAGGCTATACGTATTCAACCTGATTTTCAATTGGCAAAAAACAACCTGAAACAGGCTGTTGACGAAAAGAATAAACAGAAAGGTAAATAGCCTATGTCTTTGTTTGTTGCGGTACGCAAATTTCTTTACGAACCCCGTTTGCAGGGCGTGGATGTAAACAGCGATAAACTGTTGGAGATTCACCGTCAGGTTTTGATGGAGAAAAAAATAATGCGCCACGTTTTTCGCGAATTTTATGATGCCTGTATTAATGCAGATAATAAATACTTTTCAGCAACGGGCGACAGGATAGAGCTTGGAGCAGGTGTAAGTTTTTTTAAAGAAGTATATCCCGAAATTATCAGCACAGATATTAAGTCATCGCCCTGGCTCGACAGAATATTAGATGCACAAAAAATGGATTTACCCGACAATTCAACACGTGCATTTTATGCTATTAATTGTTTTCACCATTTGCCGGACGTTGACAGTTTTTTTAATGAGTTGCTGCGGGTTTTAAAACCTGGTGGCGGATGCATACTGATAGAGCCCTACCACGGTGCAATTGCTTCCCGATTTTACAAGCGCATATTTGATACGGAGACATTTGATAAGTCACAAAATGAATGGAAGTATAAGGTAGGCGGAGTGATGGAAGGAGCAAACCAGGCATTAAGTTATGTTGTCTTTAAACGTGACCTGAGTGTGTTCCTAAAGAAATACCCTCAACTGGAAGTGGTTGAACAAAAAGTCTTACCTAATTATCTGAGGTATTTATTGTCTGGCGGTTTAAATTTCAGGCAAATTCTCCCATCGTTTTGTGAACCTGTAATTAAACTAATGGAGTTCATGATTAGTCCCTTCAACTCAATTTTAGGACTTCATCATTCAATTGTTATCCGTAAAAAGGATTAACCGAAATTACTTTCCTTCAATCCTGTTCAAGCCAGCTTTCGCTTTTTGGCCAATGCTGTTGCGGTATTCCTTATTCTTAAATGAAGGACACATCTCAAAATAATTTCGTGCTTTTTTGTAATCTTTTTTCTCTTCATAAATCAGACCCAGGTTTAGCGATGCATTGGCAGCAAAGTAGTGCGTGCTTTTTGCTCCGTTCTTAATCGTCATTTCATAATAAGGAATGGCATCATCCGGCTTTCCCCAACTGTGATAAATCCTGCCAAGACGGTAGGTGAATTCCAGTTGATCTTTTTCCGTTGTAAAATCTTTTGCATTACCTTCTTTCACCAATATGGTCAATGCCTGCAGGTAATAACCGCCATCAAAAAGTAAACGCGCTTTTAATAATTTTAGATTTGGAATTATGCTTTCATCAGCTTCTTTCTGTGCCTGTTTATCTTCATCAGAAATGTCATTCCCTTTGTTTGGGATAAGGTTTATGTTTTTCTTATATGCTTCTGTATCGCCTACCAGAAGGCTAAACCACGCCAATTTTTGATAAGCAGATTTGATATAACTCGCGCCTTTAAAATTGTCAATGTATTTTTTGATGTAAATATCTGCATCCATATCTAAGCGGTTCAACTTTGCTTCGCCTGTCAATAAATCCAAATAGTAAAATGGATATTGCTCCACACTTTCAGCACGTTTTTCCAAAAATGAAATAGCATCATTGTTGCGTGAAGTTTTTATTGCAATGCTTGCTTTGGCAAAGGTGAGCAGCGGATTGTAGCCGGGAAGATATTTCAGCGTTGTATAAAGTTTTTCAATATTGTCTTTGTCTTTTGAAAGATTAAGTTCAACAAACGAAAGAAGGAAAAGCGATTCGGTAAGCAGGTAATTATATTCAGAATTTGTTTGCGACTGTGCAACAACTGTGTTCAGTTCTTTTACGCCTTGTTTGATGGTTCCATCAATTCCCATGATGTTTACGGCCCATTTATAATTATCCGGCACCGTTCCTATAATGGCATGCAGCAAGCCCATACTTTTCATGTTGGGCAAAAAGCCGGGATGTTTACTTTGATTGTCTTCCAGTAATTTGTAGGCTTTGTTTATTTCCCCGACAGCAGCAAGATATTCTCCGAATTTAACGTGAATAAAAGCCCATTGTAAATTCACCTCCGCCTGCGAATAAAGAAACCATGGAGATTTTGAATCTCCTTTTTCCAGTTGTCTTAATCTAATGTCTTTGTTCTTTTGCAGCGCACTGAAATCATTTGGATTTTCACCAATGATGAGCGTAAAGAAGTCAATGTAGTTATCCAGAAAAACAGGAATCGTATTTCCGGCATTTACTTTTTTCTCGTTATCTAATTTTATTTTAGCTGCTTTGAATTTCAGGTTTACAATATCTTCATAAGCATCGCGGCAGTTGGTGTTGAAATCAAAACCGGCAAACGATTTTAGCGAGAAAAGAAGAAAAATAAAGACGACAGAAAAGTATCTCATGTTTTCAGAAACAAAAAAGGGACTTCAAACTGAAATCCCTTTTCTGTATTTTTAAATTTTAGTCTATGCTTCTTCTTCTACAACTTCAATTCCTGCAAGTTCCTGATCAACCAAAATTCGTCCGCAATATTCGCAAACGATAATTTTCTTTCTCATGCGGATATCCATTTGACGCTGTGGAGGAATATTGTTAAAGCAACCACCGCATGCATCACGCGAAATGTTTACAACAGCCAAACCATTGCGTGCATTCGAGCGCAGACGTTTGTAAGCTGTCAGCAGTCTCTCGTCCATTACTTCTTCTGCCTTTACTGATTCTTTTACCAACGATTTCTCTTCTTTTTCAGTTTCTTTGATAATATCGTCAAGTTCAGCTTTCTTATGTTTCAGATCAGCTTTGCGGTCATCCAATTCAGTTTGCGCTTTTTCAACAAATTCATTTTTAGCTGCAATGTTTGCTTTCGCTTCTTTAATTCTTTTTTCAGAAAGCTGAATCTCCAGGTTTTGGAATTCAATTTCTTTGGTCAGCGAATCAAACTCACGGTTATTGCGGACTTTATTCTGCTGTTCTTCGTACTTTTTAATCAAAGCCAGCGAATCTTTCATCTGCTGTTTTTTCTGAACAATCGTGTCTTCAAAAACATTCACTTCGTCAGTGTAATTTTTTACGCGTGTTTCAAGTCCAACAATTTCATCTTCCAGATCCTGAACTTCTAAAGGTAACTCGCCTCTCACAATCCTGATTTTATCAATTGCTGTATCAATCTGCTGAAGATTGAAAAGCGCTTTTAAACGTTCTTCAATTGTTACATCAGGGCTGATGTCTTTATGTTTTGCTTTTGGTTTTGCAGGTTCTGCGTAATCTAATTGGTTTTTAGCTGTTTCCTTTTTAGCAGGTTTAGCTTCAACTTTTTTTGCTTTTGTTTTTTCTTCTTTTGAATTGGCAACTGGTTTTGCTGATTCTTTAGCTTTTACTTTTGCTTTTATCATGTTTTTCAGAGATAGTTTACCGGATTGGTGTTAGTTTTTGACAAACGGACGGCAAAAGTAGGAAATTTTTCCATTAATAAGTCATAAAATATTTCACCCGTAAATTGCTCACTTTCAAAGTGTCCCACATCGGCAAGCAGTATTTTGCCCACGGCATCAAAAAACTGGTGGTATTTAAGGTCAGCTGTAACAAAAGCATCTGCTCCGGCTGAAATGGCATTTTTTAACAGAAAACTACCTGAACCACCACATATAGCAACCCTTTTTATTTTCTTGCCAGTAAGCGCTGTGTAGCGAACGCAATCTGTTTTTAATGAAGTTTTTAAATTCTTGAGAAAAGCCAATTCATCCAAGGGATCTTCCAGTTCACCTAAAAGCCCAGAGCCAACTTGTTTATATTCATTTTCAAGCGGATAAATATCATAAGCCACTTCCTCATAAGGATGTGAAGTAAATAATGCCTTTAAAATAGTTGATTGCAGTTGTGAGGGGAAAATGGTTTCAATTCGGGTTTCCGGTTCCTGATGTTGTATATTTTGTTCTCCAACAAATGGTTTAGTTCCTTCGCCTGCCCGGAAAGTGCCGAAGCCTTCCAAATTATAGCTGCATTCATCGTAGTGTCCGATTTTTCCTGCCCCTGCTTTAAATAGTGCATCGCGCACTTCAGCAGCTTTATCACTTGGGCAAAATGTCACTAATTTTTTAAGTAATCCTGATTTCGGTTCAAGAACTGAGCAATTTTTTAAGCCTAATTTTTCAGCAATTTTTGAATTTACGCCATGCTCTATATTGTCAAGATTGGTGTGAGCGGCATAAATGGCAATGTCATTTTTAATAGCTTTAATAATGGTGCGTTCCACATAATTTTTGCCATTAATCTTTTTAAGCCCACTAAAAATAATCGGGTGGTGAGCAATTACAAGATTGCACTTTTCACGAATAGCTTCATCAATAACTTCTTCAATGCTGTCCAGACAAATTAATGCACCTGTAATATTCTGTGTTGGATTTCCGGTAATTAAACCTGCATTGTCGTAGCTTTCCTGATAAGACAGCGGAGCAAAAGCCTCAATAGCTTTTATGATTTCTGATAATTGCATGTTTTATGAAAAGAAGTTGCGTTTATTGGTCGCAAAAATCTTTTAGTTCGGGATTAGCTTTGAATGCGCCCAGTTCTTTGGCTTTCTGAAGGTCTTCGCAGCCACCGGCCTTGTCGTCCATAAAGCGTTTTACGCTTCCGCGTTTGTAATAAATATCGCCCATGCGGGTTTTAATATATTCCGCTTTTGCATAGTCTTGTCTTGAACCTTTCAGATCGTCCAATACCTTTTTTACATCACCTGTTTTCTGAAATTGCTTTGCTTTTTTTTCGGTGATTTGTATGGCGCGATTATAGTCGGCTAATGCTGTTTCAAAATCCAGCAAAAGAAACCTGATTCCTGCTCTTGCTACAAAGGCTTCGTAAAACACAGAGTCTAATTCTACTGCTCTGTCGTAATTTTCCAAAGCCTCTTTGTATTCTTTTTGACTTTGCTTGTTTTGCGCAATGGTAAAATGCTCCAAAGCAACTTCACTTTCTGTTTTGGGTAATTCTACATTTCCTGCTTCGGCCTGTTTTACCGGTGTTTTTGCAGCCGCACCCGGAGTTTGCTCTGCCGTTCCGCTTGTTGAGCCGTTACCTTGTGTTTGGGCACAAATAACTGATGATAAGAGAATTAAGTACGTAAAAATAATTGATTTTATTCTCATAAAAAGTGTTTCTGCCGTCTTTTCATCAGGCAAATAAAGGGGCTAAAATAGGAAGTTTTATGTTTGGTTGATATTAACAACGTAAATATTTCAATTTAACGGCTAAAGAATACTTCCTGTCTGTGTTTTTATAAGGTGTCAAAAATCAAAAAACAGGTATTAAAAACCTTTCTACCTTTATCGCGGTATGAATTTCAGGCTTTTACTTCTTCCATTTTCGCTTGTTTACGGCATAATTATTTTTGTCAGAAACAAGTTTTTTGATTTAGGAATTCTAAAGGAAAATAAATTTGCTGTTCCCGTTATTGGAATTGGAAATATCACAACAGGAGGAACAGGCAAAACACCGCATGTTGAATACCTGGTAAGACTTTTTTCATCATATAAAAATATAGCTACACTCAGTCGTGGCTTCGGAAGAAAGACAAGTGGTTTTTTATATGTTTCTGAGAACAATACGACTGAAATGGTTGGCGATGAGCCCTTGCAACTAAAAAATAAGTTCAAAGAAATTACGGTAGTAGTTTCTGAAAAAAGAAAAGATGGGATTGAGAAAATTCTGAAGGACAATCCGCAAACATCAGTTGTTTTGCTTGACGATGCTTTCCAGCATCGCGCAGTAAAGCCAGGACTTTCTATCTTATTGTTAGATTATTCAACTATTTTCAAAACAGACTTTTTGCTTCCTGCAGGAAATTTACGAGAGCCATTTTCAGCAAAAAAGCGTGCAGATATTATTGTAATAAGTAAGTGTCCGCAGACATTGCAAGATAATGAACGTGATAAAATAATTGAAAGGGTTAATCCTGAAAAAAAACAAAACATGTTTTTTTCTTCGGTGGTTTATGCGATTGAAATTAAATCAGTTTTTAGTTCAGAAAAGCTAGTTATTTCACCCACTCTGAATATTTTGCTTGTTACAGGAATTGCTGATGCTAAGGGGATAAAAGCTTATATAAAAATCTCAGCTAAACTTATTAAGCACCTTGAATTTTCTGATCATCACCTATTTTCAGATGCTGACATCAAAAAAATAGTTGAAATATTCTCTACTATTGCAAACGAAAATAAAATTATCCTTACAACGGAAAAAGATGCAATGCGGCTTAAAGACATAGAAGAATTAAGAAAGTTGCCTATTTATTATCTGCCAGTTGAGATAAAATTTAATGAAAAAGACAAAGAGGAATTTAATAAAATGATATTAAAGTATGTTGGAAAAAATTAAAGAAACAGGAACGTATATACAGACAAAAACCAACTTCAAACCCGAGGTTGGAATAATTCTGGGAACAGGATTAGGCGGGCTGGTAAAAGAAATTGAAATTGAGCATTCGCTGGGTTATGAATCAATTCCCAATTTTCCTGTTTCAACTGTGGAAGGACACAGCGGGAAACTGATTTTCGGAAAACTTGGTGGTAAAAATGTGGTTGCCATGCAAGGGCGTTTTCACTACTATGAAGGTTATTCCATGAGAGAAGTAACGTTTCCTGTGCGTGTGATGAAATTTTTAGGTGTTCATACACTATTAGTTTCCAATGCTAGCGGAGGAATGAATCCAGATTTCAGTATCGGAGATTTAATGATATTAAATGACCACATCAATCTGTTTCCCGATAATCCATTGATTGGACGAAACTACAAAGAACTTGGTCCACGCTTTCCGGATATGAGCAAAACATATGACAAAGAACTGATAAATAAAGCAGTTGAAATTGCCGGAAAAAAAGGTATAAAAGTACAGCAGGGTGTTTATGCAGGTCTTACAGGACCTTGTTTTGAAACACCTGCTGAATATAAATATATAAGAATCATTGGAGCAGATGCAGTAGGAATGTCAACAGTGCCCGAAGTTATTGTTGCACGTCATGGCGAGATGCGTTGTTTTGCCATGTCAATTATTACTGACCTTGGTGTGGAGGGAAAAATAGTTGAAGTAACCCATCAGGATGTTATTGAAGTTGCAGCAAAGGCAGAAGTGAAAATGACACAAATAATGAAAGAGCTCGTAAGCAGTTTGTAAAATGGAACATGGCATTGTTTCTGTATCTAAACCAATAATGAAGAACGTTATTCTTTTTTTACTTTTT
>CAMBRL010000019.1 GCA_945870105.1 Chitinophaga pinensis
GATAATCTTTTTGATACAGGTAATGGAATAACAGGAAACAATGAAGCTTACGTTAAAACAATACTTATTCAGGATGATGGAAAAATAATGCTAGCAGGATCATTTGATTATTTTGATGGGATAGAAGAAAATAATCATACCCGTTTAAATGCAAATGGTAGTTGGGATAACACCTATTATATATGTAATGGCTTTAATACACGTGTTAATACATTAGCTATACAACCTGATGATAAGTTGCTTGTTGGAGGAGAATTTACACAAGCATGTTTTGATACTGTAAGTTATACATCGAGGCAACTTGTAACCGGTGAGACTGACACATCATTTTTTGATCAGAACGGATTTGACGCATTTGTTAAATGTCTTGCCCTTGACCAAAGCGGAAAAATTTTAGTCGGAGGTTCTTTTCTTTCTTATAATGGAATTGTAAGACCCAAAATTGCACGTTTACATTACAACGGCTTATTAGATTTTTCATTTAATCCGGGTGACGGGTTTGACAATAACATAAACTGTATTATATCCCAATCTGATAGAAAAATAATTGCTGCTGGCTCTTTTACCACTTATAACGGAAGTGTGCAAAATAGAATTGTTCGTATCAACGGAGATAATTTTACATTAACACTTGAAGGTATGAGCCAGGCTACATGCACTATTGGCGAAGGATATATTAATGTTGAAGCAACAGATGGTGTGCCTCCCTATACGTATGAATGGGATACCAATCCTGCACAATATTCAGATTCAATAGGAGGATTAGGTACTGGAGTGTATTCTGTTACAGCAACAGATAACTCAGGAGAAACCATAGTTGGTTCTGTCTTATTACAGGGTCCCGATATTACAGTTGACAGAGACCTTGCAGGCCATTTCATTACCATTCCGTTCAGACCTGGAAGAGAATCGGTTATTAATATATACGCTTCAAATTCGGGTTGTGAAGAAACAAACGGTATAGTAAAGTTTGTTTTAGATAATCAACTTACTTTAGTTTATGCAAACCCAACCCCCGTTCTTATAACCGGAGATACATTATTCTGGAACTTTACAAATCTCAATTATTATACAAACGACTTTAGTGCATTCATTAGAGTTGTTACTGATACCGTAGCTCAAATAGGAGATACAATTTGCCTGAGTATGCTTGTATTGCCATCAGAAGAGGATGCAGATAATCATATTGACATGTGTTATCCTGTTATAAATTCGTATGACCCCAATATTAAAAGCGTTTCTCCGCAAGGCTTTGGCTCAGACGGATTTATCAGTAACAATCAAACAATGTATTATTACATTCAGTTTCAAAACACAGGTAATGCCGAAGCAATTGATATACATATTATAGACAGTCTTGATACTGATTTAAATCTTCAATCGCTGAAAATAATCAGCAGCAGTCATCCTATGGAATTAGATATAATTTATAACCGAGTTTTAGATTTTAGATTTAACAATATCAATTTACCCGACAGTAATTCAAACGAGCCTGCAAGCCATGGTTATGTAATATATGAAATTGAGCAAAACGCAAACCTGCCTGTATGGACTGAAATAACAAACACCGCTAATATATATTTTGATTTTAATCCACCCATAGTTACAAATACTACATTAAATACTATACGCTCATCTACCGGAATTGAGGATATGACAAGCTATCCATTAACCATCTACCCCAACCCCGCCACCACCCAACTCACCATCACCGGCTACACACCTGCCTACCTTAAACTGTGTAACACACTTGGTCAAACAGTAGCAGAAGAAAACAATACTAACAAACTGTTGCTTGGCACCTTGCCGCAGGGTTTATATGTGCTTCAATTGTTTGATGCCAAAGGCGGCTTGGTAAAAGCGGAGAAGGTGGTGAAGGAATAAATTGTTTAAGTTTGGGGATGCGGAAAATGTTGGTGATTGTTCTCTTCGTCATGCTGAACTTGGTTCAGCATCGGGCGGAGGCGCAGACCAATGTTTACCATCCTTTCCCTGATTCAAATGCAATATGGAATAATTATAGCTGGAGTTATTGCGGACAGGGGTTTGATATGTGGGCAATAAATTATTCTTACACTTTTGATAGCGATACATTAATTAATAGCAGCACTTACCATAAAATTTTCATACCCGCTGTTGTTATTGATGCAATGAATGGCCATTGTGATTCAACAGGAAGCTGGATAGAGCCTGGACGTTATGCAGGTGCTATACGACAAGATGCTTCAGTAAGAAAAGTATTTGTTGTTCCTCCCGCTGAAACTAATGAACAATTACTTTATGATTTTAATTTAACAGTTGGAGATAGTGTTTTAGGATATATTCAATGCAATACTGGTCCACCCGATACTGTAATAGCTATCGATTCAATTCTGATAGGGAATAACTATCGAAAAAGATGGTTTATAAATAATTATTATAATATTTATTACATAGAAGGTATTGGCTCAACAAACGGATTACTTTCACCATCTCCTGGTTATATTGTTGATGCAATTGGTGGTCAGATTTGTTTTATTGAAGACGATATAGTTTTATACTCAGAAGGAAATAATGCATGCAGTCTGATTACAGATGTTGTTGAAGCAAATCATTTAATTGATGTTACCCTCTTTCCCAACCCCGCCACCACCTCTATAACAATCACCGGCTACTCACCCGCCTACCTTAAACTGTGCAACACCCTTGGTCAAAGAGTAGCAGAAGCAACCAACACCAATACACTTTGGTTGGGCAATTTACCTCAGGGTTTATATCTTCTGCAATTATTTGATGAAAAAGGTGAGTTAGTAAAAACTGATAAAGTGGTGAAGGAGTAAACACAACCCTTCAATACCAGTATATTCGCAACTTCGTATTCTATACTAATGAAGTGCAGCGTTAAGTTTATTGTCTTTCTTTTTTTAATCACTGTATCACATAAAGCCTTTACCCAAACCTGGGTTGATTCGCTTGATGCATATGCCCGCGAAAAATACCTGCCCGCCAATCATTATAAATGGGACTGGCAGAATGCATCGCTGTTAAAAGTAATGGTGATGGAATATGAGCTAAGTCCAGAACCGCAAAAACAAATCTATTTCAACTACATTAAAAAAGCCATGGACAAAAACTATGGTTTTGCAAACGGCAAAACACCTAATGCCGTGGCTTCTGCTTTAGGCATGGCCTTTTTGTATAAGACCACAGGCGAGCTGAAGTATTTGAGGAAGTGTGAAAAGATATTTGATGATTATAAAAATATCCGCAGAACAAAGGAAGGTGGCGTTTCGCACCTCATGCTCTTTACCGAGCTGTGGGATGATACCGGTTTTATGGTGGGACAGTTTTTACTCGCCATGTATGAAGCAACTCATGATGAACAATATTTAGATGAGTTGGTTCTTCAACTAAGAGTGCATCGCGAGAAACTGCGTGATGAGCAATGGGGCTTATGGCGGCATGGCTGGGATGCCGACACAAAAAATCATTTGTGTCTTTGCAGCAAACCGCATTGGCAAACAAAAGACGACAGAAAAAGTGCAGAGATTTGGGGCAGAGGAAACGGCTGGATTATTGTAACGCTTTCTGATATTTTAGAAACACTTCCGCGAAGCAATCCGCACTGGAATGAGTTTGCAGAATACCTGAAAGAAATGATTGTGCATCTCCCCGAATTGCAGGATGCAAAGACAGGACATTGGTTTCAGTTGCCCGTAAGAAAAGATGACCCGAATAATTTTATTGAAAGTTCAGCTACTGCCATGTTTGCTTATGGTATTGGCGCGGCTCTGCGTTTGGGTTTGGTTACAGGAAACAACTATTCCGATGCAGTGGACAAAGCCTACTACGGCCTAAGAGCGCACAGCATTGTTACCAAAGGAAAAAACTACCTCACTACTAAAAACATTTGCATCGGCACCTGCATTGGCGATAAAGATTACTACCTGAAAAGAGGCGTGCAGCAAGGCAGACCTTTTGGTCTGGGAAGTTTTATTCAATTCGGATTACGGTATGAAATGGACAAAGGAATGCGACCTGATTATGGAGTAAAGAAAACAACACCTGTTGCTACTATATTAGAGGGCGTTTATCCCGAAATGATATTTGTTGAGGGCGGTGAATATGAAATGGGAAGTGATGATAAAACAAGAGGTGGTAGTCCGCGACACAGTGTTATATTGAACAGTTTCCACATCGGCAAATATGAAGTAAAACAGGATCTATGGCAAGCTGTGATGGGAAGTAATCCAAGCTTTTTCAAATGCTCAGATTGTCCGGTTGAAGAAATAACACTGAAAGAAATAGATGCCTTTCTGGTTAAGTTATTTCAGTTGACTGGCAAACATTTTCGTTTGCCCACCGAGGCAGAATGGGAATACGCTGCTTTAGGCGGAAAGCTAAGCAAAGGCTATACCTACAGCGGCAGCAATACAGTGGATGAAGTAGCGTGGTTTGCAGATAATGCCGAAAACAAAACGCACCCAGTCGGACAAAAGAAGCCAAATGAATTAGGATTGTATGACATGAGCGGAAACGCATGGGAAGTTTGCAGTGATGATTTCAACCTTGGGTTTTACAAACACAGCCCTAAACTAAACCCACGAAACACTAAGAAAAAAACGTTCCGTGTTGCCAGAGGAGGCTCATGGCGCAGTGATGAGTTGCGCTGCCAAAATAAAGCCCGCAACCGCTTTGCACCCGACCATCATAAAGAGAATGGGTGCTTTCGTTTAGTGCTGGATAAATAAGTTTTAGTGTTTTGCAAAACTCGCAAACAACTCAGCTTTCTCTTCCTCTGTTAAGTGTCGCCACTCCCCTACCTTTAATTTGCCAAGAGTAATATTCATAATGCGCACACGCTGCAACTTCAAAACCTGATAACCGAAGACATTACACATTCTGCGTATCTGACGGTTAATGCCTTGTTTAAGGATAATACGAAAGATGCGTCTGCTGCCGGGCTCTGGAGTTATTTTACAGGGATTGGTAACACCAATGCCGATATCCATTCCTTCTGCAACTGCTTTTGTAAAGCGTGTCATTAGCGGCAGGTTAAGTGTAACAACATATTCCTTTTCGTGCTCAAACTCAGGATGCGTTATCTTATTCATGATAGTTCCGTCATTGGTCATGAGTATCAGCCCTTCGGATGCTTTGTCCAATCTGCCAACAGGCAAAATGCGTTCGGAATATTGGATGGCATCTATGATATTACCTTCAATCTTTTCGGTGGTGCAGACAATACCAACTGGTTTGTTGTAGGCGATGTAAATAAAGTTCTTGGGCTCTTTCATGGTTGGCGGCAAAGGTATCTGTATCTTTGCATAACAAATCAGGTAATGCTTAAAACACTTTTTCTTATACTCGTTTCTGTATTTATTATTTCGCCTGTTTTTGCGCAGGTGCTGAAAGTGAGTTATGCTCCAAAGGTTATTCTGCAGAAACCCGCTTCATTCAATAGTATTCATTTACTTTCTAAAAATCCTGAACAAATCAATGGCTTAAATTCAGTCAATAAAGGCATTCATTACAGCGCCCTGTTTTGCCGGATGGAAAACAAAGTTCACAAACAACTGAATATGTGGGTAAAACTAAGAGCCGGTAATGATGACGACTATAGAAAGCTTTGTGGTCAGCGTTAAGCAAAGGACAAACGAATCACAATCCCTTATTTCGTACTTTTGCGCTTGATGTTCAGAATTATAAATCTCCTTCTTTTTACGCTGCTTTCAGTGTGTTGCTTTTCACAAACTACAACGCAATCAAAACGGATAACCAAGCCTGTTACAGTTGACGGCAACTATAAGGAATGGGTTACCCCGTTTAATTTGTATGAAGCAAAAACACAACTGATGTTTTCCATTGCCAATGACGACAGCACGCTCTATCTCTGCTTTCAATGTCCCGACCCTGTAAACCAGGATAAAATAATGCAGGCAGGCATGCAAGTGAGCATTAGCACCAAAGGAAAAAATAAAATAAACACTGCAATTCAGTTTCCGCTAAAGAAAGATAAAAACAGTAAAGAACAAGAACTGATACTTGAAAACCAAAACGGAATAGAAGGAATAAAAGCCGGTTTTTTGTTAAATAATTATGTGATGCTTACAGAAGGCTTTGTCACCCAGAACGGAATTGCTACTGTTAAAGAAAGTCGGAATATTATGATAGCCATGCACTGGGACAGCATAAACACACTTGTATATGAACTATCTATACCGTTTAAAGAACTGTTCGGCAACAGCTATGTTGCTGCTGACCTTGCAAAAGAACTAACACTTGGTGTTGAGATATTTGCTGTTGACCGCCCTGCCGACATGGATAACGCTAACCTTAGCAGTTTAAATACAAACAATGGCGGCAGTGTGGTAAATGGTGGCGGTATGCAAACCTACGGAGGCATGGGCAACGGAACAGGTGGTGGCATGCAGAATACAGGTTCTATGGGCGGAATGAATGGAATGAACAGCATGAATGGAATGAATGGTATGGGCAGCATGGCTGGATATCCCAACAACAGCATGGCAGGCATGAGTGGCATGCAAAATAACGGTGCCGGATGGGATGGCAGCACAGTACCTCAATACCACGACATCAGCGGCCTGTTTGAAAAAGCTGAAATGAAGCAGAAGTTTTTGCTTACGATAACTCCGTAAGCTACGCAGCACGGGAAAGACTTTTTCTAAACCGACACCTATTTTTCTACTTTTGCAACAAACGATTTTATTGCGCTAATGATAGTAATTGACGGCAAACAAACAGCAGAAACAATAAAGGCAGAACTTGCCGTTGAAGTAGAGAACATCATTAAAAATGGTGGTAAAAGACCTCACCTTGCTGCTATACTGGTTGGAAACGATGGAGCCAGTGAAACCTATATCGCCTCAAAAGTAAAAGCCTGTAAGAAAGTAGGTTTTAACAGCACACTTATTCGTTTTCCGGCAGATACAACAGAAGAAGAACTGCTTGAGGAAGTAAAAAACATTAATAACAACGAAGACATTGACGGGCTGATTGTTCAGCTACCGCTGCCCAAACACATTTCAGAGAAAAAGGTAACAGAAACCATTGTTCCTGAAAAGGATGTGGATGGTTTCCATCCGCTAAATGTGGGTAAACTGGCTCTTAACCTGCCCACCTTTATTTCAGCTACACCTTATGGCATCATGCAGCTGCTGGAACGCTATAAAATTGAAACGGCAGGCAAACATTGTGTTGTTATCGGCAGAAGCAACATTGTGGGCTCGCCTGTAAGTATTTTATTATCAAGAAATACCTACCCCGGAAACTGCACTGTAACACTTTGCCACAGCCGCACTCCCGACATAGAAAAATATACCCGCGAGGCCGATATTTTAGTAGTTGCTTTAGGCAAACCCTGTTTTGTGAAAGCCAATATGGTAAAGCAGGGGGTGGTTGTTATAGATGTGGGTATCACACGGGTAGATGCACCTGAAACCGAGAAGGGTTACCGCATCATGGGGGATGTTGATTTTGATGAGGTGGCACCAAAAAGCAGTTACATCACTCCTGTACCCGGAGGTGTTGGTCCGATGACAATTGTTGCTTTATTGAAAAATACTTTATTATCTTTGAGCAACAAATTGAGTATTAACCACTAACACCCCCACAACATGAGTTACAAAATCAAACTAAAAAACGTTAAGAACGAAAGCGCTATTCTTGATGACAAAGGTTACAAAGCTGTTAAAGGCGATAAAAAGCTTTCATCAGTTAATTTTATGGATAACCTGCGTGCCCATTCCAGTGGCTACCCTATTTTTCAGCGCTGCATAACAACCAAAAAAAATCTGGTATATGAAACCATTTACCTGCATCGATGGATTGCTGAGAAATTTTTAAAAAAGCCAAAGAGTAACCGCAAATTATTTCTGAGCTTTAAAAACGGAAATGTTCAGGATTGCCGCGTGGAAAATTTGCAATATGTAACAATGAGTGATTTGCGCAGATCTAACAGCAACACAAATAATAGCAGCGGTTATCGCGGTGTTACAAAAGAAAACAAACGTTTTCGCGCAAATCTGTATCATAAAAAAGTAAACTATAATCTGGGGTTTTTCAAAACTGCCGAAGAAGCGGCAAAGGCTTACAACAAAAAATCGCGTGAGCTATTTGGCGAAACCAACAGTTTAAATAAAATCAAACCGGCCGGTGCAAAAGCCAAATCAAAACCTGCTGCTGCCAAAACCAAGCCTAAAGCCAAAACCAAAAAGAAAAAATAAAACGCTGCTTAATAAAAGCGGAAAAGGCTAAGACATCTGAAAAGATGTGTTAGCCTTTTTTGTTAACCACCGCTTGATCTTCAACTAAAGCAAGTTCGAATGATATGTTTACCTTGAATGAAAAATAAGAGAAGTTATCATCCACAGGACGAAAATCATATTCCAATTTTCTTCCGCTCCTGCGCGAAATATCCAGCAAACCAAGACCAGCACCACCTTTAGCCGAGAACTCTGCTACTTTCATCTTTTCGGTATAATAATCCCTTATCACTTCAGGACTTAAGCCATTAATAAGATCAATAATTTCTTTCAGCGTTTCAATCCGCTCATTGCGTATCAGGTTTCCCGTTATAACAAAATAGTGGTCAATGCCTTTTCCAATAACAAGTATGGCAGCTTGATTTAATTTTTTAACCGGTGAAACATCAGCATGATTAACAATGTTCTGAACGCATTCAACCAATACATTAAACACTCTGCGTATGAGTTTTTTCTCACCGCTGGCTCCTTTCATTTTTATTTCTGCAATAGCTAATAGATCATGAACGGTATCATTGGTCATTTCGTCACGAAAAACAAGTAACAACTCTTTTTCAGTCATTATCCGGTCAAAACCGAAAAGCTGATAAATAAGGTCTAAGTGTTTCGAGTCGTCAAACAGTCGGGCTTCAGTCATACTCAGGATAGTTAATTGCTGATTTATACCGCTGGATGTACTTTAATGTTCATAAGTCTCGACAAACGACATGCCTGAATAAGTAAAAGAATTAATTTTGAAGCCTTATTAAAAAACACGCTTTTGCAGGTAAAAGATGATACATTGTTAAAGAACGGTAAAAATCTTCCGTTGATGGAAGAATTTTACACGATTCAGGGCGAAGGTTTTCACAGCGGAAAACCTGCCTGGTTTATTCGTGTAGGTGGCTGTGATGTGGGGTGCCACTGGTGCGATGTTAAGGAATCATGGGATGCTTCGCTTCATCCGCTGACAAATACGGATACCATTGTAGCAAATGCACTTAACAATCCTTCAAAAGCAGTAGTAATTACCGGAGGAGAACCACTTACCTACAATCTTGATTACATCTGCGCAGAACTGAAAGGAAACGGAATAACAATTTACTTAGAAACTTCCGGGGCTTATCCTTTGAGCGGTAATTTTGACTGGATTTGTCTTTCACCAAAAAAAACGGCATCACCTTTGCCTGAAGTATTTGCAAAAGCACACGAACTGAAGGTGATTATCCACAACAAAAACGATTTTGAATGGGCAGAGAAAAATGCTGAACAGGCAAATAAGGATTGCATCCTTTTTCTGCAACCCGAATGGAGCAAGGCAAAAGAAATGATGCCATTAATTACTGAATATGTAATGCAACATCCGAAATGGAACATTTCGTTGCAAACGCACAAATACATGAACATTCCCTGATGAAAAAATTACTCTTCTTACTTCTGGTATCCTGCTTCCTGCATCTTGCTTCTTTTGCGCAACCAAAGAAATACACTTCTGAATCAAAACGCGCCATCAACCTATACGAAACTGCGTTGGATTACTATAATGCACGACAGGATGAACTAGCAAGAACCACACTGCTAAAAGCCCTTGATTCTGATGATAAATTTCTGGAAGCACGCATTATGCTTGCCGATATTTATACAGAAATGGAAGAGTACGAGCAGGCTATTGCACAATACAGAAAAGTTATAACAACGAACCCTGACTTCTTTCCCAATGCTTTTTTTATACTCGGAAACATTCAAATGATGGTGGGAAAATACGATGATGCAAAAACCAGTCTTCAACGATTTTTAGAATACAAAGGCACACGGCCCGAAACACGTGAAAAGGCAAAGAAAAACCTGCTTACTGCCGAGTTTGGCAGCGAAGCAATAAAAAAACCTGTTCCTTTTGACCCGAAGAATTTAGGTGCCGGGGTAAATACTGCTGACGCTGAATATTTTCCAGCGCTTACTGCCGATGAGCAAACCATTGTTATTACGCGCAACAGCCGTCCTGCGGGTGGCGGACACGGACAGGAAGATTTTTATGAAAGCCGTCTGGCTGATGGTGAATGGATTACTGCCCGCAATTTAGGTGCACCTCTGAATACACCGGATAATGAAGGCGCTCAAACCATTTCTCCTGACGGACAACTGATGTTTTTTACCGGCTGCAACCGACCTGAAGGGTTAGGTGGTTGCGATATTTATTTCTCACGCAAAGTGGGTAATAACTGGACAGAACCACAGAACATACGCAACCCTATTAACAGTAGTAAGTGGGAATCTCAACCGTCACTTTCACCTGACAAGAAAACAGTTTATTTTTCAAGCAGCCGTGCAGGGGGGAAAGGTGATAAAGATTTATGGAGCAGCACGCTTACTGAACAAGGTGTGTGGGGCGTTCCTGTTAATCTGGGCAGTGTTATAAATACTCCTGAACAGGAAGAAAGTCCTTTTATTCACCCCGATAATCAAACGTTATATTTCTCTTCTGACGGCCTCACTGGTATGGGCAGAAAAGACATTTTCTATTCACGCAAAGATGCAACAGGCAACTGGACAACACCTGTAAACCTTGGCTATCCGATTAACACCTGGAACAATGATGATAGCTTTATTGTAGGCGCTTCTGGCAAAGTAGCCTATTTTGCTTCTGACCGCAAAGGCGGTTTCGGTAGTCTTGATTTGTATTCATTTGAGCTGTATGAATCTGCACGACCAACGATGGTTACCTATGTAAAGGGAAGTGTATTTGCCAGTGACACAAAGAAACCTTTGGTTGCAAAATTTGAGTTGATTGATTTGGAAACAAACAAGGTTGTCGTTGAATCAAGCTCCAACAGCGAGAAAGGCGAATTTCTTGTCAGCCTTCCGGTAAATAAAAACTATGCACTCAATGTTTCAAAAGAAGGGTACCTGTTTTACTCCGAGAACTTTTCACTGAAAGATATTAAAGACATTACTAAACCTTATCAACTGAATGTAGGCTTGCAACCGGTGAAGACAGGTGAAAAGGTGATTTTGAAAAATATTTTCTTTGAAACCAATTCATTTCAGTTGAAAGAAGAATCAACTGCTGAATTACAGAAGTTACTTGCTCTGCTGCAGAATAATAAAAACCTGAAAATTGAAATTGGCGGACATACCGACAATGTAGGTGATGATAAAAGCAATCAACTACTTTCGGAGAACCGCGCAAAATCTGTTTACGAATACTTAACAACTAACGGTATTCTTGCCGAAAGATTAAGCTACAAAGGCTTTGGTGAAACCGCTCCTCTTGCTACCAACGACACCGAAGAAGGACGCGCTCAGAACAGGAGAACGGAGTTTACTGTAATAGGGAATTAACCAACGTCACCCTGAACTTGTTTCAGTGTCTCTGAGATGCTGAAACAACTTCAGCATGACGCTGCATTAAGCCAGCGCAGCTCCTTCCGGCAACTGCTTTCTGTATTCGTCAATCTGCTTGTGCATAACCGAAAACCACAAAGGTGGAACCAATGCCATCAAAACCATAGCAGGATATCCTAAAGGCATTTGTGGCGCTTCTTCAAAATGGCGTAAAACCTGGTATTTGCGACTTGCTTTGTAATGATGATCACTGTGGCGGGTTAGTTCAAAAAGCACAATTCTGCCAACCGGGTGGTTGGAATTCCATGAGTGAACGGGCAATACTTTCTCAAAACTATCGGGTCCGGTTTTCTTTCTGCGCAAACCGTAATGTTCCACATAGTTGATGGTTTCTAATAACAATATGCCGATGAGCGATGCCACTAAGAAATAAAGCAGCGGCATTAATCCAAAAACAAAATAGATAAGCGTCAGCAAAGCCAGCTGTATCAATTGAAAGCGTATCATTTCATTATGAATGGAGAAAAAGGCATGTCCGTTTTTTTTCAGTTTATCAGACTCTAAATGCCATGCAGAAATGTAACTGAGCACAATGGATTTGATCCAGAAGAAATAAACCACTTCTCCCCTGTCGGCTGATGCAGGATCTTTCTCTGTTGACACATTCTTATGATGTCCGCGGTTGTGTTCTATAAAGAAGTGCATGTACATTGTTGTAAGTAACAACGCTTTTGACATAGCACGCTCATACCCGTTAATACGATGACCTAATTCATGTGCCAGATTAATTCCGATTACTCCGCAGCCAATGCCCATGGTTACTACTCTTCCCCAAACTTCAAAACTGCTGAGACCGGGTTCTTTTACCTGAAACAGAAAAATAACGAGAAAAATATATTGCAAGGGAACAAGAGCATATAACATCCAATCGTAATACGGATCATTAAGCGCCATTTCCTCTTCGGCTTCGTTCATGTTTGCTTTGCTTTGTTTACCAAACGCATCACCAAGGGGAATCATTACAAAGGCATAAATAACCAGCGACCAGGTCCACCAGCCGTGGCCGTAGAATGCAAGAAGACTTACTAAAGGTGCAGTAAAAACGGTGAGGTATTTCAGTTGCCTTGTTTTCATAATGAATGAGTTTTTAAGTTTTTAATGCTTCAAAAATAGAAAATGTTTTTCAAAAGTAAACTATTTATTTAAAAATAGTTTACTTTGCACATAATTATGGGAAGAAAGTCAAGCGACAAAATCCGAAAAGACAATCCTGAAAAAAGAGATGAACTGCTACAACGCATAATTCCTTTCTTACTCGAAAAGGGCTTGCAAGGTGTTACTATGGACAAGATGGCCGGGGCTATGAACATCAGCAAAGCCACTGTTTACAAGTATTTTCAATCGCGCGAAGAAATACTGGCTGCAACCATAGCATTTAAGTTAGACGAGATTAAACACTTTGATGCTTACCTGAATGATAAGGATGTAGAATACCTTAACCGTTACAAAAATGCTGTTCAATATTTATCAGAACATATTTCAGATATAACCAACCTTTTCCTTGCGGACCTTAAAACATTTTTTCCGCATCTTTGGCAACTGATTGATGCCTTTAAAGATTATTGTATGAATGCTTTGAAAGCATATTACAATGAGGGAATCCGAAAAGGTTATTTCAACAAAATAAATCCTGAAATAATGGTAATGACTGATCAGTTCTTCTTAGACAAATTGACTGACCCAGATTTTCTTGTTGCACATAAACTCACCATCAAACAAGCATTTGATGAGTATTTCAGAATGAAGTTTTACGGAATTATGAAATAGGCATTCTGTCACCCTGAGCGTAGTCGAAGGGCTCTAATTATGATAAAGAATATTGCATTAATCACATTCTTCTTAATCACGCAATCTTCATTTGCCCAAAGCGATAGCACCCGCACCGAAATACCCCTTCCAAAAAAGTGCATTGTTATTGAACCAGGAATAAGGATAGGAAAAATTATAAAAAACTTCCCTGATTTTCCTGAGCGCGGGCCGGCTGTACTTTCCGAAATCAATATCGGCCAGCAATGCAGCGGAAATAAAAAGTGGCATCAGTTGTATGGTTATCCCACAGCAGGCGTTGCCCTCATTTATGGCATCATGGGCAATGATGATATTATAGGACGCAGCTTTGCCGTACTGCCCAACCTGAGTTTTAACACCAAAAAATACCGCAGGTGGGGTTTTCAATGGAAGGTAGGAATGGGCTTTGCTTTCTTCACCAAAAAATACGACCGCGCTACCAACCCCGACAACCGGCTTATTGGCACCACCATGACCAACATGGCAATCGGCAGCGTTGATTTTCGTTACGACATTTCTAACTATTACACCATCCTGTTAGGTGTTTCAGGCATACATTATTCTGACGCACATTTCCAGCTTCCTAATATCGGCATCAACTTTCCCGCACTAAATCTTTCGCTGAAATGCTATCCCTCGGGTCGCCCGAAACTTTATAAAAACGACAGCCTTCCCGATTTCGCAAATAAAATCCTATTCAATGTAAGACTTGGTTTTGGTGCTAATGAATTTGGTGGCTCACTGCATCCTACAGGTGGAGCAAAATATCCTATTTACACGGGTTCGCTCTTTATATCCAAACGCTACAGTCATAAAAACAATGTGCAACTGGGAATTCATATAAATTACCATACTGCTTTTTATGATTTTATTATTCAACAGGAAATATATGACAGCCACCATCGCATCCGTGCATTTACCGGACAGATTTTTCTGGGCCACGAATTCATTATCGGACACTTCGGACTAATTACTCAACTTGGCATTTATTTCTACAATCCTTTTTTCGGAAAACTGCAGGAGATGCAGGGATATTCAACTGGTTTCAGTAATTGGATAAAGCGCTTTAACAGCAATAAGCTTGGCGTAAATTATTATTTTATGAACCCAATGAAAACCACTAAAAACAATGTATATATTGGTATTGCTCTGAAAGCAAATTTCGGCCAAGCCGATTTTCCGGAATTAAGTATCGGATGTGCGTTTTAAATCTGCTCGTCACCCTGAACTTGTTTCAGTGTCTTAACAATTCAGATGCTGAAACACGTGCAGCATGACGGCAGCAAAAAAAATATTTTTACAGACGAATACTAAAACCTTCGGGTTACCGTTATGAGAATAAAAAATCTTTACTTTGCACTGATGAAAAAACACTTTTTCTCCTCTCTTCTGCTCCTGTTTATTTCTGTTTTTGCATTTGCACAAACGGGTGGACAAAGCACCTATGATTTTCTGAACCTGAACGCCAATGCTCGTATTGCAGCAATGGGTGGAAATCTGATTTCGGTGAAAGATGATGACTTGAATCTTTTCTCACAAAACCCTGCAGCGCTTAATCCGAGGATGAATAATCAGCTTGCACTTAATTATGTACCTTACTTCTCAAAAGTAAATTATGGCTATGCCGCATTTGCAAAAAACTTCGACAGTATCCCCGGAACATTTGCAGTAGGTGTACACTATGTTAACTATGGAACATTTACCCGTGCTGACGAAACAGGCCAAGTGCTTGGAGAATTTTCTGCCGGTGAATTTGCCCTCAATTTAGGTTATGCACATCAGTTCGGAAAAGACTCTATTTTTTCCGTTGGCGGAAATCTGAAAACAATAATTTCTTCCATGGAATCCTATAGTTCATGGGGCATGGGACTTGATCTTGCCGGAATGTATCAGGGCAAAAAAGGATTTACCGCTTCTGTTGTTTTAAAAAATATTGGTGCACAATTTCAGTCCTACACCAAAGGAAATCCAGAATCATTGCCATTTGAAATTCAGGTTGGAGTGTCGCAGCAATTTGCTCATTTGCCTTTCAAAATTTCCATCATTGCACACAATCTTCAAAAGCCAAATCTGCGGTATGATGATCCGAATAATCAGGAACCAACTGTTGACCCGCTTACTGGCGAAGAAATAAAACAGAAGCAATACATTGGAGATAAAATAATGCGTCACTTTATTTTTGGTGGTGAGTTTGCTCCCGGCAAACGCAAGATTTTCAGCCTGAGATTTGGTTATAATTATATGCGCAGACAAGAACTGAAGGTTGATACCAGACCCGGAACTATGGGGATTTCATGGGGTATTGGGCTTAAAATTTCAAAATTCAGATTTAGCTATGCGCGTGCTGCTTATCATTTAGCAGGAGCATCCAACCACATCAGCATCAGCACCAACATCAGCGATTTCCACAAAAAGGAAAAACCCGCTCCTAATGAATAGAATTACCATTGCCATTGACGGCTATTCGTCTTGCGGAAAAAGCACATTGGCAAAGCAACTGGCAAAAAAACTAGGTTACTCCTATATTGACTCCGGAGCTATGTATCGGGCGGTAGCGCTGTGGTGCCTTGAAAACAATGCAATAGAAAACGGAGTGCCTGATACCGAAAAAATAATTTCCAGTCTGGATACCATCAAAATTGAGTTTCGTTTTCATCCCAAAATTCAGTCATCGCAAACCTATCTGAACGGAATAAATATTGAGAAAGAAATCCGCGGCATGGCGGTTTCAGTAATTGTAAGCAAAATAAGCAGCATAAAAGAAGTACGCCAGAAAATGGTAGCGCTCCAACGGAAATTTGGTGAAGATAAAGGAGTGGTAATGGACGGACGCGACATAGGAAGCGTGGTTTTTCCGAATGCAGAACTTAAATTATTTATGACTGCAGATCCTGCCATTCGCGCCAAACGAAGGTACGATGAGCTGAAGGCGAAAGGCACCGAAGTAAGCTTAGAAGAGATAGTAGAAAACCTTCGCCTGCGCGACTACGAAGACACTACTCGCAAGGAAAATCCGCTAATTCAGGCTGCGGATGCAGTGGTTCTGGACAACTCAAATCTTACGCCCGAAGAACAATTTGAAATTGCCCTGAGATTAGCAAATGAACGCATAACTTTATCCGGCAACTGAACGGAACAAATTTCAGCGCTGATTGTTAATTAAAAAATACGCGGATTTCTTTTTTCTTCATCAATAAATTCTCTAATATCGTGTCCGCAAAAAACCAACAGAAACCATGAGCGAAAAAGCAACACTTATTTTAGAAGGGAAAAACTTCGAATTACCTGTTATCACTGGCACAGAGAACGAAAAAGCTATTGACATAACAAAGCTGCGCGACCTTACCGGATACATCACACTCGATTCCGGTTACAAAAACACAGGAGCTACACAAAGCCAGATTACATTTCTGGATGGCGAAACCGGAATACTGCGTTACCGCGGCTATCCGATTGAGCAACTGGCCGAGCAATCAAGTTTCCTTGAAGTGGCTTATCTGCTTATTTATGGAACACTTCCGAGCACTGATCAGTTTGATGATTTTTCAAAAAAAATAGTTCGCCATACACTCATTCACGAGGATATGAAACGCTTTTATGAAGCGTTTCCTAAAAAAGCACATCCTATGGCTGTATTGGCTTCCATGCTCTGCACGCTTTCAACTTTTTATCCGGAGTCGCAGCAAACAAACCGCCCGTGGGAAGAAGTAGAGACTACAGTGCACCGCTTACTTGCAAAAATTTCTACCATATCTGCATGGGCATACAAAAACTCTGTTGGACATCCTGTTGTTTATCCTCAGAACAAATACAATTACGTTGAGAATTTTCTGAACATGATGTTCTCAATGCCTACCGAACAATATGAAATTGACCCTGTAATTGTTCAGGCGCTCGACAAACTTTTAATCCTTCATGCCGACCACGAGCAAAACTGTTCAGCATCTACAGTCCGTATGGTAGGCTCATCACACGCTAACTTATATTCTTCAGTTTCAGCTGGAGCAATTGCACTCTGGGGACCGCTTCACGGTGGAGCAAATCAGGAAGTAATTGAAATGCTTCAAAAAATTCAGGCTGACGGTGGTAACTACAAAAAATGGGTTGATAAAGCAAAAGACAAAAGCGACCCTTTTAAACTGATGGGCTTTGGACACAGAGTTTACAAAAACTTTGATCCGCGTGCTAAAATCATTAAAAAAGCATGTGATGATGTGTTAAACAAACTCGGTATCAACGACCCTATTCTTGATCTTGCAAAACATCTGGAAGAAGTTGCTCTGAATGATGAATATTTTGTTGAACGCAAATTATACCCTAATGTAGATTTCTACTCAGGTATTATTTACAAAGCAATTGGCATTCCAACTGAAATGTTTACCGTAATGTTTGCACTGGGCCGCCTGCCGGGTTGGATTGCACAATGGAAAGAAATGATTGCTGCAAAAGAACCTATCGGAAGACCAAGACAGATTTACACAGGAGAAACAGAACGTAATTACGTTCCGATTGCGAAGAGGTAAGAATCCTCACCCTGCCCTCTCCAAAGGAGAGGGTTTATAGCCTTTCCACTAAATCAGCGAGCCGGTTACTATAGCCGGCTTCGTTGTCATACCACCCTATTACCTTCACCATATGTCCAACTACGGAAGTAAGTTCAGCATCTAAAATGCAGGAGTTTGGGTTGCCAACAATATCAATGGAAACCAACGGCTCAGTTGAATACTCCAGAATTCCTTTCATGCTGGTTTCGGAAGCTTTCTTAAAAGCTGCATTTATTTCCTCTACCGTTGCATCTTTTTTCAGTGTGCAGGTAATATCTGTTAAAGAACCATCGGGAACTGGAACACGGAAACCGCAACCTCCCATTTTGCCTTCAAGGTGAGGAAATATTTTGGTAATGGCTTTTGCAGCACCTGTTGTAGTAGGTATCATGGAAACTGCTGCTGCTCTTGCTCTGCGTAAATCTTTGTGTGGTGCATCGTGCAAACGCTGGTCGCCTGTATAGGAGTGTACAGTGGAGATGTAACAGCTTTCAACGCCCCAGTTATCATCCAGTATTTTTATCATGGGCGCACCGCAATTAGTAGTACATGAAGCAGCGGAAATTATTTTTTCAGTGCCGTCAAGAATATTTTCGTTCACACCCAGCACAACAGTTTTCACATCATCACCACTTGCAGGAGCAGAAATAATTACCCGTTTTGCCCCTGCTGTAAGGTGAGTAGATGCCTCGCTGCTTTTGGTAAATTTTCCGGTACTTTCAATTACAAAGTCAACATCTAACTCTTTCCATGGCAGGTTTGCAGGGTCTTTCTCTGCAAATACTTTTATCTTTTTTCCATTAATGAAAATAAAATTTTCACCTGCTTCAACACTGCCGTTGAATTTACGGTGGACTGAATCATATTTAAAAAGATGTGCAAGCGTTTTGGTATCGGTTAAATCATTGATGGCAACTACTTCCACTTTATTCCTTTCCAATAAAGCTCGCAGCGTTATTCTTCCTATTCTTCCAAAACCGTTGATGGCTATTTTTTTCATGTGAGATATAAAATATGAGTGGGCAAAGATACTGCATAAAACAAAAAAGCCTCCGCGATTGTCGCGAAGGCTTTTTTTGTAAAAACTATAAGGTTATTATTGAACGATCAACTTAACCGCAGTTGTTTTATCGTTGTAGTTAATCTGCAAGAAATAAATTCCTGCATCAATATTATTTACATCAACACTGTAAACCTGCTCACCTGCACTTACAGTTCCGTTGTAAACGCTTGCAACTGTTCTTCCAAGTACATCAACCAAGTTGAGCGACAATTTTCCGCTTTCTGGTGTATTCATAGAAATGCGGGTTAAACCATTTGATGGATTAGGATAGAGCTGAATGCCCAGCATAGAATTTAATTCTTCAACGCCTGTTGTATTTTCAATGCGGATTGCATCTAAGTAAAAATTATTACCTAAACCTGAACCAACTTCGTAAACAAATTTAAACTTCACATTGTCTGAATTTGCTGCTCCGGCAGGCACATTGGTTTGCTTCTCATTCCAGATACTTTGTGCATTTGGAACATATGAATCTGAATACAAACCTGCGTTTATAAGATTATCGCCTGACAATGCAAGTTGCGGAATTTGAGTCCAGCTTGTTCCGCAATTGGTTGAATAATATACTTTGAAGGCATCGCCATCAACAGTAAATTCAAATGGTATAGTGTGGTCACCCAAAAAGGTGGTGCTTGCCCCAGAGTACTGATATTTAATAATAAGCGGTGCCTGAAGATTGCTCAGGTTGTAAGATGGAGAAATCGCTTCTTCATACTCAAAAGTGGTATTTCCAATATTACGAACTCTTAATACACCTCCACCTGATGGGGTAATTAAATTTCCTGCAACTTCCCATTTGTTTTGAGTGTTGTCAGGGTTAATAACAACCCAATTATTGTCAAAATCTGACTGGCTTTCAAAATCTTCAAAATAGGTATAATTAGCGGTAACAGATGGTGCGTCTGCAGCAATGTGAATGTAACCGGTTTTTGTAACGCTGCCGGCACCTGCGCTGCTGTTAGCTGTTAACGTAACTTCATATACTCCGGGTGCTGCATAGCTAACATTAGGTGAAGCTGCATTAGAAGCATCGGGGGTTCCACCGGGGAATGACCATGTGCGACCTGTTACAGTAGCGTTATAAGAAATATCATCAAAATTGATAGTAACACCTGTGCAGGCAAATCTTTTATTTGCCGTAAAATCTGCAATTGGTGAACAAGCAACATCCGTATAATCATCATGCGTTCCTGTGGCCCACAGGTTAGCCTCTGACCACATGTATGAGCGAATTCCGTTTGTTCCTGTTGTTCCGCTAAAAGTATAATCCATTACATCACATTGACCGAGTGTAAACATGGTCTGACACTGATCAGATGAGTAGTCCATATAGTTCACCATCATTTCTCCGTTAATGCTATCTGTTCCTGCACAAAGCGTGTCAGGTATGTATGGGAAATCATTAATACAAACTCCATAATTCGCTCTGCGTGCATTAGGTGTATCATCAATAGCATCTGTTCCGCAAATTTCATCACCCCATATATGGCGTAAACCCAACCAGTGACCAGCTTCGTGAACCAGCGTATTACCTGCACCTACTGCGCCTCCTATACTTCCAACCCATTTGTAATCCAGCACAACACCATCTGTACCGCACAAACCACCGGCAGGAAATTGAGCATAACCTATAACTCCTGATTGACCTACGTTAATACTTTTTACTATCCAAACATTAAAATATTGATAGCAATTCCAATCAATTACATCTTTAACACCATTACCATCAGAGGCCTGATTTGTTTTATTTGAAAAAGTTCTGGTAATACCTTCTGTGCAATTACCCAAAGGATCAAGTTGTGCAAGGCGGAATTCAATGTCCAAATCTCCTGCAACAGCAAGAAAAGGTGAAGGCGTACTTGCTCTGCTGTCATTTTCACCTCTGAATCCTTCGTTAAGAATTCTTAACTGATCCAGAATCTGTGCTTTTGAAACATTTTCGCTACCACCTTCATGTATTACGTGAAATACAGTAGGAATAATATATTTCTCACCTTCTCTGAAACCAATAGGTTTATTGACTTTCCAATCAGCCAAACCCCTCTCAAATTCTTCGAACTGAGCAGCAATCTGCGGATTTTTTGCTATTTTTTGTTTTAGTAAAATATCAGCTCCGCACTTGTCCTGCTGAGCAAAAGACGTTGAAAAGGCAGCTGTTATAATTAAGGCAGTAGTAACTAGTTTCTTCATTTTATTAAATTTATGGAACGCAAATATATTCGCTTGCTATGAATAAACCAAAACAAGTTTTTCGATTATTATACAAGTCAAACAAATAGTTAAGGAATATTAGAACAAATGTTTCTCAGCATGGTAAGACGAACGCACTAGCGGGCCGCTCTCAACATAACGGAAACCCTTTGCCAGTCCTGCTTTTTTATATAGCTCAAAGGTAGCAGGTTTTACAAATTCAACCACAGGTAAATGCTTGCGGGTAGGTTGTAAGTACTGCCCTATTGTCAGCACATCCAGACCAACATTAATTAAATCGTCCATGGTTTCCAGCACCTCTTCTTCCTTTTCACCCAGTCCAACCATAATTCCTGATTTGGTTCTCATGCCTCCGGTCTTTAATCGTTTTAGCACTTCAAGGCTGCGGTCGTATTTTGCCTGAATACGCACTTCTTTAGTCAGCCTGCGTACGGTTTCCATGTTATGCGAAACGATTTCTGGTGCCACATCAATGATGCGTTGCAGGTTTTCCCAATCGCCACGAAAATCAGGAATCAGTGTTTCCAGAGTTGTTGCGGGACTTTCTTTTCTTATTTCTTTAATGGTTTCGGCCCAGATAACAGAGCCTCCATCTTTCAGTTCATCCCTATCAACAGATGTTATAACACAGTGCTTAACGCCCATTAGATTTACTGATTCGGCAACACGTTTGGGCTCTTCAAAATCAACAGGCAAAGGCCTTCCAGTTGCAACGGCACAAAAGCCGCACGATCGGGTACAGATGTTACCCAATATCATAAAGGTTGCTGTTCCTGCGCCCCAGCATTCGCCCATATTCGGACAATTGCCGCTCTGACAAATGGTATGCAGCTTGTGTTTGCTTACTATCTCGCGTACCTTAAGATAACTTTCTCCTGTGGGGAGTTTTACGCGAAGCCAGTCTGGCTTTTTTACTCTTTCTTCTGTAATCATTTATAAAATCAATACCACTTTTTCCCGAAATTAATTCCGATATAAAGTGAAACAAAATAAGGGTGATTATCGGCAAAAGCCATAATAGGAATTTGTTTGTAATAGCCATCCACCACAATGCCTGCTTCAATAGCTTTTATATTATCCTGACGCGATGCGTATTCAAAACTCATTCCCGCTTTAATATACAAGCCCGGATATACTTTTAATTCATCCAACCCTTTTGTAAAAGGTGCTTTGCCGTAGATATTATCAATGTAATGTTTATCGGGATTATACTTTTCGGTAGAAAGACTAAACTCAAAAGGAACATTAGTAGGTACCAAAATTTCAAGGTAAACAGGTTTTGCAAAACCTAGTGAAAGTCCGCCATAAATATGAGCACTAATTTCAACACCTCCTCCCCTTCTGTCCTGACGGTGTACCACCACCCACTGCCCACCGTAGCCTATCCTGCCAATGGTAAAGGTGTTCATTTTACCATACACAAATCCTTTTGAATTTTCGAAATATGGGTTTACCGATTTAAATTCTTTGGGATGTTTCATGCTCACAATATCCAGTTCCAGCATGCGTTTGAGTTTAGCAGTTTTGTGTTTTCCTCTGCGGAGATTTATTCCCCATCCGTTGCTGTGCAGCAAGGCGCCAAAGGTAAATTCATGCTTCAAAAGAATTTCTTTATCACCCAGATTAGCAGTATCGGCAGGCGGTTCCATTTTATCAAGCTGCGCAAAAACGGATGTTGCGGCAAAAAGCAATAAAATGATAAACTGAATTTTTCTGAGCATGAAATTTTGCTGTAGGCTTACAAAGGTAGAAAGAATTAATTGATATTATCCCTACAATAGCCCCAACATATATTCCAGTATAGGCCTGCATTTATCCTCGCAGGCAGGATAAAACTCACCATGATGTTTATCACCGGAATTAGAAGGTTTGCCCCACCAGAATTCGGCAATAGATATTGGCTGCAGCCCTTGCTCAAAGGCATAGTGAAGTAGTTTGGGTGCAGCACATTCTCCAGCACCCGATGGAGGGATTTTATTAGGCGTAGCTTCAAAAATAGAGCACACATTTTTCAGAACTCCATCTTTATTCAGAAAATTATAACTCTCAAATAATTGCTGTTGTAACAGGACCGACTTGGCTTTCCGCTCTTCTTTCAATCTTTCAATTTCCTGTAAATTATTTGTTGCTGCATCCTCCTCCAGTGCTTTTATTTTAGTGCCAATAGCAGTCAATTCCACCATTCCTTTGCTGATAAAATTATTGTTGGTAGCTATATCAAAAAGCGAAGGAACAAAAACCTGAGGATGTGGCTCATCAGCTATTTTGCCCGAGAAAGTGCAAAGGTAGCCCAACTTACCTTCTTTATTTTTCACTACCAACACCCCAAACATTTTGCCTTTTGCGATACCCTGTTTTTCATTATCCGTTCCAAAATTATGTAGCCATGCATCTTGATTTTGGATAATGAATTCCTGCAACTGCTCTGCAGCAAGTTTGCAGATTTCAGGTGTGTTTATATCAAAGGGATTGTTGAACTGCTCGGGTATAAGCGAGGCAGAAGGCTCAACAATAAAAGGTATAAAGCAGCTATGCATCGGAGATGCAAGGGTACAGCTATTTAACTTAATTTTGCACGCTTAAATCCATCACTAATAGAAAATGAAAAACAGTATCATGTTTATATCATCCTTGCTATTGGCAGCTGCCATTCAAACTATTTACGCTCAAACGCTGTTACCGGAACATACTGTTACCGGAATTGAATTGCTTGGTGGGATTCCGCCCTGCTACAACCTGACCGAAAGTGCTTCTGTGTGCAACGGAGAAGTCTATACATTTCCTGATGGAACCTTCCAGACAATAACCGCACAGGTAGTACATACAAGCACATTGCAAACTGTAGGCGCGCCCTGCGACAGCATTATTGTTACAACGGTTGACGCACTTCCTACCTACCACTTATCTCAATCATTTTTCAATATCTGCACCGGTGTGGATTACACCTTCCCTGACGGAACTACTCAGACTATTCTTGCTCATACAGAGTACACCAGTAATCTTCAAACAGTAGGTTCGCTATGCGATAGCATTATTGAAACCATATTAAACACCACCGATATCAGTCTTTCAGTATCGGTTGTGGGCAATATAATTACAGCGCAGCAGGGCAATGCCGGATATCAATGGGTGGATTGTGATAATGGATTTGCACCCATCAATGATGAAAACAATCAGTTTTATTCCGCCCCTTTCGGAAATTTTGCCGTTATCATTTATAAAGGTAATTGCACCGATACTTCAGCCTGCACGCAGATTGGCACAGTGGGTATAGATGATGTGAATGCTACTACTATTTCTATTTACCCCAACCCAACCAATGGTATGTTTAAGGTAAATCTGGGTGGTGACTATCGTGAGATGAATGTGATAATCCGAACCATAACGGGCCAACAGATTCACGCACAAAGGCTGCGTAATGTAAGCATGTTTGATGCTTACATTGAAGTGGATGCAGGGATGTATATTATGGAGTTGCAGGGCTCAAACGGACTGCATCTTATTTATAAGATAGTGAAGGAATAGGATTTGTCTTGTACTGATAAAAAACAGTGCAAGACCTATCCCGGGCAGCCTCAGAAACTCAGCATTCAATATGCTCGTTCTTTAAAATGTCTTCAATCTTTTTTAAATCCTCTTCCGGATTTCTGATAATTCTATGAGCACTGTCGCAATTGAAAATATCATAAGACAGTTCAATCAGTTTAATGCCGTTTAAGGGAAGTTTTTCAGCTCTGCGCTGGTCGTATATTTTTCGTTGCTCTCCTCTGCTTACTCCGCTTACTGTTTTACCATTCGTTTTATTAAAATCATTTAACTGACCGTACTGCGCTTCCTTATATTCAACAACCAGATTTAAGGACTGGTAATAAGCATCTACCGGCAGCGGGGTCCTTGTTATTCCGTCTTTATGTACATCGCCTAACAGAAAAGGAAAACGTTTTTGGCGGTCGCCTTTTTGTTTCAGTGCTGTATCACATAAGTCTATCACATAGGTTTCATCACTGAGCAAACGGGCTTGTTCAGCAGTCTGCTTTGTAGTTGAAACGGGTTCCTGTTTATATAAAGTAGTGGGTTTTGGAGCGTCTTTAGGAATAAAATACCAATAGGTATCTATTCCTTTTTTCTCTGCATGCACGTAGGGAATTAATTGCAGTTGCTCTCTCTCGTTCAGACCTCTTAGAATATCTCTTATCGGCTTACCGTTTTTAATGTCTTTCCTGAAAATACCGGCAGCAATAAACTCGGGCATTAATGCTTTGGCAGGTATTATTTCAGTAGTTGTATTTTTTATAAAATACGCTTCAATTACGCTGTTGATGGTATCAATTTCTTTTATCATAGTTACTCATATTTTAGTTACTGAGCGGCTACAAAGAAAATCAATTTACGCGGTCTGCAATTTCTTTGCTTATGCTCACAACAATCTCGTTTCTGCGAAAGAGGAAATCCCAGGGAGCATTGTAACCCAGGTAACGGAAATTTCCGTTGTCGGTTATACCTGCCTGTTTCAGCAGATTTTGCAATTCATTTTTAGCTTCCTCAATTTTTTCATCCGATGCATAGCCGCCAAATCTCAATGCCACCGCATATTCTTCAGGTGTTTCGTGCAAGTTAATTTCTTTACTTTCGGGCAGTGGTAAATTTGAAAGGGTATAGCCTTCGGGCATTACAAAACTCATGGAAGAGCTTGCGCCATTAAAATCCATATGAACAGGAGCGGTCATGGCTATTTTAGTGTTATTGGTATTACCGCCAAAAATGTAATTTGCCAGTTTGCGGAAATTATTACCTGAACTTTTCTTGTAGGAGGTTTCATTATCACTGACAGTTGCCATAACGGATTGTGGATAATATCTGAATTCGAGTTTGCCGGATTTCCGGATTTCTTTATAGGGTTGCTGTGGTGTTTGTGCCATGAGTTTTGAAAGTGTAATAATGAGCGTAATCGTTAAAAAAATTACAACAGAAATAATTAAGATTTTATTTTTCATAGCCTCTTAACAAACAGAGCGTGAGTTATGTTTAGAGCCTGATTAATACTTTAAAGTAAAATCAGTTTTAGCTTCGCCCGAAAAAATTTTGTCGGCATCCCGGTTAAGACGTAGCCTCACGCTACGCCCTTTTATAATACCGCCTCTGGCGCATAAAATTACTGTTTTAAAATTAAGCAATACGTATTATGTGCAAAGGACTGCAAGCCTTGTTAATGCAAGCGCAGCGGGGATTACCCCCGTTGAGAGCACTTCGATTAGTTGTAAACCCCGACCAGCGGGGGAATTCGGCAAACCTTATTAAGGTAAGGTTAGCTAAAGATCTGCAGCATTTTCAGCTGCCATGCCAATTTCAAGCGAAACGGCTGAATGCGATGCATGGTAAATACATTTACCATCTTTAATAATTAACATCTGGGGTGATTCATGCACAACAGTATACCGCTTACTAATGGTGTTACTCAGTTCTCTTAAACTGATTAAATCCAAATAATAAACATCGGGCAAACCTGATTTATTGACAAGCAACTCCTGTGTTAAAACTTTTTTGGCCATACTGCTTACTGAACAACGGGTGCTGTGTTTAAAAATAACCTGTAACACTGATTGTGAAAGCGTATCAATTTGGTTCAGTTGATTAGCGTGATTAAGCAGTTTAAATTCCATTATGATTAAACACCAGGGCTATGATTTTGTTTAAGGCCTTTATGCAAGACCCGGTTAAACAATGTTTAACAACAGGCTCCATCAACGCAGCCGCGCGTTAGGCTTGTTGTTATTTGTTATCTTGGGTCTTTTCATCTTTTTATTATTGCGGTCCGCCTGAGGCGGATTAAAACGAGCGTAGCAAGATGCTACGCTCAACGGGGTTATTCTTCTGTTCTGTTTTTTCTCCCTCTTGTTATTCGTCTTTTTTCTTTCTAAACCGTCTTCTCGGACCATCACGCTCATGGAGCACAATTTCGGAATGCAGGAACTCTGCAGCATCTGCTGAAGCCTTTACTTTGGCAGCACTGCGTTTTAACATTTCTGATTCAAACTCATTTAACACAGTTGCTCTCAGGCCGGTTTGCCTCCATGGTGATAATGGTCTGCATCCTTTTGAGATTCCCCGGGCCAGTGCCAGCGCATCCAGCAGCGCCTGATTTGCGCCCTGTCCTTTGAATGGACTCATAGGGTGAGCTGCATCTCCTATCAGCGTAACCTGAGCTCCTTTGCCTACTAATTCCGGCTCAAGCAATGCCCTGTCATATACCGGATAACCGGAAACCTGAGCTTCCAGCGTAGCTGCTAAAATCTGAGGAATGGGATCGTGCCACTGGGTTCTGCGACACGCTTCATCCTTAAGCGACTTAGCTCCCAAGGCACTCAAGGCCTTTGCCTCTTTTTCAGGCATTGGAAAACTAAGCTGCCACATTACCGAGTCTGACGAATATGGCATAATATAAATCCGCTCATTACCATTAGCGGTTTGGAATACCGTGGCCGAATCCAGCAACGGATTATCAAGTTTCCGGAGATTTACCAAAGGACAAATACCAAGAATTACCATACAGCCCAGGTAACGTAAAGGGGTAATATCTTCACCAATCAACAACCTGCGCACAACACTACGGATACCATCCGCTCCTACCAAAAGATCTGCCCTGGCGCTCTGCATCTTACCATTCACCAGAAAGCTCAGCTCAACACCTTCACCCTCGCGTTCTTTAAAATCAATTAACTGGTGTCCCCACTGCACTGCATCCTCACCACCGAGTTGCTCAAGCAGTGCCAAGCGTAAAGACTGCCGTGCTATATGCACATTGATACGTTTGGGAAGCCTTTTCACATCCGCTGGCAACCGCTTTCTGAAACCCCAATCACCGATCACTTTTCCTTCTGTAGTATGTACCACATGTCTTGTTGAGACAACCCCTTTTTCTAACGAAAAAATGCCTAATCCCTCAATTGCATTACTGGCTTGTTGCAAGGTAAGACCATAGCCCTGCGAGCGATCATTGAAACCGCCATCGCGTTCATAAAGGGTAAAAGGAATTCCCCGGTGGAAACAAGCTACAGCCAGGGCCACTCCTCCTATGCCACCACCAATAATAGCAACGTGTGGGTAGTTTTCTTTATCCGCTACAGGAGCGCTGGCAGCATATACCAGGCCTGAGCCATTGCAGTTCAAACATAAATCTAAGTGACCAACGGGAGGAACTGGAGCCGTGCCTTCGCCCTGCGCTTTTTCAAATTGATTGAATGCATTCTCATAGCGGAGCCGCACTCGCCTGCTGATCTTCCTGTTTCTTTTGCCGCGTCCCTGGCAGTCGGGGCAAATGGAAAAATAATCCTTTTTATTTATCATCTGCTCCATCAACTTCCTATCGTTAAATCTCTTTTTAAAGTTTGAGTGAGCATTGTGGTTCTATAATGGCAGGTAATTAAGAACCTACATTAAGCCAACAAATATAAATCAATTTAAAACGATTGCCAGCGCACATGAATTGCATTCCGATAGCTATCGGAACCTCCTGCTCAGCGGTCGGGATTACCTTCGGTGAGAACGCTTCGCTAAGTTACAAATCCCGACCAGCGGGCGAAACATACTACTCAGCGGAGAACCAAACTTTGATTAACCACAAATGTGTCTGCGGAGTACCGAACCGCCACTTTTGCCAAACACGTGTTAGCGGTAGTTTTACTTTATAGTTTAATAAAATAAAATAATTTCTCACTTACATGTCCATTAATTAGACTTTTCACCTGTAATTGTAACTTATATTCGGAGTCAATTACACCTTCATAAACTACAGTCCCATAATCTGATAAAGTTGTTGTAAAATAAATCTTGTTACCTATAATTTCATACTTCCCCTTATCATCGAATGGTTTCTTTAGCCATTTAATGACATCAGTTGCTTTTTGAGGTGATGTAGTTGATATTACAGTGCTATCAGAATAAAAACGTATAAAATGTCTATTGTTATAATAAGACTCTGCCTGATATAATCCATCAAATCTAACTGCTTTGTTTGTTTGTGAAAATGCTTGACATTATTCCTAAAGCAAAAACAACTACCGAAAAATTAGAGATGCGCGGTGAAAAAGTGAATGTGCACAACATAGAAAAAACCATCCGCGAAGAAATGAACGATTTGAAAGACCGTTTAAACAACCTTTCAGGCGAGGCAAAAGATCTTGGCCGCAAAGACGGAAAAATACGCACCGGCATCCACGAAGTGCTTGATTTTATTGCCACCCTTTTCAGAATGATGTTCAAAGTAATCGGCAAAGTATTCGGAGTATTGTTCCTGCTCATAGGAATCATATTACTGGTAGTGGTAATCGCATCGCTTGTTGGTCTTCCGGGCTTTGTAAGCATCAACAGTCAGGGTGATGAAATACGTTTAACGCTTAATGAAATCATGTACACCTTTCTGGGCAGTCAACAATTGATTAACTGGGCTACTATTGGTGCAGCACTGGTATTGTGCATTCCTTTGCTGGGTATGGTATTCGCAGGTGTAAAAATCATCTTCGGTATCAAAACCCGCAACAGAGCTTTCCGCTGGATTTTCTCTTTGTTATGGACAACAGGTGTAATCATCAGCATTATTGTAGCAGTATCGGTTGCAAAAGATTTTAAAGTGTTGAACACACAGCGTGCTAAATTTAACCTTGCAAAACCTGCTGCTTCAGAAGTGTTGTATCTTGAATTGAATAATAACTTTAAAGACCTTGAGGAACAGAGTGCTGAACTGGGCGAATGGAATGTGTACCTGGATGAACATGAAAAACAAATGTTCCGCACCCCTGAACTGGATATTGAAAAAAGCAGCAGCGACAGCATTGAGCTGGAAGTTATCCGCTACTCAAGAGGACTTACCCGCAAAGAAGCAGTCAGCAATGCCGAAAAAGTGAACTACAAATTTTCACAGAAAGATTCAGTATTGCAGCTTGATAAATATATGAGCCTTGAAAACAAAGATAAATGGCGCATGCAGGATGTGAAAATGATTTTGCGCATACCCGTTGGGCAAACCATATACCTCAACAGAGATGTGAAACACATCATCTATGATATAGAAAACACCACCAATACATGGGACAGCGACATGGTAAACCGCAGATGGAAAATGACTGAGAACGGTTTAACCTGTGTAGATTGTGATAATCTGAAGAACATCAGTTCAGATGATGAGCAAGACAGCGAAGACTGGGACACCGAAGCACCGGAAGCACCTGAGCTTACAACGCCTCCGGTACCTCCTGCCCCACCTGAACCTGCAAAAAAGGAAAAGAAAAAGGCAGAGTCTGCAGCTGCTGACATCGGAATATCACGAGAACAGTATGAGCAGTTGAGCAAACTCAATCGCATGTATCTTGAACTGAAGAATCCCGATACAAACCTGGTTCTCTAAATTTTAACTAAACATAAAACAATTAAAAAACCCGGAAAAACACCCCGGACAGCCAAAGGTGTGTCTTAAAAAATCAATAAAACGTTCTAAACATTTAAACTTTCTAAACATAAAAAACAATGAAAACTCTAGCAATCATCGTCACCCTCTTCACCAGCCTGCTATTAAGCACCGGAAAGGTAGAAGCAAAAAACACCTCTAACAAAACAACAGCATCAGCAGTACGTGAGCAGGTTGTTAAAAAAATTGGCATGCCAGAACTGAGCAGAGAAAAAATAGAACCTGCAAGTGTATCGGTAACATTCACCATCAACGAAAACAACCTCATCATTGTGAAAGAAGTTTCGGGCGCAAACAGTTTCCTCAACGAGTTTGTAGGCAACAAATTGCATCATTCCAAAATAGCAACCACTCCCGAATCAGCCGGACAGGAGTTTGAGATAGAGTTCAGCTTCGGTAAATAATAACAACTTAAAAACGCAGTAAAAACAAGGCTTTTAGCAAGGCTGACAGCCAATAGTGTGTCCTGTTTTTAACATTAATTAGGATTTTTTAAGAGTATTTAACAATTGAATGACGGTCCTTTGAAGTACAAATTTTTAATCAACAGAAATAAAATAATAACCCTAATAAATAATAACATGAAAACAAAAATCATCCTCCTGTGCAGTGTGCTGCTGATAAGCCTCACCGCTGCCACCAATGCTCAAATAACAGATTGGGCAGTTTACAACACCAACAATTCACCGCTTGCAGGCAATTCAGTACTGGCTGTTACAACTAGAGGCAAGAGCGCCTGGATAGGAACAACCGAAGGACTGAACTATTTCAACGGCACGTCCTGGACAACCTTAACAACACAAAACGCTGATCTTCCCCATAATCATATAAACGATATTGCTCGTGAAGAAAACGGAGCGCTATGGGTTGCCACCGAAAACGGGCTTGCTAAATTGTATGACCATGAGTGGACAGTTTATAATACCAGCAATTCTGCATTGCCTGTAAACATTATCCGCTGTATCACTATTGACATGGACGGCAACAAATGGATTGGAACATGGGGAGGTGGTCTTGTAAAATTTGACAACATTAACTGGACAGTATACAACACGGGCAACTCTCAGATTCCTGCAAACGGAATCAATTCTGTAACTATCAATAGTAACGATATAATATGGGTAGGCACTTTCAGTAATGGAATTGGTTTACTAGAAAACGGCAACTGGACAACTTACAACACCTCTAACTCAGCCCTGCAAAGCAATGAAGTAAAAGCAATTGCCTTTGATAAAGATAATAACACATGGATAGGAACAGCAAACGGAATTGTAAGAATTATTGGAAACAACTGGAGCAACATCAACTATTCTATCACCGGTTTTCCTTTTCAATCTGTTAATGATATCAGTTGCGGTAAAGATATCTGGTTTGCAACCGATAACGGAGTAATACAATATGACGGCACACACTGGATCAGTCACCGTTCCAACAACTCATCACTGCCGGTAAATGATGTAAGATCTCTGGCAACAGATGACAATATGAATGTGTGGATAGCAACTGCTGGTGGCGGCTTGGCTATCTATAATGCAGAAGGTGTTGCCTTGTCTGTTGAAAGTACTATAGCTTTTGTAAATATGCTGAACATATATCCAAACCCTGCAAACGCTGAAGTGAAATTCAACTTTACTACCACCGAATCGGGCCTGGCTGAACTTGCTTTGTATGACATACAAGGAAGAAAAGTATGCACGTTGTTGAATGAAGAAGTTGGTGCCGGCAAACACGAAGTAAAATTCGACACCAATACATTACCTGCAGGTGTTTACATCTGGTGGGTTAGATTTAAAGACAGGATTGATACCATGCGCCTTGCAGTTATATAGTCTTCAGAACTTAACTGAATCTAAGTATCATATAAAAACCTTCAGGGTTAAATCCTGAAGGTTTTTCATTTTATATTTGCTCCATGTCAAACAAAAACAAGAATAAGGACGGGTTTGTTTACTCTACCAATCCCAGCTTCAACATCAGCAACTCCTCTGATTATGACACGCAATCAACACTGCCTAACCAGAAACAAAATCTGAGAGTAGAGTTAGACAAAAAGAATCGCGCGGGGAAATCAGTAACGTTAATCACCGGATTTGTTGGCAGTGAAGATGATTTGGAAGCACTGGGCAAACTGCTGAAAACAAAGTGCGGAGTTGGCGGCAGCGCAAAAGACGGAGAAATTCTGCTGCAAGGCGATTTCAGAAAAAAGGTTGGAGAAATTCTGTTGAAAGAAGGATATCGTGTTCGGGTGATTTAACTATTTCACCAGAGTAACCGTTCCGTTGTATTTATGTCGTTCGTTTTTGAAGTCAGTGACTTCAATGTTATAGACATACAAATCATTAGGTACTTCTTTACCCGAATTTAGGAAAGTTCCGTCCCAACTTTCGCCATAGGTAAAGGTTGAGAATACCTGCTGACCCCAACGGTTATAAACTCTGAATGCAAAGGTGGTGAAGCCGAAACCGTTTGGTGTGAAGGTGTCATTAGTACCATCGCTGTTGGGCGAAAATCCACTCGGAACATACAATGCAAAAGCACCGTCAATAATAATTAAATGTGCAACAGTGTCTTTACAACCAAACTGATTGGTTACAATCTGCTCTACTAAATAATGCCCTGAATCAGGATACAGATGAGCAGGACTTTGCGTATTGTCAAGTCCGCTGAAATCTCCGAAGTCCCATTCCCATTCATCAGCACCTGAACTTAAATCGGTGAAGATGATATTCCGGTCAAATATGTTCGTTGGCTGCGGACCATAAGTAAATGCAGCAGAAGGTTTCGGGAAAACTGTAATAATATCAATACTATCTTTAGTGGTGGCGCAGCCATCAGCAGAAGTTGCTGTAAGCGTCAAACTGTCTAAAAACTCAACACCATTTTGTTGAATACTTTCTTGTTGTTATAAAATAAGAATCAAGAGGATTCTTATCTTTATTCCATGCAATTTATACAAGGACAAGACAGAGAACAAAGCGTTCTATTCACCGACAACCTGGACGGAATTGTTGCAGACGATAACGAAGTACGCATCATTGATCTATTTGTTGAAAGCATCAACATCACCGACTTTAAGTTTGTGATTAAAACCACTGCCGAAGGCAGACCTGCTTATCACCCGAAAGATTTATTGAAGTTGTATGTGTACGGTTATCTCAACAGCATCCGTTCAAGCAGGGCTTTAGAAAAAGAATGCAAACGCAACATTGAAGTAATGTGGCTGATGAAACAACTGGTTCCAGATCACAACACCATCTCCAACTTCAGGCGCGATAATGAAAAAGCAATCCGTAAAGTGTTTCGCCACACCGTAAGTCTGGCACGCGAGTTTAAACTCATTGGCGGCATACTCGTTGCCGGTGACAGCACCAAGTTGCGTGCGCAAAACAGCAAGAAGAATAATTTTACTCCACGCAAAATTGAAAAGCACCAAGCCTACATTGAAGCAAAGCTGGATGAATACAACAGAGCATTGAGCACAGCAGATAACGACAACAAAAAGATTATTGAAAAAGAAATAAAAAAGCATGAAGGGCGCAAAGCCAAATACCAGGCTATGCAGCAGCAATTGGAAGCAACAGGCGAAGTACAGATTTCAACATCTGACCCTGAAAGCCGTCAACTCATTACCCGAAACACCATTACCGAAGTAGCCTACAATGTGCAGACAGTAGTGGATGCTCAACACTGTATTCCTATTGATTATAAAGTAACCAATCAGAACGACAGCAAAGCAATGGGCGGCATGCTGCGCAGAAGTAAAGTGATTTTACAAACCAATGAATTTACTGCTCTCTATGATAAAGGCTACCACACCGGAAGTGAATTTGAAACAGCCAATAAAATAGGTGTGCAGGTAATGGTAGCCATACCCGAAACCGGTTCGCACGCACCAGACTTAAACTACGATGTGGTGAACTTTATTTATGACAAAGAGAAAGACACTTATACCTGTCCGCAGCAACAGGTTTTAGTTACCAACGGAAGTTGGTACAAGAAAAACAGGGGCAAGTCTGTTACATTAGTAAAACACTATAAAACCAACGCCTGCGAAACCTGCCCCGCCAGAAACTTATGCACTCGCAACCCGGAGGGCAGGCTCATAGAGCGCAGTCAATACGCTGAATACATTGAACAGAACAAAACAAACATTGATGCTAATCCACAACTCTACAAAAAGCGGCAAGCCATTGTAGAACACCCTTACGGTGTTATCAAACGACAATGGGGTTTCTACTACATCATGACAAAAAAAGGTATGAAACGCGCCAGCGCTGATGTAGGATTTATATTTATCGCCTACAACCTGCGCAGGATTTTCAATATTGTAGGGCAGGATGTGCTTAAAAAGTTCCTCAAAGAACTTGGCTCTTTATTTTCTCAAATAAACCTTGTTATAAACGCGATTTGCTTCAAAATAACGAACGCTATTTTTTCAAACACTTTACACAAAAGTATTTTTCAGCCTCCGGCTAATCGCTTTAAATTGATTTATATTTGAGGGCGAAACGGAGTTCTTAGACGAACTG
>CAMBRL010000020.1 GCA_945870105.1 Chitinophaga pinensis
CTCACCAAAAAAGAATTGAACGGTCGCGTTCCTCTTATTGGTTTTGCAGGCGCTCCCTGGACAATTTTCTCTTACATGATTGAAGGAAAAGGTTCCAAAACTTTTTCAGTTGCTAAGAAAATGCTTTATACCAATCCTGCACTTTCACACAGTTTGCTGGAAAAAATTACTGCTTCTACAATTAACTATTTGAAAGCACAGATTGAAGCCGGTGCAGATATGCTGCAGCTTTTTGATAGTTGGGCGGGAATACTTAGTCCTGAACAATACCGCGAGTTTTCATTGAAATACATCTCACAGATTTGTGATGCCATTAACGGTGTTCCTTTAACTGTTTTTGCAAAAGGTGCCTTCTTCGCCCGTGAAGAAATGAGCAAACTCAATTGCAATGTAATCGGTTTAGATTGGAATATGGATATTGCTGAAAGCCGAGCATTGATTGGAAATAAAATGACTTTACAAGGTAATATGGATCCATGTTTATTATATGCAGATTTCAAGACCATAAAATCAGAAACAGAAAAAATGCTGCGTGCTTTTGGGCCGCAAAATCATATTGCAAATCTTGGTCACGGGCTTTATCCGGATATTGAAAAAGATAAAGTGAAGTGCTTTGTAGATACGGTGAAGGAATTTAGATTTTAGTGATAGAACGCAGATTATTATGATGATTAAGATTTGTTATGATTTTTTATCTGCGAGTATCCTAAAAATCATAATAATCTGCGTTCCATAATATTTGGTTAAATGAATTCAGTTATTCAAATCATCTTTATGCTCGCCTTTCCTGCTGTGGTAGCGGAATTGGTAAAACGTAATAAGATTGCCGGATTAGTTGGACCTGTTGTGATTTGCTACGCTGTTGGTTTTTTACTGGGCAACAATAATTTTTTCGAAATCAATAAAGAGATTTCAAAAACCACTTACGAAGTTGCCATTCTTGTAGCTATTTCGTTACTGCTGCTTTCCACCGATTTTATGGGTTGGATAAAATATGCAGGCAAAGCTGTTTTTTCTTATTCGCTTGCTGTTATTGGTGTTTTTTTAAGCGCAGTTATTTCAACCTACATCTTCAACGGACAAATAACCGACATCTGGAAATTAGCAGGAATGCTTAGTGGTGTGTATATCGGAGGTACTGCAAACATGGCTGCTATCGGTCTTTCTCTTGGAGTGAAACAAGAGATCTTTATTCTGCTGAACGCAAGTGATGTGGTAATGAGCGGTATCTATTTATTGCTGCTGATGACCGTTGCGCAGAAACTATTATTGCAATTTCTTCCGTCCTTCAGACGCATTGAAACTACTGACAGAGAAAGTACTTTTCATTATGCACAAAATCGCAACCACACCAAAATGCAATTGCTGAAATATTTCGGAATTGCGGTGTTGATTTCTGCCGCTATTATCGGTGTAAGTTTCGGGATTTCAGAACTTGGTAAAATAGTTTTACGCTGGACAGGAACTCCTGAACAAGCCATTAATGAATTTACTGGACCGCTTATTTTGTTTGGTATTACTACACTCGGAATTGCCTGTTCCTTTTCTCTTGCAATCCGTACGCTCCCTAAAACGTATGAGTTGGGTGAGTATTTTCTACTCATCTTTTGTCTTGGCATTGGTTCGCTCTCCAACTTCAGTGAACTCATAAACTCCAGTCCTGAAGTATTTGGTTTTGTAGCGTGTGTTATGACCTTGTCAATATTGATTCACTTCCTGCTTGCATGGATTTTTAAAATTGATGCAGATACTGTGTTAATCACTTCTACCGCAGGAATTTTCGGGCCGGCATTTATTGGTCCTGTTGCCAGTGTTTTAAAGAACAGAGATATTGTTGTTTCAGGTCTTACAACTGCCTTGGTTGGACTTGCAACAGCCAATTTTCTCGGAATGGCAATATCCTATTTTATAAAAGCATTTATCATCTAATTATGGAAAATATATTTGACATTACTATTGTTGGTGGTGGAATTGTTGGAGCTGCAGCGGCCTATAAAATTCAGGAGTATTATCCTTCATTGAAAATTATGCTGATTGAAAAAGAGAAACAATTAGCAGGACACCAGACCGGACATAATTCAGGAGTTATTCACTCGGGATTATATTACAAGCCAGGTTCACAAAAGGCGAAGAATTGTGTTGAAGGAAGGAAAGAGTTGGTTGCTTTTTCAAAAAAATATGGAGTTGCTCACGATGTATGCGGGAAAATTGTAGTGGCTACCGAAGAGAAGGAGCTGCCGCATATGGAGAAGATTTTCAACAACGGTGTAGCTAATAATACTGAAGGAATTGAGAAAATCGGAGCAGATAAAATACGTGAGATAGAACCAAATGTGGTTGGTATTGCAGGTATCTGGGTTCCCTGCACAGGAATTATTGATTTTGTTGGTGCTACCAATAAAATGGCTGAACTGGTTGTTGCTAAGCAACCATTAAGCAAAGTAGTATTGGGTGAAGAAGTAACAGCAATTGAACGCGATGGTGAAATTTCAAAAGTAACCACCGATAAAAATGTTTACTCGACACGCAAAATGATTTTCTGCGGTGGCTTGCAGGCAGACAGATTGGCAAAGAAAGACGGTTTGAATCCGGATATGAAAGTAGTTGGATTCCGTGGTGATTATTATGACCTGACGCATGAAGCTGAACACAAAGTGCGTAATCTTATTTATCCTGTTCCAAATCCAGAGTTTCCATTTCTTGGTGTGCATTTTACGCGCATGGTGCTAGGTGGCGTTGAGTGCGGACCTAATGCAGTCTTCACCTTCAAACGTGAAGGTTACGGCAAAACAGATTTTGATTTACGTGATACAGTTGATGCACTTACATACGGTGGAACGATCAAATTTTTCAGCAAACACTGGCGTTTCGGAATAGATGAATACCGTAGAGCGTTCTCGAAAAAACTTTTCCTTAAAACTCTTCAGCGCTTAATTCCTTCGCTTACGATGGAAGATTTAAAACCCGGAAGAGCAGGTGTTCGTGCCATGGCACTTGGTGATGAGGGAACAATGATTGATGATTTTAAAATTGAATACAAAGAGAATAGTATTCACGTGCTCAATGCTCCGTCACCGGCAGCAACAGCAGGCTTAGCAATTGGTAATGACATTCGCCTGATGGCAGAACAGCATTTTGGATTAAAGAATTAATTACTCAGTAATTTTAAACTTTTCCGAAAATAATTCCCAATCAATGATGAACTGGAAAACAACTTCATCCAGGTGTTTCAGAAAAATCGGGTTAGGAGTATTCATGTTTTTGAAATACTCTTTTTGGTGGTAGTTCAGATTGTATTTGAAGAACACTGCTTTCGACATAGCATAGTGCGTATTCTTTGAAGGGTAATTCACTTTAGTGAAAAAAGCATGATGGTCTTCAACAATATATTTTAAACGCGCAACAGGCATTTCAAATACTTTGCTTAGTTTTTCGTAAACCATTTCTGATATCCGTTCTTCACGGTTTTCTTCGCCAAAATATTTGCCGAGGAAACGCAGGTTGCCTGCAATTACAATAAATAAAAACTTGTCTGAGTCTTCTTCTGAAATTTGAGGACGGGTAACAAACTCTGTATCGTTATTGATGATAGCAGCAACTTCGGGGAAGCCACGCTCTACCGATTTAAGGATAGTGTTTACAAATATATTGGCAACTTTATCTTCGGAAATCTTTTTCTTGAATAAGGCCGTCAGCAGTTCCATTCGTTTTTAGGTTTTGTCAAAATTAGACCTAAATGCAGAATCTGTTTACTTGTATGTTAAGTAATTGTCAACAGCTAAATGTTGATGAAGCTACCTCAATAAAGTTACTGTTCCCGTTTTCTTTTCCGTTACTCCGCTCAAGGTAGTTTGCACTACATAGAAATACGTTCCTGCTTTAGCTTCAGCACCGCCTTTTGTTTTTCCGTCCCAGATAAAATTCTGGTCAGATGATTCAAAAACTTCGCGACCCCAGCGGTTATAAATCAAAACAATAAATTCGTCATAAGCACCTGGAGTAAATGAAGTGAAGCTGTCGTTATTGCCATCACCGTTGGGTGTAAAAACATTGGGCAATTCAACACTGCAGGTTTTACCAACCACATGAAAATGTTTGAAGTATTCGCAAATGGCTGTGTCTACAAAAATGGTAACATCATACCATCCGCTGTCGCTGGTGGTAATAGTTTGAGTGGTTTCACCATTACTCCAGATGTATTGTGCTCCTGCAATAATTGCGTCCAATGTAATCTCTTCACCGAGACAAATTGTATCACTGTAATCATCTTCAGGCGATACTTCTACAAACACCGTCATGCTGTCTTTAGATGCGCAGCCACCACCCCCTGTAACGGTAGAAGTGATAGTGTAGGTAGTAGTGGTATCAGGTGTAACCGTTACTTCAGCAGTATTTCCAATGCTGTTGTTGAAATTGTCTTCCCAGTCGTAAGAATAAGTGCCTGTAACGGTATTCAATGTTACAGATTCTGATTTGCAAACGGTTGTATCATTTCCGGCTTCAACAAGCGGATACGGTTTTACGTTTATGTTTTTAGTCCCGTCACTTGATCCGCACATATTCAAAACGAGAAGGTCAATTCCGAATGTTCCAACGCTATCCCATATCATGGTGAGCACGTTGTTGGAAGTATCAATTAAAACGCCTCCATCGGTTGTCCAGCTATAAAAAGTATTGTCGTTGAAGATGGCATTGAATTCAACGGTGTCGCCTAAGCAAACATTAGTAGGGCCAACGATTACAGCTGACGGATTAGATGGAAGAACATCTAATGTATCAGATGTTACAACAGGACCAAAGCAACCGAAATTGTTTTCCTGCACCTGCATTACCCAATCATTTATTGCATTGCCAAAACTGATGTTGATACCAACTGCTTCGTAAGGACTTCCGGTAAAATCTCCGGTCCAGGTGTAGGTAGAATTGAAATTAATTGGCGTTGGATAATACGTTACTGATTCATCTTCGCAGGCAACGGGGTCAGAGGGAATCATTTGAATACCCAAAAATTCATTAGGCGCACCAATGGTTAAACGCACCAACGTTCCCAATGAGTTTTCGGGGTCTGATGATTCGGTGGCAACAATGCGCATGTAATACATACCGGGCTGCAAACCAAGTGTGCCAAGCAACAGCGAGTTAGGCACTGTAATCGTTACCGTAGTTCCTGTTTGCGAAACCACAAAACCCAATCCGCTTATGTTCACTTGCTGGAAAGTCATGCCGTCTAAAAGTTCAACCTGAAACTCGTTGCCCGGTCCGTAGGTAACGCCCTGATTAAATTCATTGATGTCAATTGATATAATAGTGTCGAAGCCTACAGATTGCGAGATACAGGCAAGCACATCGGTTTGCTGATTGGTATTAATATCGCATTCCTGAATGCAGAAAGGTCCCCACGCAGTTCCTGTTGCAGCAGGTGAATTAGAGATAACACGAATAAAATATCCGCAGCCCGGAGGCACGTTTGGAATTAAGCCCGAAACACTTCCGGGAGGAAAAGCATCAAAAGTTTCACCGCTGTTGAGTTGTCCTATAAATGGAGGTGGCGTTTGAAAAATTCCGTTGCTGTCTGAAAGTTGAGCCACATAACTGTTGAACTGATTGAAAACTCCGAACGATGAAAACGGAACATCAATTACGCTGCCGATACAGACTGCATTGGTGTCTAAGGTTACTGCTGGCTGTTGTGTATTTATGCTGTTAGGACAAAACTGAATGTCAATACAAACGCTTACATCGCTGATGATAACAGGTGCCGGGTCGGTTCGGATAACGCGTACTTTGTAACAGCTTCCGGGAACAAGATTTTCGGGTAATGGTAAGGACACAGCGCTGTTAATCTGGTTGGCGAGGTTTATACTGTAGCCAAAATTAACGGGGTTGGCAAAGCTTCCGGTAGCATCAGAAATTTCAAACTGGTAGGAGCCATAACAAAGTGGTGTAGAAAAGTCAAAGAACATAATCAAATCATTTTCCTGGCAAATAGGATTTGGAAAAACCTGTCCCATGGTAATGGTTACAGGATTGTTCACATCATCATACGTAGCAACGGCAATAATATCATCAATACCAAACGAAGCTGGTGTTGCATTGGTGCCGTTATCATTTTGCCAGCGCCAACCAAAACGCAGGTTGGCAACGTTTGCCCAGGCAGGATCAGTAAACGTAACATACTTCCATCTGCGTTGGTCGTTGTACATCGTTTGTCCGTATTGTGTCCATGCACCACCGTCAATGCTGTAGTAGAGTTCACCGTAAGCAGTTGGCGAACCTTCGCAGATGTAAAAGAAGGAGAGAATAACATCGGTTAATCCCAATGTGCAAAACCCATCACTCATAGAAGTAAAGCGGTCAGATGCAGATGCCGGATTGTAATTAGCATTGGCTATTCCGCTAGTTTGCGCTTCGGCAAAATCGTGAATGTGCAGGTAGGTGCTGAAAGGTGAAGAAGTAATGGTTCCGCTTACGGTGCTGTCCTCATTAATGGTGTTTGGATAAGTCGGCTGCCCGTCATATTCGGTATTGATAATCCACTGGTTGAGTCCCGAACTGCTTCCCGGTCCGCCTGAGTTAAGCGTGAACGCTGCATCGTTGTTGTTAAAGTTTTCGGCATACAGTTGTATGTTTTGCGCACGCGCAGATGTAGCAAACGTTATTGCTGCAATAAAAAGAGGTAATAGTTTCTTCATGATACGTTGACGTTAAGAGCGTATAAATATAGAATGATATTCTATATAATTATTTAAAAATATTTTACTTTTACAAAACATAATTGAGCCTGTGTGCTTTTTTAAGTATTTGAAAATGTACCCTGCTCTAAAAAAATAAACTATGCAAAAAAAATTACAACGTTCGGCTGACACAAAAATCTTCGGAGTTTGCGGAGGATTGGGTGAGTATTTTGATATTGACCCCACTATTGTGCGTATTATTTTTCTCATAGCACTGGTTACTTTCGGTACAGGTTTACTACTGTATCTGTTGCTTGCACTGGTAATGCCCAAGCCGTAAGGCATGTTCCTCAACTTCTTTTTTCTGCTTAAGCGAAAAGGACTTCCCGTAAGTCTCCACGAATTGCTTGCGCTATTGGGTGCCATGAAAAAGGAGGTGATTGCCTACAACGTAGATGATTTTTACGCCCTCTGCAAAACCATTCTGGTAAAGCGCGAAGAGCATCTTGATTTATTTGACCGAGTGTTCGGCGAATATTTTCAGGGCATGGAAGCCATCAGCACCGAGCAACTGATGCAAGTTCCGGAAGACTGGCTGGAGAAAAATCGCAAACGCCAACTCACAGAAGAAGAGAAAGCCCTGATACAAGCCTTTGGTGGGCCAGAAGAATTGCGCAAACGTTTTGAAGAATTATTAAAAGAACAGAAAGAGCGCCACGAAGGCGGCAATCGATGGATTGGCACAGGCGGCACTAGCCCTTTTGGTAACAATGGTTTTAATCCGCAGGGCTACAGAGTAGGAGGGGAAGCCAGCGGAAACCGCAGCGGACTAAAGGTATGGGACAACCGTGATTTTGCCAACCTTGACGACAAGCGTGAGTTAGATACCCGTAACTTAAAACTTGCCTTAAAACGTCTGCGCCACTTTACACGCGAAGGTGCTGAGGAAGAATTGGACATGGATACCACCATCAGCAAAACCTCGCGTAACGCGGGTTTTCTGGATATTGCCATGCAGCCCAGCAAAGAGAACAGAGTAAAAGTGTTGATGTTCCTTGATATTGGCGGCAGCATGGACGACCATGTTGATTTATGCTCCCGCCTTTTTTCGGCAGCCAAGCATGAGTTCAAGCATCTGGAATATTTTTATTTCCACAACTGCATTTACGATTATGTGTGGAAAGACAATGAGATGCGCTGGAACGACCGCAGATCAACCTACGACCTGTTGCACAAATTTAACCGCGACTACAAAGTGATTATTGTAGGCGATGCTGCCATGTCGCCCTACGAGATTATGAGCGACAGCGGCTCGGTAGAATACAGTAATACCGAATCGGGTTTTGCATGGCTTAACCGCATGAAAGAACATTTTCCGCAAATTGCATGGCTTAATCCTAATGCCGAAAGTTCATGGGATTTTTTTCAAAGCACCGTTATTATTAAAGAGATTTTTACCGACCGCATGTTTCCTGCAACCATTGAGGGTATTGAGAAGATGATGAAGAAGCTGAGGAGCGGGGTGAAGGTGGTGTAAGCGTTCTGTCAAGGTGAGCGTAGTCGAACCGTTTATAATTACCCTTCGACTACGCTCAGGGTGACAAAAAATTAAACAAACATGGCCTCCGCCTTCTCACATGCAATAGCCTCCGCAGCCCTTGGTAAAGTATATTCAGGTGCAAAGCAGCCTTTGAAATTCTGGTTGCTGGCTGCTTTTTGTGCCGTAGTTCCTGATGCTGATGTAATCGGTTTCAGATTTGGGATTGCTTATGAGAGTATGTTTGGGCACCGGGGATTTACGCACTCGATTGTGTTTGCGGTGTTTCTGGCTTTGGTTGTTGTATTGTTGTTTTTCAAAGAAGCGGAAACAGGCAGCAAACATTTTTACCTGCTGGTGTTTTTCTTTTTCTGTTGCACGCTTTCGCATCCTGTTTTAGATGCCATGACTACAGGTGGTTTGGGTGTTGCCTTCTTTTCGCCTTTCAGTAACGAGCGTTATTTCTTTTCGTTCCGGCCTATCAAAGTTTCTCCCTTAACTATTCAGCAGTTTATTGGTGAGTGGGGGTGGAGGGTTATTAAAAGTGAACTGCTGTGGGTGTGGCTACCTTCTTTTGCAGTTATTGGTTTGGCAAAACTTTTGCGAAGTTTTAAACTTTGGAAAAGTTGAAATAAGAATTATGAAAGATTAAAAGTCATTGCTTCATTCCGCTTTTCGCGGAATGAAGCAATCTCACAATTGAATTACTGAATACAATTATGAGATTGCTTACCCTGATTGCTTCAGGAATGCTTCTCCTTTGCAAAAATGAATATTTATTTTGTGAACGAATTCTTTAGATGCGCAAATGCATCACCAACTTCACTTCTGAAATTATCCCAGCGCTCTTCTGCTTTTTTTTCTTCGCCTGAAAAACGGGATTTTATCTCGTTCAGCTTATCGGCAAACTCTTTTTTCTTTTCCTCGAAATCCATTTTCTTATCCAACTTATTCAGTTCAAAACGCAGACGCATGATTTCGAGTTTTATCTTAAACTTTTCCACTTCGGGAAGCAGTTTTAAATAGATTTCATTTGCTGTTTCGTTTTACGGATAATTCTTTCAACTTCAGCAAGAGCGGTAGCTATTTTTTTGCTTTGCTCTTCAAATAATTCTTTTGTTTCAGCTTTTCCTAAAGCCAATTGAAGCTGCAAAATTTCAAATGCAGTTTTTAATTCATCAGTTTTTTCTTTTCCTTTTTCAACTTGCTGACGGGCTTCGTTAAGATAGGAATTGAAAAGTGTTTTAGCTTCTTCATATTTTTCTTTTGCTTCGGCAGCGCCAAGGTTGGCCTGCACACGAAACTCTTCCAGTTCATTTACTGCTTTTTTCATGTTGCCGATAAGTGTATCGGCAAAGTTGGAGATGGTTTTATTTTCCATGGCATTATAGTTTTTAGTTATTACAAAGATGAACTGACAATCATTTTATAAATAAGATGATTGTCAGCTAAAGTAATGATTTTTGTCAGTTATTAAAACTTCAGATTAAGCCCGGCCAGGAAATTAAAGCCTGCCATTGGGTAATAATAGTTTTCGGTTGTTTTTGCTCCGCCATACAAATAGCTGAAGGTATAGCCATTTGCTTCATACATTCGGTTAAACACATTATTCAGCAATAAACTAATACTTATTTCTCTTACCACTTTAGTTTTGATGCTGTAATTAATACGCACATTTTCTGTGAAATATGCTGCAATGCTGCGGCTGTTATCAGAGGTGTTGTCGAGATATTGTTTGCCAACATACTTACTGATAAAACTGATGCTCAGATTTTTTATTGGTTGCACACCTATTGTTCCTGATGAAATAATGTTGGGCGAGAAAGCGATGTCGGTGTTTTTATGTTCAATGGTTTGCTGCACCCCGCTGTCGTAATCATCCACAAATTCTGTAAAGTTTTTTATTTTGTTCATGCTGTAAGTAAAGTTTCCACCAACGGTTATAATTTTTGCGAATCGTACTTCAAATTCCGGTTCTATTCCGGTGCGGTAGCTCCTGTCAATATTGGTGCGTGTGTAAGCGCCTACATCATTTATTTGCCCGGTTAACACCAATTGATTTTTATAATCCATCAGGTAATAGGTAATACCGAATCTGAAATTTTTTCCATTCAGCTTGTAACCCGCTTCTATATTATTTAGTGATTCGTGTTTTGGACGACTGTCGGGTGTTGATTGCGTAAAATCATCGCGCACCGGTTCGCGGTTGCTGCGGCTGTATGAGGCATAAATGTGCTGACTTCCGTTTAGCTCATATACCAGTCCTGCTTTAGGATTAAAGAAGTTAAATGTTACCTGTTGTTCTACATTTTGTAACAAGTTGTTATATCCTAAGAACGAATACTGAATGTTGCGGTATTGCAAATCAATAAATGCATTCAGTTTTTTGCCGATGCGGTAGTTGGCTTTGAAGTAGGCATTCACATCGGTTTTGTTGGCATTGTCATCATAATATTTGTGATTGATGGCTGCGTTGGAAGCATACTGCGCCCAGATGATAGTTCCGAAATGACCGCCTTCATATTTATTAGCTGCACCACCCAGTATGGCTGAAAAGCGTTTGCCGCTGTTGTATTCAAACGAATAGGTAACACCGTATAAATTATTGTCTAACCAGCGCTGCCGGATAAAATCAGATGAAGTAATGGTATCGCTCCCTATTACAACATACTGCAAACCATAATCCGAAAATGAATCGCCTGTTCGGTATTGCTCATAATACCCGCTTCCTTTGGTGTAATGCAAGGCGGCATTCATTTTCCATGCACGACTGAATTCCTGTGAAAATAATAGCTGATAATGGTCTTGCTGATAGTTGTCGGTTTCATTCTCGTAGGTGTAATAATTATAGGTGCGGTTGGTGGCTAATGAATCCTGAGGAACACCATACCAGCTCTGATACGTTTTTTCTTTTCCCGTAAAATTAACAAAACGTAACATTGTATTTTTACCATAATATGCTGCAGATAAGTAATAGGACTTCAAGTCGGAACTTGCTCTGTCCATATACCCGTCTGAACTTATTTTTGATAAACGGGCATCTACGGTAAAGTGATCGGCAAGTAAACCTGAACCGGCTTTAATAGTATGTTTCCAGGTGTTGAACGAGCCGTAAGAATTGCTGATTTCGGCATAGGGTTTTACATTCAGTTGTGCTGTTTGTATATTGATACTGGCGCCAAATGCAGCAGCTCCGTTAGTGGAAGTTCCCACACCACGCTGCACCTGAATATTCTCCACCGATGAAGCTAAGTCGGGAGTATTTACCCACCATGTTCCATGTGATTCAGAATCATTAACAGGAATTCCGTTTACGGTAACGTTGATACGTGTGGCATCACTGCCGCGAATGTTGATGCCGGTGTAACCAACACCTGCACCTGCATCGCTGGTAACAATTACCGAAGGTGTTTGCTGCAAGAGGAAAGGAATATCCTGACCCAGATTATTCTTTGCAATTTCTTCTTTGCTTACTTCTGAGTAAGTAGTGGCTGTGGTTTTTGCTGCACGGGTTGCTGACACAACTACTTCATCAGATACAACAGTGCGTTTGTTCAGTGTTATGTTTTGTTCAAAACCTGCAGTTAGTTGTATTGTAATTTCCTTTGTTTCGTACCCGATAAAACTGACTATAATAGTGTATTCGCCAGGTTTCAGGTTGTTTAAAACATAATTACCATTTGCATCGGTTGTAGTTGCTTTATAGGTGTTTTTGATAGCCACATTAGCACCTGCAAGCGTTTGATTTTCATCTGATACAGTTCCGCTTATTTTGAATTGCGCGGAGGCAGAAAAAGAAGCAAGAACTAAGAAGCAAGAAACAAGAATTGAGTTTAGGAGAGATGATTTCATGTCCCGGTTTTAAATGGTTTAAACATTTAAGAAAACCAGGAGCAGGCCTTCCTTTTAATAAAATTGTTAATTACTCTTTCCCTTCGCAGGCATTATCCTGAGCAGGTTATTCGGGTATAATCTCAGCCCTTCGGTAATCAGAAGAACACCCCTTGAGACGGTGCAAAATTAAAAAAAAGAATGTTGTATCGATAAACTACTGAACTATAAATAACCACTCTGCGTTTCATTACTAAAATTACTGTTTATGAGAATTGTTATAGTCTTTTCATTTGTCATTATTTCATCTGCCTTACAGGCGCAAAACTACCTTGCTTTTGATGCAAAAAAAGCAGGCGAAGAAAAACGTGCAGCTGTGGAAGCAGCAGAAAAAAGTAAGTTGATGACGGTGAAATATTTGAAACCATATGACATTGGAATAAAAAGTAACACAGCAACATCAAGCGCTTTAATAAATATAGAACTTGCCGAGGCTACCGATTCACTCAGTCTTGAGTTATATGATTCAAAAGGTGACAATGTTGAAGTGATTTTTGCAGGCACCTTGCCTCGCGGCAGACATCAATTTGAGTTTATTCCCAAGATAAATATCAACCGTCCGTTTATTGCTGTTTTTAAAATGGCAGATAAAATTGAATCCATGCGGGTGGTAAAGTTCAACTCGTTCTGAGTTTAGTTTACTTATTTTTTAGCCACAGATTTCACTAATGTTCACAGATTGAATTTGTGTTAATTAGTGTAATCTGTGGCAAAGCATTTTTTTTAGGCTCTTGTTCTTCTCCGACTTAGTTCTCTTTAGTTCAAATGTGTTGTTTGTCTGAATTATTAGTTGTTTGTCGTTAATTTGTAGACAAAAACTTGTTTTCTGTCTACGAATGCATTATTATTGTAGTCGAATTATTTTTTTCATTTCATTTTAATTGTCGAGAAGTATGAGAATTCTGAATATTAATGAAACACAGCAAACACCCAAAGTTGAGTTTAATGCTGCTGATAACACCCTTACATTTATGGGTAGAATTATGTGCGAAGATGCACCTGATTTTTTTGAACCTATTAATAACTGGTTGAAGGAATACGAACTGGAAGCTCCTGATAAAACTTCACTAAACATAAGTCTGGAGTACATTAATACAAGCTCTTCAAAGTGTCTTCTCAATATGTTGAAAAGACTTGAAACGCTTAATCACAATGGAAAAGGCGTAGAGGTTAACTGGATTTTCGAATCAGATGATGAAGATATGGAAGAAGCGGGGCATGATTTTCACCAGATGGTAGATATGCCATTCAATTTTGTGAGGAAAGAATAATCTTTCCCGTCAAAACATTACACAAACTTTTCCTTCACCGGAAGCACATCAATTTTACGGTTGTCTATATTAAACCTGTCGCCATTGGCAAGAATGTGCGTTACCAGATTTGACATAGACATAGGCGTTCCTTCTCTCAATATGGCGTGGGTGTTATGTGTTAAATGACTGGGGTCAAACAGCACCACCATTCCCGAACCTATTACTTTAAACTCGTTGCAGTGTTTGATGATTAAACCTGTATCGTCTGCCAAACCAACGCCAATAAGGTTGGGGAACATGGCAACTGCTTCGGCCATTCTTCCAAATCTTCCGCGCTTTACAAAGTGTGTATCAATAATCAGTTCAGGAATAAAGCCCATTCCTTTCTTCATAATCACAGCTCCTTTCTGCAAGGCCTCTGAACTGCTTCCGCCACCAATCATTTCACTGGCCATGGCCATTGCTCCTGCGCTGGTGCCGGCAACTACAAAGTCTTCTTCGTTTTCAAAACGATGCTGAATGATTTTGTGCATGGTTGAGTCTCCAATATAGGTAACAATGCGGCTTTGGTCGCCACCCGAAAACATAATGCAGTGGGCTTCGCGGATGTGTTGTAAATATTCAGGATCTTCTGACTGAGCGCGTTCCAGAATATTCAGAACCACCACCTCTTTGCACCCAAGAGTAGTAAAAGCGTTGCGGTAAATCTCGCCAACTTCTTCAGGAATGCTGGATGCAGTGGGTATCACCACTATCTTCGCATTGTTGCCTCCGCTTTCTCTTACAACGTGCGCCAGTATTCCTTTTTCAATAAAGTCAATACCCTTATACTCGTTTTCCCCCTTATCTTCATGCCCCCCGATTGGAATCAATGTTCCTTTAATTTCCGTTTTGCCAAGCATAATTACTTTTACTTTAGGCGGCAAAATTGTGGATTATTAATTTAAGCCTATTAACAATTTAGTAAAGTTATCAAGACATTTAAGAAAGATAAGAGCTGATATAATTTAAGATATTAGAGCCCTGAATTTTGATTTGTAAAAAGAGTTTAATCCAATATGCTTTATGAAAATTATTGAAATAAATGCCATGCGCGGACCTAACTACTGGTCTGTGAATCGTCATAAACTGATAGTGATGGTGCTTGATCTGGAAGAGCTGGAAGAGCGCCCTACCGACAAGATTGAAGGTTTTGCCAAACGCATGATGGATATGTTTCCATCGTTAATGTCGCATCGTTGCTCGGTGGGAACAGAAGGTGGTTTTCTGGAACGCGTGAATGAAGGCACCTGGATGGGACATGTGATTGAACACATTGCACTGGAGATACAAACTCTTGCAGGAATGAATGTTGGTTTCGGGCGCACACGCGATTACGGAACAAAAGGCGTTTACAATGTAGTGTTTGATTACATGGAAGAAAAAGTGGGACGCTTTGCTGCAGCTTCTGCAACACGCATTGCGCAGGCTCTTGTTGATGGCACTGCATACGACCTTGATGCTGATATACAGGAAATGCGTGAGTTGCGTGAAGGCCAACGCCTTGGACCCAGCACCGGTTCTATTATTGAAGAAGCGGAACACCGCGGCATTCCGTGGATTCGTTTGAATAAATATTCATTGTGTCAGTTGGGCTATGGTGCTAATCAGAAACGCATACAGGCCACTGTTACCAGTCAAACCGGAAGTATAGGAGTGGAGCTTGCCGGTGATAAAGAAGATACTAAATTTTTGCTGGAGCAAGCCGAAGTGCCTGTTCCAAAAGGTGATATAGTAAGAAGCGAGGAAGGATTAAAAGATGCAGTTGCACGTGTAAAATATCCTTTGGTGGTAAAACCCATCAACGGAAATCACGGACGCGGAATTACCGCCAATATTACCAACTGGGATGATGCCGTTGTTGCTTTTGCTGCTGCTAAAAAAGTATCGAATTCGGTGATTGTAGAGAAATATATTGTGGGCGAAGATTTTCGTTTGCTCGTTATCAATTACAAATTAGTAGCTGCTGCAAAGCGCACTGCTGCTCATGTAAAAGGCGATGGCAAATCCACTATTCAACAACTGATTGATAAAGTGAACGAAGACCCGCGCAGAGGCTACGGACACGAGAAAGTGCTGACACGCATTGATGTGAACGATTTAACGCTCAGCATTCTGAAAGATAAAGGACTGACCTTGGAATCAATTCCTAAAAAAGGCGAAATAGTAAAACTGAAAGACACTGCCAACCTGAGCACAGGCGGCACTGCCGAAGATGTTACCGACATTGTTCATCCGTATAACGTGTTTATGTGTGAGCGTATTGCCCGCATCATAGGTCTGGATATTTGCGGAATTGACATCATGACCACCGACATCAGCACACCGCTTCCAGAAACCGGTGGTGCAGTGTTAGAAGTAAATGCAGGGCCCGGTTTCCGAATGCACCTTGCGCCTGCTGAAGGTTTGCCGCGCAACGTTGCAGGACATGTGATTGATATGCTGTATCCTCCCGGTTCTACTTCGCGCATTCCTATTGTTGCTGTAACAGGCACCAACGGAAAAACAACTACTACCCGTTTGATTGCACACATTATGAAAATGCGTGGTTACAAAGTTGGTTATACCACTACCGATGGCGTTTATATTCAGAATAAAATGTTGCAGGCAGGTGATTGCACCGGACCCAACAGCGCAGAGTTTGTATTGAAAGATCCTACTGTTGATTTTGCGGTGCTGGAATGTGCCCGTGGCGGATTGCTTCGCGCAGGCTTGGGTTTTAAGAAATGCGACATCGGTATTGTTACTAACGTTGCTGCCGACCATCTGGGTTTAAAAGGCATCCAAACCATTGACCAACTGGCAAAGGTAAAAGGTGTTATACCCGAATCGGTGTTGCCCGATGGCTATGCCATTTTAAATGCTGACGATGACCGCGTGTATGACATGCGCAAAACGGTAACCTGCAAAGTGGCCTTGTTTTCGATGGACGAAAACAGTGCGCGTATCCGCAAACATTCCAAAGCAGGAGGACTTTCAGCACTCTATGAAAACGGTTACATCACCATCTCAAAAGGCGAGTGGAAAATTCGTGTTACCAAAGCGGTAAATGTTCCGCTTACGTTTGGTGGCAAGGCAGCATTTATGATACAGAATGTGTTGCCTGCCGTGCTCACCGGCTATATTCAGGGCCTGGCCATTGACGATATAAAAGCTGCATTGGAATCATTTATGCCATCGCCTGCGCAAACTCCGGGAAGGTTGAATATGTTCAACTTTAAAGATTTCCAGATCATGCTGGACTATGCACACAATGCTGCCGGTTTGCGTGCCCTGCAAAAGCTGATTGAAAAAATGGACGGGCATCCTAAAATAGGAATCATTGCAGGCATTGGCGACAGAAGGGTGGAAGATAACAACGAGATTGGTAAGGTGGCTGCCGAAATGTTTGACGAGATAATTATCCGTCAGGATAAACACCTGCGCGGAAAAACCGAACAGGAAATTATTACCATGGTGCATGACGGAATAAAAATGGTTGACCCGAATAAAAAGGTAACCATTATTACTTCTGAGAAGGAAGCCATTATGCATGCCATAAAACATGCTACCAAAGGCTGTTTGATTATTGTAAGCAGTGATGTGGTGCCCGATGCGTTGAACCTTGTTATGAAATTCAAGGAAGAGGAAGCCAATAAATTGTATGAATTTTCAAAAGCAGATATTCCTAATTTAGGGCAATAAAATCAAAAACCAGAAACACTATTTATAACAATGAATACAAAACAACTACTCCTTTCACTTGCCCTTATTATTTGTGCAGGTTCTGCATTTGCGCAATGGTCTAACAAAGGTTTTACTTTTCAGGGTAACGACCGTGAATACAGAATGTATGTTCCTCCTATGTATGATGCCTCAGCACCGGCTTCGCTGGTGCTTGCGTTGCACGGACTGGGTGATAACATGACCAACTTCAGTGGTATTGGCATGAAGAATATAGCAGATACTGCCAACATTATTTTTGTTGTTCCGCAGGCGCTTTCAGATCCTTTTGCCGGCACAGCATGGAATTCAGGAGCAGGTTTTCTGGGTTATTTTCCAAACAGTTCGGTGGATGATGTGGGGTTTATCAATGCCCTTATTGATACCATTTCGGCAAACTATGCCATCAATGCACAGAATGTTTTTTGCTGCGGTTTCTCAATGGGTGGTTTTATGACCGAGCGTCTGGCCTGTCAACTGAGCCACAAAATACGCTCGTTTGCCTCGGTAGCCGGAACGTTTGGAAGTGCTATCACCTGCAATCCGTGGAGGTCTGTTTGTGTTCTGCATTTTCATGGTACTGCTGATGCTACTGTGCCATTTGAAGGTGGCGATTATGGTGTCAGTGCCGATTCACTTGTTAACTTCTGGGTAGGGAATAATCAATGCACTACTGACCCACAGATTGACAGTTTGCCTAACACCATGAATGACGGCTACACCGTTGAAAAATATACCTACGGCAATGGCAACGACAACACACGCGTTAACCTGTATAAGGTTGATGGTGCCGACCATACCTGGCTTACCAATGCCAACGATGTATCGTATTCGGTTGAGATATGGAAGTTTTTCAGCAGCTGCGGTGGCGTTATGACCGGTATTGAAAACACAACGGCTTCAAAGGAAATGGAAGTGTTTCCAAATCCTGCCGGTGATTTCCTGACCATTCGTTTTCCCGATTTTGTAAGTGGTAAAAAATACAGTGTTACATTAATTGATTTCACCGGAAAAGTTGTGTTGTCATCAACACTGAAAGACGAAAATACGCGCCTTGATTTAAAGGCAAACAACCTTGCAAAGGGTATATATTTTCTAAACGTTGCAGGACAGAGCAGGAAGGTGGTGGTGGAGTAGCATTCTCAGTTTTTCGTCATTGCGAGGGAGGAACGACCGAAGCAATCTTTTAATTGAATTACTGAATATAATTAAGTGATTGCTTCGCTATCGCTCGCAATGACGTTCCTACACCGCCATTTTACTCGCCACCAAACTCCACGGACCTATTTTACCACCTGTGCCAAGGGCAAGGCAGCGTGAGTAATAGGTAGTGCCGGGGGTAAGACCTTTGATAGTAAATTTAGTAGATGACGATACACCTGCCAGCCACCAGTCCTGACCCGGTGTTGGGCCGGGTGTAGGCCCCGATGCCATAATTGTGCTTACAGCCATTTCAGGCGGCACAGCCGTTATACCCACCATTACTACATACAACAAAGCACCTTTTACAACATTGTGGCGGTTTACCAGTTCGCCCGAATTGTTGGTGTACCCCAGGCGGTTGTTTCCGGGGGCTGTTAAATCGCCTGCAGGCACCCGCGGACGCTTGTAGTCAAAGCCGCTGGTGAGGTAAATAGCCAGGTCGCCTGAGCTGCGCGAGGCTACATCCCAGGCAAGGTCGGTAACTATAATGTGCAGCTCACCGCGCTTCTGCTTGCGAAACTGGCGTTGCTGTTTGTTTCCGTTGGTAGCATCAACTACCGCATCATGATACTCACCTGACTTGGTTTGCACCATAGCCAGCGGTGGCTCAGTAATAGGAAAGTTTACATTACCTGTGAGCATGGTAATGATGGTTGCCACAAACTCATCAAATGCGGCAAACGTTTTTTTGTTTAATAATAAACGAGGTATGATTTTCATTGTTTTTTGTTTTAATTAATAAATAGTTTGATTGAGATCTCGGGGACAAAACTACGCCCATCAGAAAGGGGGTATGGTATACCATTGGTATACTATTTTACACTTATTTATATAAAATAAGGGTATACCCTGCTAAAATATCCCTTAAACCAAACCAATTTAACAGTAAACTGAAATGACTAACCCTTAAATCAAATCAACTTAACAGTAAACTGAAATGACTAAGCCTTAAACCAAATCAACTTAACAGTAAACTGAAATGAATAAGCCTTAAACCAAATCAACTTAACAGTAAACTGAAATGACTTACCTTTAAATCAAATCAACTCAACAGTAAACTGAAATGACTTACCCTTAAACCAAATCAATTTAACAGTAAACTGAAATGACTTACCCTTAAATCAAACCAACTTAACAGTAAAGTGAAATGACTAAGCATTGAATTAAAGTAGTCTTACACTTGATTAAAATGAATAAGGGAATAAAAATTTCAACTATTGGCTTTTTAATATTAAATAAATTTATATTTGGGTTTCAAATAAACCCATGGCCTTTTTCCAGAATGCAGTTTTAAATAAATACCTGAAGGCACAAGATGCTTTGGCTGTTAAAGCAGCTTATGAAAAATTTAAGACGCATTTTCATCATCCTGCAATTCAGGAAAACATACGCAACAGTAAAGAAGAACAATATCAGGGCGAGTTTCTGATTGACCTTTTTGTAAATGTATTGGGATATACTAAAAATCCCCAGCCCGATTTTAATTTAACTACCGAATACAAGAATGTAAAAGACAGTAAGAAAGCAGATGGCGCTATAATTATTAATGAAAAGGTACTTTCTGTTATTGAATTGAAAGGCACCGACACCACCGACCTTGGCAAAATTGAAACACAGGCTTTTGGTTATAAAAACAATCAGCCGCAATGCGTATATGTTGTTACTTCCAATTTTGAGAAGCTGCGCTTTTATATTGACAATGCCATTGAGCATATTGAGTTCAATCTTTTTACGCTTACCGAAAATGATTTTCAATTGCTCTGGCTTTGCCTTGCTTACAGCAATATTGAAAAGGGAATACCCAAAAAAATAAAAGACGAAAGTCTGGGGCAGGAAGATATTATTACAAAAAAATTGTATCACGATTACTCGCTGTTTAAACGCGAACTGCATCAGAATTTGGTAGCACTTAATCCGCAACACAACCCCTTAGAACTTTTTAATAAATCACAAAAACTGTTAGACCGTTTTCTGTTTCTCTTTTTTGCCGAAGACAGGCAATTGCTGCCTCCCAATGCGGTGCGCAATGTAATGAGTGAGTGGAAACAACTGAAAGAACTGGACGAATACAAACCCCTGTATGAGCAGTTTAAAAAGCATTTCAATTACCTGAACACCGGTTTTAAAAACAACCGGTATGAGATATATGCCTATGGTGGTGGCCTTTTTCAAGCCGATGAATTATTAGACAGTGTAAAAATTGATGATGACCTGTTGTATAAGCATACCCATAAACTGAGCGAATACGATTTTGCGAGTGAGGTGGATGTAAACATACTCGGCCATATTTTTGAAAACTCGCTGAACGAACTGGATGAAATAAAAGCACAGCTTGCCGGTGAAGTAATTGACAAAAGCAAAACCAAGCGCAAAAAAGACGGGGTTTTTTATACACCTAAATATATTACCAAATACATTGTTGAAAATACGGTAGGCAAACTCTGCATGGAGAAAAAAGCCGAACTGCAACTGAACGAAGAAGAATATACCACCGATAAAAAGCGGCAGCAGAAAACAAGGCAGGCATTGTTAGATAAATTATCTGCCTACCGCAACTGGCTTTTGCAGCTTACTATTTGCGACCCTGCCTGCGGCAGCGGTGCTTTTTTAAATCAGGCGCTTGATTTTCTTATTAACGAACACCGCTATGTTGACGAGTTGCAGGCAAAGTTGTTTGGTGATGCGCTGGTGCTGAGTGATATGGAGAACAGCATTTTAGAAAACAACCTGTTTGGTGTTGATTTGAATGAAGAAAGTGTAGAGATTGCCAAACTGTCATTATGGCTGCGCACCGCACAACCCAACCGCAAACTGAATGATTTAAACAACAACATTAAATGCGGAAACTCATTGATTGATGACCCTGCTATAGCGGGAGATAAAGCATTTAACTGGGAAAAAGAATTTCCGCAGGTGTTTGCAAAAGGAGGCTTTGATGTAGTGATTGGGAATCCGCCTTATGTTTTCGGAGGAAATGAAGGAATATCAGAAGCAGAAAAAGTTTTTTTTAAAAAGGATTATGAAACAGGTAATGGTAAAGTTAACTTATTCACTTTATTTATTGAAAAAGCATATTTAATATTAAAGGCAAGCGGAGAGTTTTCTTTTATTATTCCAAATACCTTTTTAAGAGTTACTACTTATCATGAATCAAGAAAATATTTTATTGATAAATTTACTTTTAGGGAATTAGCTGATTTAGGTGTTGATGTTTTTGAAAATGCTGTAACAACTGCGATGATTTTAGTCGCAACAAAAAAAAGACCTCAAAAGAATTCTGTTATTAAAATCATTAAAGATTTTAGCGGAAAATATTCGGAATTGAAATTAGAAGAAATTTTATCTAACGATTACATCATTACTACAAATGTTTCTATTGAAAAAGGAGAAATACTAAAAAAAATGATTTCAAATTCAATATCATTAGGTAACGAATGTGCCGAAATGATCTTTGGGGTTGTAATCACTAAAAACAAAGATGAAGTTGTATTTAGTTTTCAAAAAGACGGGTATAAACCTTTTTTAGAAGGGAAGGATATTACTTCTTACTTAATAAGACCAATCTATCAATATCTAAATTATCAACCCGAATTATTACATAGAGCAAGAACAAAGAAAATATTTGAAGTGCCTGAAAAACTATTAGTTCAAAGAATAACAGGTGGCAAAAAACCATTGAAAGTTGCTTACGATAACTCTGGATATTACAATAAAGAATCAATAAACAATATCATTTTAAAATCCGATTCTATTTTTCAAACTAAATTCATTCTGACATTACTTAATTCTTCTCTAATTAATTGGTATTACAATAACCAATTTACTAATGAATCTATTTTAACTGTTAATATTTCTAAAGAATATCTATCACGTATTCCAATTAAATTTTCAGAACAACAACCCTTTATAGCAAAAGCAGACCAAATGCTTTTCTTAAATAAAGAACTGCAACAAATAACAAGCAGTTTTTTAAATCTTTTGCAAAGCAAATACAGCATAGAAAAACCCACTACCAAACTACAAAACTGGTATGAGTTAGAGTTTGGAGAATTTTTAAAAGAACTTAAAAAAGCCAAGATGCAATTGAGTTTAGCAGAAGAAGCAGAATGGATGAGCTACTTTAATACAGAAAAACAAAAAGCACAGGCACTAAAAACACAAATAGCCCAAACAGATAAAGAAATAGACAGGATGGTTTATGAGTTGTATGGGTTAACGGAGGAGGAGATAAAGATTGTGGAGAATAATTAAATAAGAGATAATATATGGAAAAGAACCAACGAATAATCGAGTTTACGAAGTGTATCAATAGAAGGTTAAACATCTTCAAAGGCTTCATACTTACTGGTGTCAGTGAGGATGATAAAGTGCAAATTGTATCCGAGTTGATGACACAAAACTCTGAGATGGTCGTGATTAAAGACATGGAATCTCCGAAAGGGCTTTTCCATTCGCTCAAAGAACTAAATGGAACGCAGGTCCTTATTGCAGAAGAAGTCCTTCACAAACGCAAAGAATGGGTGGATCTAATTGAACAAGCGGTATGCTCAAGTACAGACAGCGGTGATAGTTGGGAAGTTGATTATCTGAATGAAGGGTCATTTAAATTCACAGGAGAACTCATCATTCTGACTGAGACTCCTACCGACAAATTTTTCAAGAGTGAAAAGAATAAGTACTTAATCAGACATTGCTTTGTTCTATAACACCTTAAAAAGATAAACATAAAAATGGCATTAACCCCAAAAGAACAAAATTTTCGATACAACATGATCAAGGGTCGTGTTGCAGAAACCCTTATTCAAGAACTGTTTCTGAGTTTAGGTTTTAATGTATTTCATTATGGTATGGAACGCAGCGTACCAGGTATTACAAATTTATTGAAAGGCATTAAAAGTCCAGTTGCAAGGGAAATTAGGTCAATGCCTGATTTTATTATTCAAGATACGCACAATGAAGTCTATTTTGTTGAGGTAAAATATAGAGCAAAAGAAAACTTTAGTTTTGAAGATTTGCCCCTGCTGAGCGGAATATGTTATTCCGCTCAACTAAGTGAAAATAAAAATTATAAAAATGGCATCAACTATTGATTTAACAGTAACCCATCGCAGGGGTGGCATGCTCCTTTTTATGAAGAAAGGTATTTATCAAAATGTGCTGTGGTTTCATTCACCATCGCTTAAGCGCGCCTGGAGTGTAAAGAGGGATAATAAAAAAGAAAAGGGCAGTCTTAAACTAAAAGGCAAAGTGGTTTTTAATTATGTTTTTGATGATAAGGGCATCAGAGCGCGGTCGGTTAAGGATGGCAAACCAAACTCAGATTGGCAATACTTAGAAATGGAAATGCAGTTGTGTGATTAAAACATACTCCTCACTCAATCCCCGCCATTTTAGCATACCAAACAATGGTGCTGGTATCGTGCGGCTTGTTATAGCGTTTACATAGTTTTTCATAAATCTGTTGGCGGTATTTTTTTACGGTAGGTGTTTTTATATGCAGGTATTCCTCCAGGCGCTCACCCTTTAAGCCCTGCCGGGTGGCACGTATCATGCGCAGCTCGCCATCAGTAAAATAAACAGGTTCAGTCCGGTTGGCTATTGTCTTTTCCAGTTCAGTATAAATCAGTTCAATTGCTTTATCTGAACCCCCAACCTGCATGTTAAACCAGAACTCCTGCGGATGCATAAGAATATAGGTAATCACACGAATGATAATGGGCAGCAACTCCTGAGGCTGCAAACCTTTTACTACTCTGGCAGGATTAACAGGCAATCGTTTTTTGCCTTGTTGGTGTGAGCCCTCAAACTCAAGGTTGGCGGATGGCAGCATGGCGGTTCTATTTAGGGTTAGTAAATAAAAAAAAACACAGTACACAACGTGCCGGTGGGGCATCACCGGAATACAAAGATATAAAAATGTCTATGTAACTAACAAAATGTTAGTGGAGGTTATTAACAGTACATTTAGGATGAAGAGGTCAGGCTCGCTGCCACGCACCTTGCTGTAAACAATGGGCTCTTCACTTAAAAGGCACTAAATCTGTTAAGCACAACTTTACCCTTGCAGTAACTAATCTTTAGTAAAAGCGTAATTACCGAAAAACGGATAAAATAAGCTATGCTAACAATAATAGAAACCGAAAAAACACCTTCTGTAAGATTTAACAAGCAAACAAGCGTACTGGATATTTCAGGCAAATCACTTACCGAAAATGCTTTTGAATTTTACAAACCGCTGCTCGAAAAAATTAAAGAATATATAAATGCTCCCTGTGAGCAAACTACCGTAAACATAAAATTCGAATACTTTAACACCTCTTCATCAAAGTCAATGATGGATTTAATTCTTGCGTTTGAACCTCTGCAAAAACAAGGTAAGTTAACAATAAACTGGTTTTGTGAATCTGACGATGATGATATGTTTGAAGTTGCCGAAGATTTTAAAGACAAAACCAAAATGTCTATCAACATCATACCTGTTGATTAATTAACACAGGTCGTTCAGAGAGAATTTGTAAATTAGCCACCCTTTAATTTACAATTCAGGATTTGCCTCTTAATGAATAAGACCAAACACATTTTTATTTGTGCTTTTCTTTTCTTTCTGCTTTCTGCTACCGAAAGCCTTTTTGCTCAGGGTAGTCCTCGTAATACAACTCCCGGAACTCATTATAAGCAAAAACACTCAAATAAAGGCACTAACCGTTATTCTTCTCCTGCTTCATCCGGCACTGTTAAAACTGACAATCCTGATGCTGCTAACGACAGTATTGCAAACCTAAAAACAGGCTCAGCTGCAAAAACAGAGTTTATGAAAAAATCAGGTTTCCCCATGGGACGCCCCGGTTATATTTTAGACTATATTGTGCCGCTTGATAAAGGTGGTTGTGATTGTGTGCCAAACATGCAATGGATAACCATTGAAGCAGCAAAAGCGCAAGGTAAATTAGAGTAATCTCCAACAACTAATTATTAGTAATTCAATCTTATAAAAATGAAAAAAAATCTACAACTACTTTTTACTGTCATCATCTCATTAGCACTTACCTCTTCTGCACATGCGCAGCAGAGTTGCTCGTTCATCATTCACGTTGATGGTACCAATGGAATTAATGATACCGGCTGCGGGAGTGAAGGAGCGCCCTGTGCCACCATCGGTGCAGGTATCACCAGAGCTGTTGACGAAGGATTTACGGATGTGCGTATTTCGGCAGGCACTTATACTGAAGTTATTCAACTTGCTGATGGCATTAATCTTTGGGGCGGCTTTGATGCACAATGGGCTGTTAGCGGTTTAACAGCCGTTTACGGTGGATTATACAACGGAGAATACTATACCATAAATGCTGATGCTATCAACACACCAACTGTCATCTCTGATTTTGAAGTTTTTGCACCCAATGCTACTATTCCCGGAAAGAGTTCATATGGACTGCATATTACCAACAGCACCGGTCTTAAGTTTCAGCGGGTAACTGTTCATGGCGGTGCGGGAGCAGATGGTCTTGCCGGTCTTAATGGTACCAATGCTACTGTTCTTGCTCTTGTCGGAGGTAATGGCGGAAATTCTGATGAATTCAACACTGCGTGCAATGACGGTAATTCGGGTGGGGGAGGAAGCGGTGCAACAACATCCGGTTACCCGGCAACAGCAGGAGGTAACGGTGGTCGCGGAGGTTATATGGATAGTGATTGCAGTGGTTTTCCTGATCTGGATGCCACAGACGGAATTGCGGGCTCAAATGCTGCTTCGTATGTTATAAACAGTTTTGGCTACAGAGGTGCGGGAGGTGGAACGTGTTCAGCAGGCAGCAATGGAAATGACGGACAAACCATTCATGGTACCGGAGGAGCTGGTGCCACGCAGTCTGCCAATGTAGTAGGATTGTTTTTTGCCCCCACAGAGGGCAACGATGGCGTGCTTGGTGTTAACGGCACCGGTGGAGGTGGTGGTGGTGGTTCAGGCGGCTGCGATTCGGGTACAGATTCTTATGGTGCAGGTGGTGGAGGTGGCGGTTCAGGCGGTATTGCTTCTGAGGTTGCAGGTTCAGGAGGCATGTCGGGAGGCAACAGCGCAGCAGTTTTTATGCTATTGTCTACCTGCGCTTTTGTTGATTGCGAAATTATTCTTGGCACCGCAGGAAACGCTGGCAGTGGCGGTGCTTCAGGTTTAGGATCAATTGGTGGTTCAGGCGGAATAGGCGGAATAGGAATAGGAACAGGTGCAGGCGGAAATGGCGGCAAGGGTGGTGATGGCGGAAACAGTGGTGCAGGTGGTGGTGGTGCAGGTGGTTCTGCTTATGGTTTTTATGGAGATAATTCGGTTGTCAATCGTTCAGGCACCAACGTGAGTGGAGGTGCAGCAGGAACACTTGGAAATGGTGGTTCAGGAACTCCTGTCGGTCTTGAAGGTAGCAATGGAACTTCGGGAAGTGTTGAACAGTTCGGTGGTTCTTTAACCGATAACATAACTACTCTTACTTTGGAAGAAGACCCTTGCATCGAAATTATTACAGCCGACCTATCGGTACTTGAGTTCTGCGCAGGAGAAACCACAACAGTGGATTACAATGCAGTAGGCAGTTTTTCAAACGGCAATACATTTACAGCCCAACTTTCAGATGAGAATGGTGATTTTTCATTACCCGTTGATATCGGTTTTGTTACTTCTACTACTTCAGGAAATATCACAGTGGTTCTGCCGGCTAACGCTGTGGGTGGATCAGGCTACAGAATTCGTGTGGTTTCATCGGCCACACCTTCAATAGGAACAGATAATTCAACGGACATTGTTATTAATCCGTTGCCGCCTGTGACAGCAAATGCTTCTGTCGCATCAGTTTGTTCAGGAAATCAGGTAACGCTTAACGGTGGTGGGGCAGATAGCTATGCCTGGAATAACAATGTTGATAATTGGGTAGCTTTTGTTCCAACTTCAAGCAGCTATTATACCGTTACAGGAACTGACCTAACAACCGGCTGCATCAATATGGATTCTGTATTTGTTACTGTTGTAGAACTTCCGGATACATCGGTTGTGCAGAATGGAAATCAGCTGCAGGCGGTGTTAAGCGGTGCTGCTTATCAATGGGTAGATTGCAATAACAACTATGCACCGCTTGATGGTTTTACTTTCGCATCATTTGACCCGGCAACATCGGGAAGCTATGCCGTAATTGTTACGCAAAATAATTGCAGCGATACTTCATCATGCTATCCTTTATTGATTACCGATATAAAAGAGGTGTCATTGAATCACATCGTTACTATTTACCCTAATCCATCACCTGACGGCAGGATTAATATTGTCTGTCAGTCGCAGGTTGATGCAGCAATTGATGTATTTGACGTAACCGGAAAATTAGTGCTCAGCAACTATTTGCCAGCTCACGGAAAAACGAGTATCCGAATTAAAGGGAAAGGAATGTTTTTTGTGCGTGCATTATTTTCTGATGGCAGCGTAAATGTGCAAAAGGTGTTGGTTTATTAAGCGTTTGTTTTTCTTTATGCGCCATTTAATTCTTTTGCTCACAGCCTTTGTCTTCTGCTTTTATTCTGCGGATGCAAGCAACAGAATATTACCCGATACCGCTAAAGTAACGGCAAGGGTGCCTGATACCTTTTTGGAGCTTAGAATAAGTAACGATTCTGTTTCAAAGAATAGTTTACTCAACGAAAAGATTATTGACCTTGTAAATGTTGATGAGCGCGATAAAAGAACCCCAACTCCTTATACTACTCATCAGGGCGGTATTATTGGTGGCTGGATTGTTCGCAGTTTAGGTTTTTACTGGAAGGCTGTAGACCGTAAGAGGCATAAATTTGTGGGTACTAACAGACACGGAGTTTCACTTCCGGGTAAGAAAGATCAACTTACAGAACATGATATAAATTTCAATCTTACTCCTCATTTGCCTGCATATCTCAGTTTGGTTTATGATGGCAGCATTGCACAAAGCAAGCGAAGACAATTCAAACGCGCTGACAATACCGATATAACAATACCCCCTTATATTGCCCCAACTGCCGAAACTGCTGATGCGTATGAAATGCATTGCGAACTTACTCCGCCAAAACGGATGCGCGATTCGCTGAATGTGCTCTTCTATCCCTGCATGCACGGATGCAATCTTGACCAGCATCCCAATTTTTTTGACATGAAACCTACCATGGGTATGTATGGCATATTTGTGCTGGATTGCAATCACTCATGCCATCCCGAAATTCACCCTTATGAATGGCTGTGGTGGCTTCGCCTTACCGAAAAAGAAAAAGCAGCTGGTAATTTTAATAAAGACTGGATGATTGGTTTTTTTAAAGAAAGCAGCAACCGCTTTATTCACTGGACTTTTCCTCCGCGCGTTGGAACCATAGCTGTTCCTTTTATTTTCAAAACTTCAGAAACAAAAAGCTATCTCAAACTGAATGAAATTGTAAAAGGAAAGTTTCGCCCAAATGGAATTAAACGCATGGATGGTTTGCCTGAACAAACCACTCAGTTTAATTTTACGGATACTATTATTCCTGTTATGCTCCCAAACGGAAAATCTTTCCCGCTTCAACTGAAGACAGAAAATGTAACAAATACCTCAGCACTTAAATGGTGGCTTAGTGATTTACAAACCGATGAATCTAATGAATGGGTTTGGGGCTACTTTAACATGGTAGTAAGTGTTAAAGATGGTTACACTGCCCGACTGGAAAGTGTGGCTAAAGAATAATTTTTGTTCGCAGTTTTCTGATTAGCCTGCTATAAATCTGGATTAGTTTACAGGAAAATCTATGTTTAAATCCTTCTTAAGAATATCGGATATAATCTGTTTTGAGAGAGGTTTCTGATAATAGCGTTCTACCTCATTAGTTAACGATTTTGTAATATCTTGTATACTGGTTGAACTGGTAAGGTGCACTATTATTGTTCTCTGCTGATTAAATACAGGTATATCCATAACCTCTGAAACAAATTCATGTCCATTCATTTTGGGCATATTGATGTCCACAAAAATCAAGTCTGGGAAATCGTATTTGTTTTCAATATTCTACAGGTATTTCAAAGCTTCTTCTTCCTGAGTGAAAAATAAAGCCTCATTGGCAAACTGCATTTTTTCTACAATGTATTTATGGTAATCAGTTGTTGCCTCATCATCATCAATAAATACAACTTTGTTAATTTTTTCCATTTTCATATTTTCTTAGTTGTAACTATACGGCAGTTATCTACGTTTTGTTTCAAAACCCATTTTTATCTATGCTAAAGCCTGAACTTCCGGTAAACGAGTCTCAACGAATAGAATCTCTTAATAGTTATGATATTCTTGATACACTTCCGGAGAACGATTATGATGAAATTACTCAATTAGCATCACAAATTTGTAATACTCCAATTTCACTAATCAGTTTAATTGATCCAGAGCGGCAATGGTTTAAATCACATCACGGACTTGGGGCAACCGAAACACCACGGGAGTTTGCATTCTGTGCTCATGCTATTCTTGAACCCGACAAGATATTTGTTGTAAACGATGCATATAAAGATGTCCGTTTTTCAGACAACCCTTTAGTTGTAGGAGATCCTAATGTTGTTTTCTATACAGGCGTTCCACTTGTAAATACTGAAGGTCTTGCTTTAGGCACACTTTGTACAATTGATCATAAACCACGCGAATTGTCTCAGTCGCAAATAAGTTCATTAAAGATATTGGCTCATACTGTTGTTAATTTAATGGAATTAAGAAAGTCAAATATTGCATTGCAAAAAACAAAGCGAGAGCTTGAATCCCGAAATTCAGAGCTTGAGAATTTTGCTTACGTTATTTCGCATGATATAAAATCGCCTCTTATTAATATCATGTCTTTTACAGAGCTGTTAAAGAATGACTATTATGAAAGTTTTGACGAGAATGGTATCAAGTATTTAGATTATCTGCACCAATCGTCAGAAAAATTAAATACCATGGTAGATGGCTTACTTTCCTATTGCCGAGGCGAGCGATTATTAGCAACAAAAAATGAAGTTTTTAAAATAAATGATTTACTGCAATCACTTATTCCCTTATTAAGCAAATCAGAAGATTTCAAAATCAATTATCCTGAAAGTAAAAAGACAATTAAAGGAAACAAAGTAGTGTTGGAACATATTTTATTAAACCTTTTCAATAACAGCATTAAATACAATGATAAAGATGAAATCCTTGTTGACTTTGATTTTAGTGAGGATAATGAGTATTACTATTTTACTGTAACTGACAACGGACGAGGAATTGCAAAAGAGCATCAGAATAAAATATTTAATCTTTTTGCCAACCTTGGAATTAAAGATCGATTTGGAAATAAAGGGACAGGGATTGGATTAACTGCGGTAAAAAAATTCGTTGAATCGCTTGGCGGTACAATTAACTTATCCTCTGAAGTAGGGAAAGGAACCACAATTAATTTTACAATAAAAAAGGAGAAATAATATTTCGCAATATCTCTATGCCGAATTTTCAGATTTAAATATTTATTCTAATCCCGTTTCAAATGAATTAATTATTGAACCGGTAGGAACAAAAGCGGCAATAGCATTTGAAATTTCAAATTCATCAGGATAGGTCGTTATTAAAAGTATTGCAAATGGAAAAACAATAATTCCAGCAGTTTCGCTTCGGGCAGGTATTTATTTTATAAAACTCTCAGATGGCACTGCTGCCGAATTCAGAAAACTGATTAAACAGTAGATCTGGTTTTTATACTGTTTATGTGTGCATGATATTAATCATGTGATAAGCTAATGCATGTCACTTTCTTGTCATCTGGGTTGCGCTATTTTTGGCGTACAAATCAAAACAATCAAAACCATGAAAAAAGTAACACTTTCCTTTTTAGCATTAATACTACTCTCAATGTCATCTTGCGTAAAGCAGGAAGACGATGATAATAATTGTCCGCAGGCAGGATATGGTTGGTTTAAAGTAACCAATGGTTCATTAGGTACCGTGCAGCGCATGATGATTGACGGAACTAATTACGGCACAATGGATCCTGGTGATGATATGAATATTCCTTTACCTGCCGGTCAACATGATTATATATTTGAAGGCATAAGTGGTGGTTCCGGTTGCAGTGCAGCAACAGTAACCATTGTTGAGTGCCAGACCGAAGGTCGCCAGTGCAACTACTAAAAGTAGAATAGCTTTAGGTAATGAGGCAGTTCTCGCAAAGAGGCTGCCTCTTTTTTTAGGTTATATTTCGTTTCTTTGCAAAAACATTTATTTATGTTTAAAAAACTATCTTTTTTCTTTCTTGCTTTTCTTATTGTTTCCTGCAAAAGCAAAAAGGAAACCATCAAACCTGAAGTTTCTTCTATCACCGAATCGGTTTATGCTTCCGGAATTATCAAGAGTAAAAATCAGTATCAGGTTTTTCCTTCGGTAAGCGGCATAGTAGATTCGGTTTTTGTTACTGAAGGAGATTCTGTAAAATCAGGTTCTGTAATTCTTATTATTTCGGGTAAGGCGCAGAAGTTAAATAAAGAACTTGCTCAGCTTTCTGCTGCTTATACAGATGCCGAAGCCAATAAAGGGAAATTGAACGATGCTGCAATGCTGAGAGAACTGGCTAAAAACAAAATGCAGAATGATTCATTGTTATATTTCCGTCAGAAAAATTTATGGGAGAAACAGATTGGTAGCAAAACAGAATTGGAGCAACGACAACTGGCTTATTTTAATTCTAAAACTGCTTATAACTCTGCTCTGATAAAATACGATGATCTTAAACGTCAGCTTGATTTTACTTCGGCACAGTCAAAGAAAAACCTTCAGTTGTCTGGTGTTCTTGAAAACGATTATTCCGTTGAAAGTGATATTAACGGCATTGTTTACAGCGTACTGAAATCAAAAGGTGAAATAGCGAGTCCGCAAACTCCAATTGCCATTATTGGTGATGCACGTGACTTTATTCTTGAAATGCAGGTAGATGAATACGACATACTGAAACTTAAAAAAAATCAGAAAGTGATTGTGCGTTTAGACAGCTACAAAGGAAAAGTCTTTGAAGCGTCAATCTCTAAAATAAATCCGTTGATGAATGAGCGGAGTAAAACCTTTTTGGTGGAAGCCATTTTTATAACCCAGCCCGAAATACTGTATCCAAATATCAGTTTTGAAGCCAGCGTGGTTATTCAGGAAAAACAAAATGTGCTGCTTATTCCGCGCAATTTTATGCTGAATGATTCGATGGTATTGAAAGTTGAGGATGAAAAAGTAATAATCCGAACAGGACTTAAAGACTACCAAAAAATTGAAGTTCTTTCAGGTATTACCGCAGAAGACGAATTGGTTAAGCCTGAATAATGAAAATTAAGCTCATTGCCACGGTTTCTTTTTCGCTGATGCTTGCCCGCCTTAAGCAAACAACAGTAGCTGCGGTAGGAGTAACATTTGGTATAACCATGTTTATAACACTGCTCAGCTTTATGGGTGGGTTAAATGATTTGCTTGACGGACTTATTACAAAACGTTCGCCTCACGTAAGACTTTATAATGAAGTGCAGCCATCAGAAATGCAGCCTGTTGATATATTGCCTCAGTATGCAGGCTGCCATAATTTTGTAAGTTCTGTAAAGCCTAAAAACGAAATGTCAGAAATTTACAATAGCCGTGAAATTATGAATACACTTAAACGCGATTCGCGCGTATCAGGTATCTCCCCTAAAATTACAGTCCAGGTTTTTTACAATATTGGTTCTATTGATTTTGCAGGTTCTATAAACGGAATAGATGTGGATGCCGAAGCCAGGCTATTTTCATTCAGCGACTATGTTACTACTGGTAATTACATCGATCTTAAAAATACACCTAACAGCATAATACTCGGTAAAGGCGTTGCAGATAAAATGCTTGCCGATATTGGTGATTTAATTCAGGTTACCACTTCAAAAGGAGAACGTGTTCAACTAAAAGTAGTGGGCTATTTTCAATCGGGATTGCTTGATTTGGATAAAGTGCAGAGCTATGCTTCCATCACAACTGCACAAAAATTGTTGGGCGAATCAGATAGCTACATTACCGATATTCAGATAAAAGTGAATGATCTTGAAATGGCTCCGGAATTGGCAAAAGAATATGCAAGCGTTTTTGAAACCAATGCGATTGATATTCAAACTGCCAATGCACAGTTTGAAACAGGCAGTTCAGTGCGCACGCTCATTTCGTATGCTGTTGGTATCACACTACTTATTGTAGCAGGTTTTGGTATTTACAATATTCTGAATATGATGATTTATGAGAAAATGGATTCAATCGCAATTCTAAAAGCCACAGGCTTTTCGGGTAGTGATGTAAAAAATGTTTTTATACTGATTGCATTAACTATCGGTGTTCTTGGTGGCTTGCTTGGACTGCTCTTTGGTTTTTGTTTTTCAATGATTATTGACCAGATACCATTTGTTACTGCAGCCTTGCCTACCATTAAAACGTATGCCATAAATTGCAATCCTAAGTTCTATATTATTGCTATCATTTTCTCAGTTGTAACAACCTGCCTTGCAGGTTATTTTCCTGCCAAAAAGGCAAGTAAATTAGATCCGGTAATTATCATCAGAGGCAAATAAATGAGTGAACTTGTACTGGAAGCCCGGAATGTAAATAAGTATTTTCACGACCCTGTTACCAATCAGGTCTTGAAAGATGTAAATCTCACTATTGAAAAGGGTGTGTTTGCTACGGTTATGGGTAAATCAGGCTGCGGGAAATCAACCTTACTCTATATCCTTTCTACCATGGATACCGAATATGAAGGTGAACTTTTTATTGACGGTGTGAATATGCGCAACCGAACTGAGAAAGAACTAGCACGTGTGCGTAATGAAAAAATAGGTTTTGTTTTTCAGTTTCACTATTTGCTTAACGAGTTTTCTGTAATCAGAAATGTAATGTTACCCGGTTTGAAACTTGAAAAGTATTCAGAGAAGGAAGTGGAGCATAAAGCCTATGAAAAACTAAAACTTTTAGGAATTGAAAGCGAAGCATTGAAAAAGCCCAATCATCTTTCGGGCGGACAAAAACAACGTGTTGCTATAGCGCGTGCTTTAATTAATGACCCATTGATTATCATGGGCGATGAGCCCACCGGAAATCTTGACAAAAAAAACAGTGAAGTGGTATATGAAATTTTTAATGAGCTTGCAGAAAGGTACAATCAGTCATTGCTTATTGTAACCCACGATCCCGAGTTTGCCAATCGCACCCACCGCATTATTGAAATGGTGGATGGCGCCATTACTAATATAGTTAAGATGAAATAGTATATCTATTTTTTCGGTGTCTCATTTTATTTGAGATAAAAATGGTCTTCAGAAGTAGAAGTATTTTTAAAACAACAAACCCTTCTTTATTGCTATCTTTGCAGCCTTTTTTTACAAGGCTTTGGATATTCAGAACACAATAGAACGGCAGGAT
>CAMBRL010000021.1 GCA_945870105.1 Chitinophaga pinensis
GAGGGAAAAGGAATGCAAACCCGTTTGCTTACCGCCATAAAAATGGAAGAGATAGCAGAAACATTTATCCGCAGAAGAGCGGTGCGCCACTTAGAAAAAGGGCGTGTTGTTATTTTTGGTGCAGGAACGGGAAACCCTTATTTCACCACAGATTCAGCGGCTTCATTGCGCGCCATAGAAATTGAAGCGGATGTAGTTTTAAAAGGCACCCGCGTGGATGGCATCTACTCTGCCGATCCCGAAAAAGATAAATCAGCAACTAAGTTTGATACTATTTCTTTTGATGATGTGTATGCAAAAGGGTTGAACGTAATGGATCTTACGGCATTCACACTTTGCAAAGAAAACGAGCTGCCTATTATTGTCTTTAATATGGACAAACCCGGAACACTTTTAAAAGTGGTGGAAGGGGAGAAGGTGGGGACGCTGGTTTCGTAACTCATTTATTACTCGTTTCAGGCTAACGATTGGTGATTACCGTCCCGTACTCACAATTCCCCATCTCGTCATGTGAGTAGGTGTTCATTACTCACAACACATGTACTATTGTTGTGTCTCTGTGCCCTTAACTCACAACGCAAGTAAAATGATTGGGCCTCCGTGTCCATTACTCTTAACGCGAGTACTCGCGTTAAGAGTAATGGACCTTATCTCACAACAGTAGTACTCATATTGTGAGTACGTGTCCTTTAATCCTAATCATATGTCTTGCTTGCCTTCTTAAAAGTTTTTTGAGCGCGAGTCAGATATCGCGGATGCTCTTAAAAGTTTTCAGGACAGAGGTCAGAGTTGGTCAAGCTCCTGTTTATAGGCAAAAACTTCGGTGCCAAGTACAACTCCCTTTATTTTTCCTGCCAAAATAGCCGTAAGAAAGGTATCGCCTCTGCGTTTTTTGCCGCGGGCATAGGTGCGTACCGAGCGCAAATCGCGCAAGTCTCCAAAACTTACTCCTTCTAATGAAGGATGTCCCACTTCAGGGCTTCCTGAGTTAAAGCGTTTGTTAAGGGGTGAGCGCTCGGTATTGATTACACAAACTTCATCAATTTCAAGGTATGAAATTATACGAGATTTTATTCGGTTGCGAGCCGTATTTACCGAAACGCCTGCCGCTTTGGTATATTCAGGTATGCTCATGTATTCGGGAAAGCGAAGAATGTTGGCTAATTCCATGTTGTTAATTTTTGAGAACGACAAAAATAAGGAAATTAAAAACTCATTTCAAAGCCTACCTTTGCGTGGTAGTTAAACTATTCTACCTTTCAGGCGTCTTCCTTCTTAATGAGATTTATTTTCGTTGTCTTACTTACTTTCTTTCTCACCTTCTCACTTTCCTACGCCCAAAAACCTAGCGGCAAGCCCCCCACAATAGGAAAAATTTACGGTCGTATTCTTGATTCCAAAACCAAACAACCCGTTGAGTTTGCATCGGTAACGGCCACTTCGTTGAAAAACGACAGCATTATTAGCGGTTCATTAGTAAAACAAAACGGTGATTTTTCGCTGGAAAAACTTCCGCTTATTCCTCTTAAAATAAAAATCAGTTTCATAGGATACCTTACCCTTGAACAAACTGTTGCGCTTAACATGCAAAACCTGGATGTGGACATGGGTAACCTGAAAATGGAACAGGATTCAAAAGTGCTGAACGAGGTGGTGATAGGAGAAGAAAAAAGCACCATGACCATGAGCATCGACCGCAAGGTGTATAATGTGGACAAGGATATTTCAACCAAAGGCGGCACGGCAAGCGACATTATGAAAAACATACCCAGCGTTAGCGTTGATGCCGATGGCAATGCCACCCTGCGCAATAGCGGCACACAGGTGTATGTTGACGGAAGACCCACCACTCTAACGCTTGACCAGATACCTGCTGACCAGGTGGATAAAGTAGAGGTAATCACCAATGCATCCGTAAAATTTGATGCCTCAACCTCGGGCGGAATTTTAAACCTTGTGATGAAGCAAAACCGAAAGCCCGGCTACAACGGAACTATTTCGGCAGGCATAGGAACCAATAGCCGCTACAATGCAACGGGAAGCATCAGCATCCGCCAGAAACCCATTAATTTTTCAGCTTCTTACAGTTTTAACTCTTCGCGTAATTACAACGAAGGCTATACCTACAGAACCAATCTTTACAATAACAGTCCTACAAGTTATTTCAATCAGGATAACGTGAATGATGAGCAAGGAGTGAACCACATGGCGCGACTGGGGCTTGATATAACGCTCAATAACCGCAATCTGCTTACACTTTCTGGAAATTTTTATTATCGCCTCAATGATTCGGATGACGAACAACTCTTCACTTATGCCAACTCCGAAAACGTGATAACCGAAACCGGCAGTCGCAACAATGTGCAGCTTAATAATCATAATAATTTATCTGCTTCTGCTTTTTTCAAACATACCTTTCCTAAAAAAGGTGAAGAACTTACTATTGATGCCAGCTACAATTACTCCAACTCAACTCGCGATTATGTTTTCAGCACCTACAGCTATGATAGTTTGCAAACGCTGCTGCCCGAAAATCCCGTGATACAGCGCAACGATGGAGGTTCCATTTCCAACCAATACATTTTTCAACTGGATTATGTAAATCCGCTCACCGAAAATTCAAAGCTGGAAGCAGGAATCCGCAGTTATTACAAGCCCTATACCTCCTTCAATTTCACCGAAAATTATGTGTTCCCTACCGATAGTTATGAGAAAGACACAATCCTGAGCAACGACTATTATATTGACGATTTAATCAATGCCGCCTACATCAACTACATGAGCAAAATGTGGTGGAACATCAGGTATCAGGTAGGTTTCCGTTTCGAGCAATCGTATTATAAAGGCACCATAAAAGATCGCGACCTCGAGTTTTCGTATTCCTATCCTTCCTCGGCTTCCAACATTTTAAACTCCATTTTTCCGGGAATATATTTTACCAAAGAAGTAGCAAAAAATCAGGACATACAGTTGAACTTTTCGCGCAAATTAAATCGCCCGAATTTTTTCCAACTCAATCCTTTTATTATGGGCGCTGATAGACAAAACTACCGCATCGGAAATCCAACCCTGAAACCTGAATTCACTAACATGGGCGAACTGAATTACAATCCCTGGAACGAAAAATTTAATCTGCTCAGTTCGTTCTATTTTAAACTCACCGAAAATCCGATTACCAATGTGGCTTACCCTTCTGAAATTGATTCGCTCATTCTTGTAAACACCTTTGTAAACGGCAAAAGCAGTTTTACTTACGGCTGGGACAATTCGCTGAAACTTACGCTCATCAAGCCGTTGGACATAACCCTTGGCGGGAATATTTCTTACGTTGCGCTGAGTTCGTCAGACGGATTAACCAAAAACAGCGGCTTCAATTGGGATGCAAAAGCAAATATCTCGTATCGCCTCCCAAAGGATTTTACACTACAGGCAAACGGCAGATACGAATCGCCAAAAATTATTTTGCAGGGAACCATGATACCGCAATACTCGGTTGATTTTACGGTGAGCAAAAGCATTAAGAAAAAATGGAATTTCAACTTAACGCTGAATGATGCCTTCAATACCAGACGCTGGGGTGCAAGCTACGATACACCTTATTATATACAGGAAGTTTCGCGCAGAAGAGAAACACGCTTCCTGCGTTTCACCGTTTCCTACAACTTTGGTGAGCAGGATGCATCGCTCTTCAAAAAGCGCAACCAGAAACGACCGGGCGGAGAAAGTCAGGAGATGGATTTTTAGAAATAAAAAAAGCTCCGTAAAGGAGCTTTTTTTGTGGGCCCACCTGGGATCGAACCAGGCACCCATCCGCCTTAGGCGGATTGCTCTAACCGAAAGTGTTTTTTAAAAATTCTCGCCCTTTACCACTTTTAAGGAATTTCTCTCTTTTCATTGCTTCTGCTCGTGTTTCAAATTGTTCGGAATAAACTAATTCCCAGTGACCGTCTTTGCTGGTATACCTGTTTGCGGGAGAATTATGCTCAATAATTCTTCTTTCAAGGTCATTGGTTTGTCCCTTGTAAAGAATTCCTGAAGAAGTTGACTTTATGACGTAAACAAAAAACATGCGGCTCAATTTTCGGATTGAATCAAAACAGCCATCAGCCTGAGGCGGATGGCTGTTGCCAAGAAAAAGTGGGCCCACCTGGGATCGAACCAGGCACCCACAGATTATGAGTCTGTTGCTCTAACCGAATGAGCTATGGGCCCTAAAATCCTTTCTATTAGCAGAAAGGGACGCGAAAGTATAAATTTGCACCCAATATGCAAAATATGTTTCCCCTACAAAATAATATCAAGAACATCATCTTCGACCTTGGAGGAGTGATACTAAACATTGATTATAAACTCACTGCCGAGGCATTTAAAAAATTAGGCCTCAAAAATTTTGATGAGAAATATTCGCAGGCAAAACAAACCCGCCTTTTTGATAAGCTCGAAACCGGAGAGATTTTAGCCGGTGAATTCAGAAAAGAATTAAAAAGCCACATCGGTGATACGGTAAGCGATGAAGACCTGGATGCAGCATGGAATGCCATGCTGCTTGATCTGCCAACCGAACGTATTGAGTTGCTGAAAAATCTAAAAAACAATTACAGACTGTTTCTTCTCAGCAATACCAATGCAATCCACCACAAAGCGTATTCTGAAGCGATGCAAATAACCTACGGTAATGCTGATTTCAGCGAGGTATTTGAAAAGCAATACTTATCATTTCAGTTAGGTTTGCGAAAACCCGACAAACAAATCTTTGAATTGGTGTTGAACGAAAACAAACTCACAGCTTCTGAAACACTGTTTATTGACGATTCAATTCAGCACGTTGAAGGAGCAAGGGAAGCAGGAATTACAGCCTACCATTTGCAGCCCGGGGAATCAATTTTTGAACTGTTCAGTTAGATTATCTCCTGACAAAGCTCCGTTAAAACACCTCCCGCACTTTTGGGATGGACAAAGCAGATTAGTTTATTATCAGCTCCTTTTTTAGGTGCTTCGTTTAGCAGAACAAAGCCTTGTTCTTTCAGGCGTTTCATTTCTGCAACAATATCAGTTACAGCATAAGCAATGTGGTGGATGCCTTCGCCTTTTTTCTCAATAAATTTAGCAATTGCACTTTCCGGTGAAGTGGCTTCCAATAGTTCAATTTTGGTTTCTCCAACCTTGAAAAACAAAGTAATCACATGCTCGCTTTCCACAGCCTCGCGTTTGTAAGGTGCAACGCCAAGCAAGGCAGTGTAAGTTTTTTCTGCTTCTGCCAGGTTTTTTACTGCTATGCCTATGTGTTCTATTTTTTCCATTTGTATCTAAGAAAAAAGCCAATCTTCAAGATTGGCTTTTTTGTTTTTACTCTGCTCCCTCTCCCTCGGAGAGGGCTGGGGTGAGGCTCTTATTTTTTGAACTCACCAAATGTGTTATCAAAATTTACCTGATAGCTTCCTTTGTCAAGTTTAGAAACATCAACGCTTTTGTCAATACCTTTCTGAACAATGTTGCCGTAGGCATTGTAAATCTCGTACATGGTTTTGTCAGAGAAAGAAATGCTGGTGCTTACTTTTTTACCCGCATCATTAAAAGTTACAGGAGGCAACGGGCTTTTGTATTTTGTATCAATTGAATACCGTGGTTTTCCGCTTGCATCAACTTGTTTCAGGCGGAATTTGTTTTCACCGGAGTGAATAGTTCCAATCTGAAATTCATATTTGTTCAAATCAGGAGAACCTTTTCCCTGAACGGTTCCAACATCCACCCATTTGTTCCAGCGGAATTGTTCAACAGTGTAAGGCAGACTTCCTGTTTCGTTTTTAGTGTTGAATATTAATACACCTTCTTTGCTTACTGCTAATGCATCGATATCAAATGTTGCCATTGGCTTCAGCACTTCGGCATTCAGCACTTTTGGTTTGCAGTCATCTTTATATTTTATTTTCACTTCTACTTTTGAACCTAAAGCCAATTGAAAAAACGAAAAATCAATTTCAAAAGCGCTTGAGTTTATCTCGTCTGTAGTGGTTTGGTCGTTAATGGTTACTTCATACACGCAAAAACCTACACCTGAACTGGCGAAAGGATTTTGCACATAAATATTTTTGCCCTGATAATTTCCCTCAAGGACAATTACTCCGGCTGAAGATGATAATACTGAAAGAGCAAGAACGGCTAACAGAGAAAAGATTTTGTTCATGGTATTAAATTGTTCTGTTTGTTTTTATGTTTAAGCAATGCAAATATACTAAAGTCCTTAAATTCTTCAATAAATTTGATGAACTACCAAGGAAACGGGTGTTTTACCTTAAATCCTTAAAAAAGTTATAAAATAGGATGAAAAAAACAGAAACCGTTGGAAATGAGCTAAAACAACTTGTTCAGCAAGGCATCATCGACCAAATTAGGAACGGTTACGTTCAGTCCTTTACTTCTTTTCATTTCCCGCTCAATAGCAAACATCGCTTCTTTGTTTCTTGCCCAGCTTCTGCGGGCAATTCCGTTATTTACATCCCAGAAAAGCATGCTTTTTAAGCGCCTTTCTGCATCTTTTGAGCCATCTAAAACCAATCCAAAACCACCGTTTATTACCTCGCCCCAGCCAACTCCACCACCATTATGCAGCGAAATCCAGGTGGCTCCCCTGAAAGCATCGCCCACAAAATTTTGCACAGCCATATCAGCCGTAAATTGCGAGCCGTCATAAATATTGGAAGTTTCCCTGAAAGGTGAATCCGTACCCGAAACATCGTGATGGTCGCGCCCGAGCACAACAGGTGCTGAAATCTTTTTTGCTTTGATTGCTTTATTAAAAGCTTCAGCAATTTTTATTCTGCCTTCTGCATCGGCATAAAGTATTCGCGCCTGAGAACCAACAACCAGTTTATTTTTCTGTGCTTCTTTTATCCAATGAATGTTATCGGAAAGTTGTTGTTTGATTTCTTTCGGAGCGGTTTTGTAAATTTTTTCTAAAACTGTTGTCGCTATTTTGTCGGTTTTTTCCAGATCTTTTGGATTAGCTGAAGTGCATACCCAACGGAAAGGACCGAAACCATAATCAAAACACATGGGACCCATAATATCCTGCACGTAGGAAGGATATTTGAACTTACCATCCGGGTTTAAAATATCTGCACCTGCACGACTTGCTTCCAGCAAAAATGCATTTCCATAATCAAAGAAGTACATTCCATTTTTCACCATTTTATTTACTGCATTTACATGACGAACCAATGACTTCTGAACTTCCTTTTTAAATTGTTCAGATTTTTCAGCCATCATTTTATTAGCATTTTCAAACGAAAGTCCGGCAGGATAATATCCACCTGAATATGGGTTGTGCAATGAAGTTTGGTCAGAACCGATTTCAACGTTCACTTTTTTTTCTGCAAACTTTTCCCATAATTCAACAATGTTCCCTTTGTATGCAAGTGAAACCGATTGTTTTTTCTTTCGCGCAGTTTCAATTCGCGAAATCAGTTTGTTCAAATCATTGTAAACTTCATCTACCCAACCCTGCGAGTGGCGTGTGTGAATGGCTTTAGGATTTACTTCTGCAATTACAGCAATTGCTCCTGCAATAACAGCGGCTTTGGGTTGTGCACCGCTCATTCCACCTAAACCAGAAGACACGAAAACTTTTCCGGCAAGTTCCGTTTTCCCTTTGCTGATTTTTCTACCTGCATTTAAAATTGTAATCGCTGTGCCGTGTACAATGCCTTGCGGACCGATATACATAAACGAACCGGCAGTCATTTGTCCGTATTGTGTTACACCAAGTGCATTATACTTTTCCAAGTCATCGGGTTTGCTGTAATTAGAAATCATCATGCCGTTGGTAACAACAACACGAGGCGCATCTTTATGCGATGGAAATAACCCAAGCGGATGACCGGAATAAATCACCAGTGTTTGCTCGTCTGTCATTTCCGCTAGATATTTCATAGTCAGTAAATACTGCGCCCAGTTTTGAAATACAGCACCGTTACCGCCATATGTAATCAATTCATGCGGATGTTGCGCTACTGCATAATCTAAGTTGTTGCTAAGCATGTGCATGATTGCACCCGCCTGTTTTGATTTAAAAGGATATTGAGAAAGTGGTCTCGCAAAAATTTTGTAATCAGGACGAAAGCGATACATATAAATCCGTCCGTATTTTTTCAGTTCATCAGCAAATTCTTTTGCAAGAACAGCATGAAATTTTTTTGCGAAATAACGCAAGGCATTTCTTACCGCCAGTTTCTTTTCTTCCGCAGAAAGAATGTCTTTGCGTTTGGGCGCATGGTTCAGAGATGTATCGTAAGGTTTATTAGCAGGAAGTTTTTCGGGAATTCCCTGTAAAATAGTTTTCTTAAAATCTTTTGCGTTCATTCTTTTTTCTCTTTATCAAATTTTCCTGTTTTCGGATTATAATTATAGGGACAGTGCCTGCATCCGCTCTTACAACAATAACCGCGTTTCAGGTGATATTTTTCTGTGAAAATAATATAGCCTTCCGGTGAGTAATAAAAATCTTCGGGGTCAAGTTCTTTTTTAAAAGAATAATCATCTGACATGACTGCAAAGTAAAACAATTAAAGCATTTTTACAGTCCTGATTCTTTATGTTTCCCGAAACAAAAAATATCCCGCTCCAAAAAATTGAAGCTGCTTTTTTGAAAGAAAAAGAAATCAGTCTTTATGTGTTAAGACTTGATTTAGTTCACCCTCATATCAGCGGCAACAAGTGGTTTAAACTGAGATACAATCTGGAAGAAGCACGAAAACAAGGGAAGAAAACGCTCGTAACTTTTGGCGGAGCCTATTCCAATCACATTATTGCAACAGCAGCAGCCGGAAAAGAATTTGGTTTTAAAACGATAGGAATAATCAGAGGAGAGGAATTAAATGAAAATGATAACTCCGTTTTGCAGTTTGCAAAATATTGTGGGATGGAATTGCGGTTTGTGTCAAGAGAAGAATATCGTAAAAAGGAGTTCAATATTAAGGATGAATATTATCTGATTCCAGAAGGCGGAACAAATGATTTGGCAGTAAAGGGATGCTCTGAAATTATTTCATTGATTGATATTCCGTTTGATTATATCTCTTGCGCAGTTGGCACAGGCGGAACCATTGCAGGAATTATTTCATCGTTGAATGAGAATCAAAAAGCAATTGGTTTTCCGGTTTTGAAAGGAGGGGAGTTTTTGACAAATGAAATTGAAAAGTTAGTGCCATCAAAAACAAATTTTGAATTACAAACGGAATATCATTTCGGAGGCTATGCAAAAAAGAATGAAGAACTTCTCAACTTTATTTTTGATTTTAAATCAAACCACAATAATCAACTTGATTTTGTTTACACCGGAAAAATGATGTTCGGAATTTTTGACTTGATTAAGAAAAATTATTTCCCTAAAGATGCAACTATTGTTGCTGTGCACACAGGCGGTTTATTTCAGTTCGCAGATAGCGAGCCAGGCCATTAAACCCATTCCTGTTTTCAGCGCTTCTTCATCAATATCAAATGTTGAAGTATGCACTCCGCTGGTGATACCTAGTTTTTTATTTCCTGTTCCGAGGCGGTAGAAACAAGCAGGAATGTGTTGCGAATAAAAAGCAAAATCTTCTGCGGTCATTCGCAAGTCAAGCAATTCTACATTTTCTTCTCCTAAAAATTCTTTTGCGTTTGCAATTGCATTTTTGGTCAGCGTTTCGTCATTCACTAAAAAAGGATAGCCCTTCATAATGTTGAATTCTCCACTTCCTCCGTTTTCCACAAAAACTTTTGCAGCAATATCTTTCATTTTTTCGTGTGCCTCTTCCCGCCATTTCTCGTCCATCGTGCGAAAAGTTCCTTCAATCTTCACTTCATCAGGAATTACATTGGTAGCACCCATTCCTGTGATTTTACCAAAAGCAAGAACAGTTGGAATATTAGGAATGGTTCGAGTTTTCTCATCCATGAATTCAGATTGTAGCGCAACCAAAACTTTTGAAGCAATCAGTAATGGATTAACATAATTTGCAGGCATGGCCGCGTGCCCGCCTTTGCCTTTAACGGTGATGTAAATTTCATCTGTGGATGCCATATACATTCCCGGACGGAAACCCACTTTACCTGTTTCCATACTTGGAAAAACATGCTGTGCAAAAATGCTTTCCGGTTTTGGATTCTGAAGCACACCCGAATTAATCATAAGTGATGCGCCACCCGGAAGTTTTTCTTCTCCCGGTTGAAAAATAAGCTTCACCGTTCCTTCAAATTCGTTCTTCAATTCGTTCAGGATTTTTGCAGCGCCCAGTAATGAAGAGGTATGCACATCATGTCCGCAGGCATGCATCACGCCAATGTTCTTAGAAATGTATTCTTTGTTATTTTCTTCTTTTATAGGCAATGCATCTAAATCTGCACGCAGCGCAATTGTTTTTTTTGTAGAATTTTTTCCTTCAATCAGTGCAACAATTCCCGTTTTTACAATTCCGTTTTTATAAGGAATCCCCCATTCATCTAATTTGGAACAGACAAAAGCAGAGGTGTTGTATTCTTCAAAAGATAACTCAGGGTTGGCGTGCAAGTGTCTGCGAAGCGCGACAACTTCACTGAAATATTTATCGGAAAGTGATTTAATTTTTTCTTTCACCGGATTATTTTCCGAACAAAAATTTCAATGCAACAAGAATCATAAAAACTGCAAAAACCTTTTTTACAATATTTTGGTCGATACCAATTGCAATTTTTGAACCTAGAAAGGCCCCCAAAATAAATGCAATGCCTATTACAAACGCTGCATGAAAGCTGATGTGTCCGGCTTTGTAATAATTCATCACCGCTAACACTCCAACGGGTAGCATCAGAAGTGCCAGACTTGTTCCCTGTGCAGTATGTTGCGAAAATCCGAGAAATATAATCAAGCCCGGAACAATAATTATTCCTCCACCAACACCTACAAATCCACTAAGTAAACCGGCACACAAGCCGATTGTAAGCAATATCAGAACAGTATTTACGTCCATAGTTTTGAATGATAAATTTTTTTCGTTCAGTTTTTTCATCTTAAAAATCCAAGCTCAGTGAAACATATAATAACGGTTTCAATACTCTGCCATCTTCTATTCCCCAGGCATAATCTGCGCGGATAAAATAGCCGAGAATTCGGCTGCGCACTCCAAATCCATAACCGCCAACAATGGGCTCTTTACTGTTTTTAATTTTGATGGTAATGTTTCCTGATTGAATGGTTTGTGTGTTCAAAAAATTGTCTTCAGAATACGGAGAAGGACCAGTCCATGCAGTTCCAATATCGCCAAAAGCAACCACCTGAAAATTGGTAAGAAAATCAGATTTTAACGGGCGGTTCATAATGTATTTGAAAAGCGGAACTCTCAACTCACTGTTGAATAAAGCAAAGCTGTTTCCATTTCTCGCATTCTGATAAAAACCGCGCATATTGGTGGCTACAGTCTGGTATTGATAATTCTGCGTGTAATCAATAGCTGTTGAGTTATCAAATTTTGGAACAAACCAGTTGTCAACTCCCCCAAGGTAGTAAATCAGTTTCTCCGTTCCGAAAGAAGTGCTTGCTGCAAAACGGTTTGCCCAAATCAAATCACGATGAATTTTTTTATAATGGCGAATATCCAGTCCTATTACAAAAAAGCGCGCAGCTTTCTTATCAACATGCTGATAATATTCTCCAAAAATTTTGTAGCGCCAGCCGTTGTATAAATTCAATCCGCGGTTTACGGTGTTATCAAAAACATATTCCATTTTCAAACCACCCAAATAATTATTACGGTTTTTCTCTTGCAGATTGCTAAGATCTGTGCTAAGGTTTACTTCCTGGTCTGTCCGTCCAATTAGGCTTCCGCGCAATGAAGCCACTTCGCTAAAAGGATATTTAAGAGAATAAGTGAGCGTGTGGGTGTGAACTTTGATTGCTGATACTTCCACAATATTTAAAAAGCTCTGACGGTGAAAAACAACCTGCTGGTCAACACGGTGTTTAAAATTCTGGTAGCTCAAAAAATACTCGTTGCTGTTCAGATTTCCTGCAAAGCGGAAGCCGCCAACAATTTTATAATCTTCCATCACATCACTAATTCCGATTTTGAAAAGTCCATTGATGCCAGGGTTGAAAAACACTGCGCCACCACCCGTAAATTTCTGATAAGATGAATTAATGAAGTTGTTGTTAAGCTGCGTAACAACATAATCTGTGTAAAATGCCACATCGTAATTTCTCAATTTAGGAAGTGTGAATTCTTTTTCTTTGTCTGGCAAAACCTCTTTCCCGTTTTCGAACTGTCGCACTTTTGTTTCCCCATTTGCGGCAATGTTTGTTTCGGTTTGTCTTACCTGTTTATCTTGTTTGTCGTTACGATTTTCGCCTTCAAACGTGTAGTTGTTGATGTCAATTTTCCCGGGAGGTGTTGCTTGTTCTTCTTGCTTTGGAACAGAAATCAGGGCATTTCTCGATCGTGGAATTCCATTGGCAGCATTGACATTTTCTTCTTCCTGTTTGTTTGATTTTTGTTCGGTGCGGAATTGAGAATCCTTCAGCTCAATGTTTTTATTTGCACTTTCTGCAAGCACCGAACGCTGATACATGTAATACTTCCCTTCGTTGAAAATTATCTCTGAAACTTTACCTGATTTTGGCTGAACATCTTGTTGGATAATGTTGCGAGGATAGTTTGTTACAGGAAATGAGGTTGCGATATAACTATAGTGGGCGATGGTGTCCACATAGCTTATAATGCTGTCCATTTTTGCCAGAAAACGGTTATTCACACCATTTGCATCGCTGAGGTAAGCAATGTGTGCGCTATCAAATTGAGCTGGCTGAGTTTCATTGATATTTGCAGTATGCGTAATGCGCTTTAAAAGCTGTGATTTGGTTTTGTAGTTGTAAACGTAAATATCTGTTGAAGCATCTTTTGGCAACATGCTGCTTTCATTCAGTTTAATAGTATCGTTATTTCTGTTGGAAGCAAAAACAACTTCGCGTGATTTATTGATGAAGCGAGGATTCAAATCATCCCAGACATCTTTCGTTACCTGATGATAAGTATTAGCAGCAAGGTTGTAAACAAAAATATCACTTTGCCCGAACTGCACGGCTGACATGGCTAATTCTTTTCCGTCATCGGAATAAGAGAAGTCAAGTATTTTTTCAAAGTTGAAAAGCGGACGTTTGGTTTTTTTCTTCGTTTGAAGATTATAAAGCGTGAGCATAATTTTTCCACGGTGTTCCGTAATCATCGAGAATAATTGTGATGAAGGATGCCATGCCAAAAGTGGAATTGAATAATCTGTTTTCTGTTCCAGCTTATGCCCGATGCGGATAATTTTCTTCTTTTTTCCGGTCTGAGTATTCTGCATCCACACACGGTATTTCCCCCATTCGTTTCCTGCAAAAATATTGTAGCGCCCGTCAGGGCTTGCTTTCAATTGTGAGTACACCATATTTGGCTTGGACTTCTTCAATAAAGGATCTTCTTTAGGCAGAGAAAGATTCTTGCTTCGTTCGTAATATAATTTATCATAATAGGCAACCCATTCATACGTTAGATTTTTCAGTGAAACGCCCAATACAAAAAGAAAACCGCTGTCAATATTTCGGCTTATTTTAGTCATGTAGAGAATGTTGGAGATTACTTGTTTGCCATACGTTTCGGAAACATAGCGCCAGATAGAATGCCCCGCGTAACGAGCATCATCACCTGTAAGACGATTGAATTTCTCATATTTCTTGCTAAGAATTCCGTCTTTTACATGGTTCTCAATTTCTGCATCCCAATCGTTTGACATGTAGGAAATCAAACCTTGTGTGTACCACTCAGGAAGGTTGAGCAGCGTTGAATTGCGCACCACATCTTTGATGTTCCCGCCATACATCATCTGGTCAAGCATCACTTTGGTAATACCGGCTTTTATTTGTCGTTCAAGATCGCGGTGGTCGCCATTGAAATACAGCACCACTTTGGTTCCTACAATAAAAGTTACTCCACCAACATTATACTGTTGATCCGTTTCTAATCCGATATTGCTTTCTTTTAAATCAGAAAACTTGTTGAAGATGATGAACTGAATTCTGTCGTCAAGTGTGTAATCAAAAACCTTTTCAATCTCACCGATTTGTTTGGTGGCGTAGCGAGCGGTGTAATTGCTCAGTTCTTTTCCGCCTAAATAAAAGTAAGTATCAAACTTTTCAAAACGGTAAAAAGACCAAAAGCGGTCTTTCATATTTTTGTATTGCACACGGTTTTTGCCGAAGGGCATTTGCAAGCCGTTATAGAATTGAGCGTCAGCAATTCCTGCAACCAGAACCAAACAACAAATAATACTAAATCTGAAACCTCGCATCAACACAATTTTCAAAAAAGAAATTAAAGGTAATACTTTATGAGGAAATAATCATTGAACGTCACCCTGAATTTATTTCAGGGTCTTGAGAGATGCTGAAACAAGTTCAGCATGACGAAATTTACATCACCGGATAAAACGCATCTTCAATATGTCTTACCGTATTTTGATATTGATTTTTTACAATCGAAATAATATCAAATCGAACATCCACATCTAGGTTCTTATGAACCACATACGCATTTGCAGCTTTTATAAGGTTTTGCTGCTGTTTTTTTGAAACAAATTCTTCGGGTTCGCCCATGCTGGAATAGCTTCGGGTTTTTACTTCAGCCACAACCAACAATTTTTCTTTTTTCGCAACAATATCCATCTCGTGCCCGCCAAAGCGAATATTCCTGCCAAGAATTTCAAAGCCCTTGCTTTTCAGCAGTTTTTCAGCTTCATCTTCGCCCTGTTTCCCGAATTCGTGATTTTCTGCCATGAAACAAAAATAGAAATTTATAAGGCTTACTGCATTTGCTTACTTTTGCAAACCTAATTAAAACCATGCCTGCAAAAAAGAAACTCGCCCTCCTGATTTTAGATGGTTGGGGTAAAGGCGACCACTCAAAAGCTGACGCTATCTGGAATGCCAAAACTCCGTTTGTTGACGGCATGATGAAAAAATATCCCAACAGCGAACTCAAAACTTCGGCTGAAGATGTTGGTTTGCCTGCGGGACAAATGGGGAATTCTGAAGTTGGCCACTTGAACATTGGAGCTGGGCGTGTTGTTTACCAGGATCTTGTGCGAATCAATAAAGCTATTGAAGATGGAAGTCTAGCAAAAAATAAAGTGCTGAAAGAGGCATTTGATTATGCTAAGAAAAATGGGAAAGATTTGCATTTAATGGGTTTGGTTTCTGATGGAGGAGTTCACTCATTACAAGAACATTTGCATGCACTTTGCGAACTGGGAAAGAAAAAAGGTTTGAAAAATGTATTTATCCATGTCTTTACCGATGGTCGCGATACCGACCCGAAAAGTGGTTTAAAGTTTATTGAGAACTTAGAAAAAGTTTGTAAAAAAACAGGAGTAAAAATCGCAACTGTTGTTGGTCGCTACTACGCAATGGATCGCGACAAGCGCTGGGAACGCGTAAAATGGGCTTATGATTTAATGGTGCAAGGGAAAGGTCGTCCGGCAAAAAATGCGGTGGAAGGAATAAAACGTTCTTACAAAGAAGGCGACACCGATGAATTCATAAAACCGATTCTTATCATCAACGAAAAGTTTGAGCCTGTCGGACAAATAAAAAATGGTGATGCGGTTATCTGTTTCAATTTCCGCACTGACCGTTGCCGCGAGATTACCTTAGCGCTAACACAAAAAGATTTTCCGGAACAGGAAATGGAGAAAATAGATTTGCATTATGTAACCATGGCCCGGTATGACGATACGTTCAAAAATGTTCATGTTATTTTTGAAAAGGATAATCTGATAAATACATTGGGCGAAGTTTTATCCAAAGTCGGGAAAACACAACTGCGCATTGCCGAAACGGAAAAATATCCTCATGTTACGTTCTTTTTTTCGGGTGGAAGGGAAAAACCTTTTGAAGGCGAAAAACACATTATGATTCCTTCGCCAAAAGTTGCCACTTATGATTTGCAACCCGAAATGAGCGCCAAAGAAGTTGCCAAAGCAGTAGTGGATGAAATCAATAAAACTACACCTGATTTTATTTGTCTGAACTTTGCAAATGCTGATATGGTAGGTCATACAGGAGATTATAAAGCAATTTTAAAAGCGGTGGAAACAGTTGATAGCTGCACCAAAAAAGTGGTGGAAGCCGGATTGAAAAAAGATTATTCCTTTATAATTATTGCCGACCATGGCAATGCCGATTTTGCTGTAAATGCAGACGGAACGCCCAATACAGCGCATACAACCAATCCTGTCCCCTGCATCTTTATTTCAAAAGGTGTAAAAAAAGTAAAGAACGGAAGACTTGCCGATATTGCTCCTACTATTCTTGAACTGATGGGAGTGAAGCAGCCGAAGGAGATGACGGGGAATATTCTTGTTTCGTAATCTCCGATGGTTGTAAAAGAAATCTCCACCCTTGAAGAAATGCTTGCAAAGCTTCCGCTCGTGCAGCAGCTTTATCCGGATATGACCAAAGAGAAGTATGAAGAAATGTTGCGCGATATGATTCCCAATAATTATTCGCAGGTATTGGTTTTTGATGGAGATAAATGTGTGGGCTTATCGGGAATATGGTTTAATACCAAGCTGTGGACGGGTAAATATCTTGAACTGGATAATGTGGTTACAGATAAAAACCACCGCTCAAAAGGACTAGGAAAACTAATCAATGAATTTGCAGCAGAAAAAGCAAAACAGTTGGGTTGTAAGTTTATTGTTTTAGATGCTTTTGCTGATAATCGTGATGCACATCGTTTTTATTTCCGTGACGGGTACGTTATTCGTGGCTTCCACTTTTTGAAATCATTATAAAGAAACACTTCGCTCAGTTCTGTGTGACATTATGAACAGCATCAGCAAAAAGAAAGACCAGATAAAGATCAATGCTCAGTTGAGGAAATATTTGCGGCAATACGACCGCGAAAAAATATTGCCCATTGAGTATCACGATTTGCTGAACTACAAATTTGCACATCCCATCACCGACAAAAAAGGCAAGGATACACTTTGGGAAAGCGTTACCTACGAAAAAGAAAAAGCAGCGGAATTGGATGTGGCCCTCACTTCCATTTACATGATGCTGAAAACGGAAGGTTCTTCTTCGCGATTAAAACACCTTACGGTTGAGCGCATTGATTATTGCACCTTCGGTAATTCCAATCCGTTTCGCATACGAATTGTAAACCGCCTCAACGACAACTACGATTATTTTTATATCAAACAGGCTGATGCTTCACGGATTTATGGTTTGGAGTTGGAGCACATTCTTTCGCCTAACCGCATCAATTATTTTGTGGATCGCGAAACGCTGATTGAAGAACACATTGCCGGTATTCCTGGCGACCAGTTTATTGCCTCATGGATGGGTGATAAAAGGGTGAACAAAATCCGTTTGGCAAAAGAGTTTGTAAAATTTAACGAGCGTTGTTTTGTGCGTTTGTTGGGCGATATGCGCTCCTACAATTATGTGGTTGATATTACGCCCGACTTTGATGATGTGCAGTACCGCATCCGTGCCATTGACTTTGACCAGCAGAGTTATGAGGGCAAAAAGTCACTCTACCTGCCGCAGTTTTTTAAAGAGAATAATGCCATTGTTGAACTCTGTACCCAATTGCTTACGCATGAATCGTTTGAGCAATATAGGAATGAAGAGCGTTCACTTATTTCACGCAGGGTGCGCCTTTCGCGCTATCAGATAAAAGACCTGATGGATGTGATGATAAAGGACTCTGTTTCAACGGATGAAAAAACCGCTCATCTGAAAAATGAATTGGCTGCGCATTATAAAAACGATGTGTTTCTAAAATGCCGAAGCATGGGAGAAATAGTAAAAAAGAGTTTGGTGATGCTGCTCAAAGACAGCAAGCAGTAGGTCTTACTCCGAAATCCCGTCAAGTTCGTCCTGAAGTTCACTTGGCGCTAACTCAATATTCCAGCGTTTGGCAAAGGCTTCCTGCTGATACGAAAAGTCGCCATCCAGTTTGGCTTGTCTTTCGGTAATGCTTGCAATTAGCGCATCCAATCGCGCAACATCGGAGTCTTCAATGTTTTCTTTTTTCAAAATGCTAACCATTTCGCTGTACTCTATTGCAACGATGCTTTTGTAGAATTTAAAAAGCGATAGCGCAGAACTTTTTAATGCAGCACCGTCTTCCCATGGTTTAACTTTTTCAACTGCTTCAATTGAAACATCTATTTGTTCCAGAATTAATTTCAGCGGCAGATCCATTTCTTCGCCTGCTTCAACGGCATAAGTAAAGTCAATTATGCGCTGGCCTATTTTATTTTGCTCGTCAACAATAAGGTCGTTGTACTCAACTGCGCTTTTTTGGGCAGAGGCGGCAAAGGGAAGTACTAAAAGAAGGAGAAGCAGGTTTTTCATGGCAGGATTTTTTTTGAATGGGCAAAAGTAAAATAAAAAAGGATGAGTAATGGCACACGGATGACACGGATTAAACTGATTTACACGGATTTTTTATCCGTTTTTATCCGTAGCATCCGTGTCATCCGTGTGCTATATTAACGATAACTTAATATTTCTACCTTTGCGCTTCATAAAATTAGATGGAGATAAAAGCCGGACCCCTTCTTGAAAAGGTGATTTATCCTTCCGACCTGAGAAAACTCAAACCGGAAGAATTACCTCAGTTTTGCGATGAACTTCGTCAATACATTGTAGATATTGTTTCTGTTAAAGGCGGACACTTTGGTGCCAGCCTTGGTGTGGTAGAGCTTACCGCTGCGCTGCATTATGTTTACAATACGCCTTACGACCAATTAATCTGGGATGTGGGCCATCAGGCTTACGGTCATAAACTGATTACTGGACGCAGGGCTGATTTTCATACTAACCGTGTATATAAAGGACTTAGCGGTTTCCCGAAACGCAGCGAAAGTGAGTATGATACCTTTGGCGTTGGACACTCTTCCACTTCCATTTCTGCTGCCTTGGGTATGGCGGTGGCTTCGCGACTGAAAAACGAAAAATCTCGTCAGCATATTGCCGTAATTGGTGATGGAGCTATGACGGGAGGAATGGCTTTTGAGGGCTTGAATCACGCAGGTGTTGAAAACTCCAACATTCTTGTGGTTTTGAACGACAACTGTATGAGCATTGACCCTAACGTTGGTGCCCTGAAAGAATACCTGACCGATATCGCCACTTCACGCACCTATAATAAAGCGAAGGACGAAATCTGGAATTTGCTTGGTAAAATAAGCATGTTCGGACCTACTGCCCGCGAGATAGTATCAAAAGTAGAAGGCGGTGTTAAAGCGGCTTTGCTGAAACAAAGCAATATGTTCGAGTCGATGCAGTTCCGTTATTTCGGGCCTATTGACGGGCATAATGTGGCGCACCTGGTTAAGGTGATGAATGATTTGAAAAACATTCCCGGCCCAAAGATTTTGCATTGCGTTACCGTAAAAGGTAAAGGTTATAAACTGGCGGAAGAAGATCAAACACTTTGGCATTCGCCCGGTTTGTTCAATAAAGATACCGGTGAGATTATTAAAGTAAAAACAGAAAAGCCTCAGCCTCCTAAATATCAGGATGTGTTTGGGCATACAATAGTGGAATTGGCCGAGAAGAACGAGAAAATTGTGGGCGTTACGCCTGCCATGCCTTCGGGATGCTCGCTCAATATTATGATGAAAGCCATGCCGACCCGCGCTTTTGATGTGGGTATTGCCGAGCAACATGCCGTTACGTTTTCGGCTGGTATGGCTACGCAGGGCTTGGTTCCGTTCTGCAACATTTACTCAACCTTTATGCAGCGCGCCTACGACCAGGTGATACACGATGTGGCGTTGCAAAAACTGAATGTTGTTTTCTGTCTGGATCGTGGCGGACTTGCCGGTGCTGACGGACCAACGCACCACGGTGCTTTTGATATTGCTTACATGCGCTGCATTCCCAACATGGTGGTTTCGGCTCCCATGAATGAGGAGGAATTGCGCAACCTGATGTACACTGCACAGCAGGAAAACATGGGTCCTTTCTCTATCCGTTACCCGCGCGGAAACGGGGTGATGGTTGACTGGAAAAAACCTTTCCAATTAATTGAAGTGGGCAAAGGCCGCAAACTAAAAGACGGTGAAGATGTAGCGGTGCTTTCATTAGGACACATCGGCAACCATGCCGCCAACGCTATTAAAGGACTAGAAAATCAAGGCATCTCAGCCGCACATTACGATATGCGTTTTGCCAAACCTTTGGACGAAAAATTATTGCATGAAGTGTTTACCAAATTCAATAAAGTAATTACCATTGAAGACGGCTGCCTGCCCGGAGGGATGGGAAGCGCCATAGTAGAATTTATGGCCGATAATAATTACAACGCGCATGTAAAACGCCTGGGTATTCCCGACCATTTTATTGAACACGGCACGCAGGTAGAATTGTACAAAGAGTGTGGCTTCTACGAAGAGCACGTGATAGAAGCTGCCCAACAGCTTACGGGGATTAAGAAAAGGGCGATAGCGGGGTAAATTATTTCACCTTTTTATACCGAAAACAATCCACCGTATGGTCATTTACCATACCCACCGCCTGCATAAACGCATAGCAAATAGTAGTACCCACAAACTTAAAACCGCGCTTGAGTAAATCCTTGCTCATGGCATCTGATTCGGGGCTACGCGAAATAAAATCTTTCAGCGTGCGGTTTTTGTTGGTGATGGTTTTGTAGTTAGTGAATTGCCAGATATACTTATCAAAACTGCCAAACTCCTTTTGCACTTCTAAGAATTTTTGTGCGTTGATAACAGCCGCCCGCACTTTCAGTTTGTTGCGGATAATTCCTGCATCGTTTAAAAGCGACTCGATTTTTTTCTCGTTATACTTTGCAATTTTCTTTGCATCAAAATTGTCAAACGCCTTGCGGAAGTTTTCGCGTTTGTGCAAAACGGTTTTCCAACTCAGTCCTGCCTGGAAAGCATCGAGGATAACGGCTTCAAATAATTTTTGGTCATTGTGTTGCTGAGTTCCCCATTCGTGGTCGTGGTACTGTTGCATCAACTCATCAGCGCCCGGCCAGGGGCAACGTTTTTTTTCTTTTGCCATAACTATTACATCTTAAATATTACCTATTACATAAAATCACCCTGCCCAGTTATCCCTATCCAAACTGCGATATTGTATCGCCTCCGCAAGATGTGCAGAGGTAATGTCTTTGCTATCCTCCAAATCCGCAATCGTGCGCGCTACTTTTAAAATTCTATCAAACGCACGTGCCGAAAGTCCGAGTCTATCAGTGGCACGTTTCAACATATCTTTGCCCCGCTCATCAATCTTGCACATCTGTTTCAGCACCTTGCTGCTCATTTGAGCGTTGCAGTGCATATTTTCATTTTCCTTAAATCTTTCTTCCTGCACATCACGAGCTTTTATAACACGGTCGCGCACCTTTTCACTTTTCTCCGAAAGATGTTCCTGTGTCAATTCACTAAACGCAACGGGAGTAACTTCCACATGAATATCAATGCGGTCTAAAAGCGGCCCGGATATTCTGTTCAAATATTTTTGCACCACACCCGGAGCGCACACACAATCTTTCTCGGGATGGTTATGATAACCGCAAGGACAAGGGTTCATGCTCGCCACCAACATAAATGAGGCAGGATACTCCACACTTTGTCTGGCCCGCGAAACCGTTACTACTCTATCCTCCAGCGGCTGACGCATTACTTCTAACACCGTGCGTTTAAACTCGGGCAATTCATCTAAAAATAAAACACCATTGTGCGCCAATGATATTTCACCCGGCTGCGGAATACTTCCTCCACCAACTAAAGCCACATCTGAAATGGTGTGATGTGGCGAACGAAACGGGCGCAATGTTACAAGAGAAGTATGCTTTCCCATCTTGCCCGCAACGGAATGTATTTTGGTTGTCTCCAATGCTTCAGCCAAACTAAGCGGAGGTAAAATAGTGGGCAGTCTTTTTGCCAGCATGGTTTTACCCGCCCCGGGCGGCCCGATAAGAATAACATTATGTCCGCCTGCTGCAGCAATCTCCAACGCACGTTTGATATTCTCCTGTCCTTTTACATCACAAAAATCCAGATCCGTTTCGTTCAGCCGCGAATAAAATTCATCGCGGGTGTTTACAATCGTTTGTTCTAAAGGCTTTTCACCATTGAAAAACTCAATCACATCTTTTACATTTTCTGCACCGTAAACTACAAGGTCGCCAACGATAGCAGCTTCACGCGCATTTTCTTTTGGCAGAATAAAACCTTTGAAACCTTCTTTCTTTGCTTGAATGGCAATCGGCAGTGCGCCTTTTATCGGTTGCAAACTTCCATCCAATGAAAGCTCGCCCATGATGATGTACTTGCCAACTTCATCCGCCAGAATTTGTTCCGATGCAGCCAGAATACCAACCGCCAGTGTAAGGTCGTAAGCCGAACCTTCTTTGCGGATATCAGCAGGCGCCATGTTAATCACAATCTGTTTTCCGGGAACGCGGTAGTCGTTGTTCTTTAAGGCTGCCTGTATGCGGTGCTGACTTTCTTTTACTGCGCTGTCGGGCAAACCCACCAGCATAAATCCTACTCCGGGAACAATGTTCGTTTCAACCGTTATAGTTGTTGCATTAACTCCGCTAACCGCGCCACCAAAGGTTTTTACAAGCATGATTAATTCTTTTGTGTTAATTAAAAATAATTATTTATAAATAAAAACTTCCACCTCCCCATTCTCCTTCACATATCCGCGATACATCCCCGGTGAATTAAAAGGCATAGCAATATTACCTTGGGCATCAATGGCAATTATACCGCCCGTTCCTTCACCACCAAGATCAACTAATTTTTTATTTACAACTATACCTGCCGCTTCCTGAAGCGAAACATTTTTGTATTCCATCATCGCTGAAATATCATACGCTACTATGCTGCGGATAAAATATTCGCCATGTCCGGTGCACGAAACAGCGCAGGTTTTATTATTGGCATAAGTGCCTGCACCAATAATAGGGGAGTCTCCAATGCGCCCGAATTTTTTGTTGGTCATTCCTCCTGTTGAAGTTGCTGCGGCAAGATTTCCGTTTATATCTAATGCAACCGCACCCACCGTTCCGAATTTACTGTCGGGGTTGGGATTAAACTCCACATCAAACGAAGGTTTTACATCGCCTTTATCTTCGCTATGGTCAAGCTGAATTTTTTCTGAATCTTTTATTTTCTGCCATTGTTCCCAGCGCAGGCTGTCAAAAAAATACTCCGGTTCTGCTAATTCTAATTTTTGTTCAGCAGCAAATTTCTCAGCGCCTATGCCGGTCATCATTACGTGAGGTGATTTCTCCATCACCTTACGCGCAGCCGAAACAGGGTTCTTAATATTTGTTACTCCTGCCACTGCACCTGCCTCCAATGTTTTACCGTTCATGATGCTTGCGTCCATTTCGTTTTTCCCTTCGGCAGTAAATACAGCACCTTTTCCTGCATTAAACAAAGGAGAATCTTCCATCACTCTTACTGCAGCTTCCACTGCATCCAGACTGCTGCCACCTGATTTTAAAACGGTGTAGCCTGCATCCAGTGCATCTTTCAGCTTTTGTTTGTAAGCATTTTCCAATTCAGGAGTCATGCTTTCTTTTAATATAGTTCCTGCACCACCGTGAACGGCAAGCGCAAACTTTTGTGACTGTGCAATTGAGTTACTCATTGAAAAAAGAATTATTGAAGCGAGAAATACTGTTCTCATTTCACAAATGTATAATTGTTTTACATGAACACACAAACACGTGTACACATGAACACTTTCCCTATTTTCGCTGCGTGAACAAAATCCGTTTTGCATTTCGTTACCTGCTATACCTGCTGAAAGCCCGAACACGTCACGGCACGCATTCTCCTTTTGTTTACAATCTGCTGGATGAAGTTATTTACGACAGCGCACATTTTTACGTCTTTGATGAAATTGAATCGTTGCGTAAAAAACTTTTGCGCGATGAACGAACAATCAACATTAAGGACTACGGAGCAGGTTCAACAATAAATTCATCACCAACGCGCAAACTGAAAGACATTGCAAAGAACTCTGCAAAGGCTGATAAATATGGTCAACTCATGTTTCGCATTATTCAAAAGTTTAAACCCGAAACGCTTTTGGAATTAGGAACCTCACTTGGTATCAGCACCATTTATCAGGCTTCCGCTGCTCCGAAAAGTAAACTGATAACAATAGAAGGTTGTCCCGAAACTGCTGCTGTTGCAAAAGAGAATTTTGAAAAACTGAAATTGAGTAACGTTGAAATAGTTGTCGGAAATTTTGATGAAACACTTTCTTCAACACTCAACAATATCACAAGATTGGATTATACTTTCTTTGATGGCAACCATCGCAAAGCCCCGACATTAGACTACTTCAGGAAATGTCTCACTAAAGTCAACAATGATTCTGTTTTTGTTTTTGATGACATTCATTGGTCAGATGAAATGGAAGAAGCCTGGGAAGGAATCAAAGCGAATCCTTCGGTGACGGTAACAATAGATTTATTTTTTGTCGGCTTGGTTTTCTTCCGGAAAGAACAGAAGAAACAGGATTTTATTATCCGTTATTAGTCTGTTCAATTTTCTCCAGCGCCTTTTCGGCCGCTGATTGCTCAGCACGTTTTTTAGAGAAATCCTGTCCTGTGCCGAGCACCTCATCATTTACAACCGCATTAATCACAAATAATTTGCGTGCGCCCATATCGGTTTCTGCCACCACTTCAAAACACAATGTTTTGCGCTCCTTTTGAATCCATTCAATCAAACGGCTTTTGAAATTCAATTCCTGTTCCTGCAATTCGTCCACATCAATATGGTTATTGATGAGTTGAACAAGAACGAAGTTTTTTGTTTTAACAAAACCTTTGTCTAAATAAATGGCGCCAATCATGGCTTCCAGTGCATCACCCATAATTGAGTTACTGCGCATGTTTCCGCGATTATCACTTTTAATGAATTTATCTAAGCCCATTTTCTGGGCAAGATGATTCAGGTTTTTGCGGCTTACAATTTTGGAACGCAACTCGGTCAAAAACCCTTCGTCTTCAAACGGATATTTTTTAAAAAGATAATCCGCAACTATTGCATCCAATATTGCATCGCCCAAAAATTCAAGTCGCTCGTTACTGGCTTTTATGCCTGCTTTCACTTCGGGCGCCACCGATTTGTGAAAAAAAGCAAGTTTGTAAAGGTTAAGATTATCAGGGTAAAAGCCGAGCAGGTTTTTCAGTGATGCGACAAATTTTTTGTCATCACCGGAAAGTAAATTCCGTTTTAGATAATTAATCGGCAATCAGGAAATATGCTTTTTGAAAATTACAGAAGCGTTGTGTCCTCCAAAACCAAACGTATTGCTAAGAGCTGCATTTACCGTGCGTTTCTGTGCAGTATTGAACGTGAAGTTCAGTCGCGGGTCAAATTGAGGATCGTCAGTAAAGTGGTTAATCGTTGGCGGAACAATATTATTTTTCACCGCAAGAACAGAAGCAATGGATTCAATTGCTCCTGCAGCACCCAATAAATGTCCTGTCATTGATTTGGTGGAACTGATATTGAGTTTGTATGCATTATCACCAAACACAGCTTTAATAGCTTTTGATTCGGCAATATCACCCAGCGGAGTTGAAGTTCCGTGAACATTGATATAGTCAATAGCTGAAAAATCCATTTCTGCATCTTCCAATGCAGAACGCATTACGTTCAGCGCTCCCAAACCTTCAGGATGCGGAGCAGTGATATGATTAGCATCAGCAGACATGCCACCGCCAACTACCTCGGCATAAATTTTTGCTCCACGTGCAATTGCGTGTTCCCGTTCTTCCAAAATTAAAGCACCTGCACCTTCACCTAAAACAAAACCATCGCGGTCAAGGTCAAACGGACGTGAAGCAGTTTCAGGATTATCGTTGCGTGTTGAAAGTGCGTGCATGGCATTGAAACCGCCAATTCCTGCTTCATTTACAGCCGCTTCAGAACCACCTGTAACGAAGATATTTGCTTTGCCTAAACGAATGTAATTGAACGCATCAATAATAGCATTGGTAGAAGAAGCACAGGCCGAAACCGTTGTGAAATTAGGTCCGCGCAAGCCGTATTTAATAGAAATATGGCCAGCTGCAATATCGGCAATCATTTTAGGAATAAAGAAAGGATTGAAACGTGGAGTTCCATCGCCTTTCACAAATTCAGCACACTCGTTATAAAATGTTTCCAATCCGCCAATTCCCGAACCCCAGATAACACCGGCTTTGTCAACGTTTATTTTGGTAAGGTCAATGCCCGAATCTTTGATGGCTTCGTCAGCAACCACTAGTGCGTATTTCGCAAAAGGATCCATTTTACGGGCTTCTTTGCGGTCAAAGAAATCTTCTTCTTTGAAATTTTTTATTTCGCACGCAAAACGGGTTTTGAACTTTGAAGCATCAAAACGGGTGATGGGTGCTGCACCGCTTGTACCTTTAAGCAGATTTTCCCAAAACTGAGTCGCAGTATTTCCGATGGGCGTTAAAGCTCCTAATCCTGTTACTACAACTCTTTTCAGCGTCATGCGCTATGGAATATTATATTTCTGTAAAAACATAAAATCACCTCACATTTGGTGCGAAGTGATTTTATGCAAAAGAAAACACGAGCTTCGTGTTTCTACTTCGCGTTAGCCTCAATATACTCAATTGCCTGACCAACTGAGCTGATATTTTCAGCCTGATCGTCAGGAATGGCGATGTTAAATTCTTTTTCAAATTCCATGATTAACTCAACGGTATCTAAAGAATCGGCACCTAAATCGTTGGTGAAACTCGCTTCGTTGGTTACTTCGTTTTCGTCAACGCCAAGTTTGTCAACGATGATGGCTTTTACTCTTGATGCAATGTCTGACATGGTTAAATTATTTGATGTTTTTTGTGTTTGTGGCTGCAAACTTAGTAAAATTAAATATCTGACGAATAAATATTGATTTTCAGGTAATGTAAAAGAAATTTAATCCTTACTCCTGAAAATAAACGCGTTTCACCCTGCGTGAAACATTGGTCAGCACTTCGTAAGGAATAGTCTCCATGATTTTTGCAAAATCTGCAATGGAATATTTTTCACCGAATACAATCACTTCGTCACCTTCTTTGGCAGCAATATCAGTTACATCAATCATGCACATATCCATGCAAACGTTGCCAATAATAGGCGCGAACTTGTCATTCACCAAAACTTTTCCCCGCCTATTGCCGTGCTTGCGGCTTAATCCGTCTGCATAGCCGATTGGGATGGTTGCAATCTGTAATGCACGTTGTGTCATTTCACTTCTTCCGTAGCCTACACTTTCGCCTGCTGGAATACTATTAATTTGAGAAATGCTGGTTCGCAAAGTGCTCACATTTTGAAGTTTTTTCTGTTCGGTATCATTAGCACCAATTCCATATAAACCAATTCCAAGTCGCACCATTTCAAACTGCGCATCTGGGAAACGAGCTGAGCCTGCTGAGTTTAGAATATGACGAATAATCGGGTAGTTGAAATAAGCACTAATTTTAGCACTTATTTTTGTGAATGCGGTAATTTGCGAACGGGTAAACTCATCGTGTTTCGGGTCTTCACTTCCTGCAAGATGTGAGAAAACAGATTGAACTTTCAGCAGCGAATTATTTTTCACACGCACCAATAATTCGTTCAAATCATTTTCGTGAAAACCGAGGCGGTGCATGCCGGTGTCTAATTTAATATGAATGGGGATCGGTTGCTTAATTTCAGTGCGGTTACGTTTCACAGCATCTTCAAACATTCCCAGAACACGGAAGTTGTAAATCTCCGGCTCAAGCTGATTTTTTATCATGGCATCATAACTCTGTTCTTCGGGATTCATCACCATAATTGGTAAAGTAATTCCGGCTTTGCGCAATTCAATTCCTTCATCTGCATACGCAACAGCAAGGTAATCTACACGATGAAACTGAAGCACATTAGCAATTTCGTAGCTCCCACTTCCGTATGAAAACGCTTTTACCATCGCCATAATTTTGGTTTCAGGCTTTAATATAGAGCGGAAATAATTCAAGTTGTGTGCAACAGCATTGAGGTTAATTTCCAAAACTGTTTCGTGTGTTTTTTGTTGTAATACATTATTAATTTCTTCGAAACCAAAAACACGTGCACCTTTCAGCAAAATGGTTTCGTTGCTGAAAAATGAGTTACTGAATTCTTTCAAAAACTCTTTTGTTCCGGAATAGAATTCCTTTTCAAGATTGAATAAACCGTTTTGGCGCGAAATGGCTTCACCAATGCCAATCAGACGTTTCACATGTTTGCGCTCGAGTAGTTCAGCTACTTCTTTGTAAAGCGCTTCTTCGTTTTTTCCGCTTTGCAGAATGTCGGAAAGAATGACTGTTTTTTTCGGATGTTGTTTTTGCTGTTCCAGAAAATCAAGTGCAATTGCCAGTGAACCTAAATCAGAATTATAGCTGTCATTAATCACCGAACAATTATTGATTCCTTCTTTTAGTTCCAGTCGCATCGCAACAGGACTAAGCATCAACATACGTTCAGCAATTTGCTTGTTCTCGTGACCAGAATACAACATGAACAGCCAACAGTGAATTGCATTTTCAACCGAAGCATCGTCAGTAAACGGAATTTTTATGCGCAGAAAATCATTATTGTAAACACCTTGAATTTCAGTGTCAGTTGCAGATTTGGTGATTTTTCCAATCAATAAACTTGCAGCAGTTTTCTTTGACCAGTTTAATAATTGTGTGTCTTTTAATTCTTCATCTGCTTTTACTGCTTCATGAATTTCAGGATAATCTTTGCAATAAATCAGCGCCTGAACATCTTTGAAAAGTTTCAGCTTTTCTTTTGTCTTTTCAAGCAATGAAGAAAAATTTTCACTGTGAGCTTGTCCTATGTTGGTGAAAATTCCGGTGGTTGGTTTTATTATTTTTTCCAATTTTTCCATTTCGCCAGGATGCGAAATTCCCGCTTCAAATAAGGCGAATTCGTGTTCGCTCTTCATTTGCCATACTGAAAGCGGAACACCTACCTGTGAATTAAAACTTTTCGGGCTGCGGACAATGTTTTTCTCTTCGCGCAGCAATTGATACAGCCATTCTTTTACAATTGTTTTTCCGTTGCTGCCGGTTATACCAATTACCGGAATGGAGAATTGTTTGCGGTGATGAGCGCACAATGTTTGTAATGCTTTTAGTGTGTCAGCAACAAGAATAAAATTTGCTTCTGGTAACTCATACAAACTTTGCGGAAGAGATGTAACTACAAAATTCCGTAAGCCATTAGCATATAAATCAGGAATAAAACGGTGGGCATCATGACGCTCGCCTTTGATGGCGAAAAACAAACTGGTTTCAGCACCTGCAAGTTTTCGGCTGTCAATCAGTAATTGCCGCACAGGATTTTCAGGATGATTTCCGTGAAGTTTTCCCTGAATGATTTCAGAAATTTCGGATAAGTTATAATTAACTGAACTCACAAATTATAGTTTTGATTTCATGCTTTGTGCTTTGAAGAAACAATCCCTGCACAAAGGTTCGTAGTTATTAGTTTCGCCCAAAACAACAAGTGAATTTTCTTCCGTAATGCGGTAGGAGTGATTCGCAAGATTTCCGCAGCGCATACAGATTGCGTGAACCTTGGTGATGTATTCTGCAGAAGCCATCAATGCAGGCATAGGACCAAAAGGGTTGCCCAAAAAGTCCATATCAAGTCCTGCGATAATTACGCGCACACCTGAGTTTGCCAGTTGATTGCAGACATTCGGTAATTCGGAATCGAAGAATTGTGCTTCGTCAATTCCAACCACATCTACTTCACTTGTCATCAATAAAATGTTGGAAGAGGAGGGAACGGGTGTGGATTGAATTTCATTAGAGTCATGCGAAACAACCTTTACTTCATCGTAGCGATTATCTATAGAGGGCTTAAAGATTTCAACTTTCTGTTTCGCAAATTTTGCGCGTTTCAAACGCCTGATTAATTCTTCCGTTTTGCCTGAAAACATAGAACCGCAGATAACTTCTATCCAACCTTTTTTTACGGAATGATTAAGCGGGTTTTCAAGAAACATAAAACAGAAAATAATAAAGGGGCAGGAGAAAACGTTATTTTTGAACCAACACAAAACTAAATAAAAGCACAATAGGAAATGGAAAACAATACTGCGTTGAAGAATATTTTGAATGAATTAGAGCGTATCGGCAAAAAAATAAACGGTTTGCAATCTTCTGGAAATAAGATTTCAGAAAAAGGTCTTGCATTGGTTGAATCGCAATTGAAAAATGTTTCTTCCACATTGGAAATTCTTGAGGAAGTGGTGGTGAATAATGCCATGCCTGCCGGCAGGCAGGAATCGGTTGCAGTAGCGGAGGAAACCATTCCTGTTGATGTGAAAGAAGTGGTTGCTATGTCACTAGAAAATACTGCACCTGAAATAGTGGAAGTTGTTAAACAGACCGAGCCTGCGCCTGTTGCAGATAAAAAAACAAAAACGAAAACGCCTGAAAATCCTGATAATAGCCTTGTTGGCAAAATGAAACGTAAGCCAATCAAAGATTTAAGAACGGCTATCGGGATTAATGAAAAATTTGCCTTTATAAAACTGTTTGGCGGTGATGCAACCGCATGGGGCAATGCCCTGCAAAAACTGAATTCTTTTTCATCCTATTGGGAAGCAGAAGCGATGTTGAGCGAGTTCAATCAAAAATATAAATGGAAAGAAGAGGATGAAACGCTGCAAAGCCTGATGGATTTGGTGGAGCGCAGGTATATGTAATTTCCCTATTTTCGCAGCCCGCATTTTGGTTTCGTAGTTCAATGGATAGAATAGAAGTTTCCTAAACTTTTGATCCCAGTTCGATTCTGGGCGAGACTACTTGAAAATCCTTTGCTGATGCAAGGGATTTTTAGTTTGCAAAAACTCCTTCCACGCTAAATTTGGTATCAAATGTCCAGCGCACGTGCATTTCGCTGTCTAAGCGGTATAGTTTTTTTGGAATATAACACAGCGTTTGTTGAGAGGTGTAAAGAAAATTCTTCGCATCTCTTTTTATGCAGATTTCAGTTGGTTGCCATAGTGAGTCGGTGAAAATTTTTATTTCTTTTACTGATATTTTTTCGTCAGCTGTTTTGTAGGTGATGGTGTTTTTGCTTCCTTCTTTTAACGTGTCGGTAGTATAGCTGTCTTTCCATGCCGGTTTGTTGATGCTGTTTTCGGCAAATATTTTCAACTCTTTTTTCCAGTCGATGCTGTCGGATAATGTTTTGGTTTCTGTTGCTCCGTCTTTGATTATTGTTTTCGTGATTTCGGGTTTCGTTACGTTCAGCGCATCGGCTTCTTTGGAGAAGTAGGAAACAAGGTCAAAGAATTTTCCGGGTTCGGATTTTTTTTCTTCGTGTTCTTTAGAGCAAGAAGCAAACAAAAAAAGTATCACGCAAAGGCGCAGAGGCGAAAAGTTTTTCATGCTTACAAATCGAATCTTATCCCCTGTGCCAGTGGAAGACTGTCGCCATAATTAATAGTGTTGGTTTGCCTGCGCATGTAAATTTTCCAGGCATCGCTGCCGCTTTCACGACCGCCACCGGTTTCTTTTTCTCCGCCAAAAGCTCCACCTATTTCTGCTCCTGATGTTCCTATGTTCACGTTTGCAATACCGCAATCGCTGCCTTGCTGAGAAAGAAACTTTTCCATCTCGCGCATGTTGGTTGTGAAGATGGATGACGACAATCCCTGCGGAACTCCGTTCTGCATTTCAATCGCTTCTTCAATGGTTTTGTATTTCATCACGTATAAAATAGGAGCGAAGGTTTCTTCCTGCACAATGTGAAATTCGTTTTTCGCTTCAATGATGCAGGGCTTAACATAGCACCCACTTTCATATCCGTTGCCGTTTAGCACTCCTCCTTCCACAACAATTTTCCCGCCTTCTTGTTTAGCACGTTCAATGGCGTTGAGGTAATCTTCCGTTGCTTTTTTGTCAATCAACGGACCAACATGATTTTTTTCATCCAGCGGATTTCCAATGCTGAGTTGGCTGTAAGCGTTTTTCAAAACCGAAACAGTTTTATCGTAAACACTTTCGTGAATAATCAATCTGCGGGTTGAAGTGCAGCGTTGTCCTGCCGTTCCCACGGCACCAAACACAGCGCCAACCAATACCATTTTTATATCGGCATGTTCCGAAACAATGATGGCGTTGTTGCCACCCAATTCTAAAATGGTTCTGCCGAAACGCTCGGCAACCATAGAAGCCACACGTCTTCCGATGCGGGTAGATCCTGTGAAAGAAACCAGCGGAACACGTTTATCTTTATTCATTAAATCGCCTGATGCATTGCCGATAACCACGCAACTTACACCTTCGGGAACATTATTTCTTTTCAGAACGGGTGCGATAATATTCTGGCAGGCAAGAGCGCACAATGGAACTTTTGAACTTGGTTTCCAAACGCAGGCATCACCGCAAACCCATGCCAGAGCAGCATTCCATGCCCACACGGCAACAGGAAAATTGAAAGCCGAAATAATTCCAACCACGCCCAGCGGATGATATTGCTCATACATGCGGTGCAGCGGGCGCTCACTGTGCATGGTCAACCCGTGCAACTGGCGCGAAAGCCCAACGGCAAAATCGCAGATGTCAATCATTTCCTGCACTTCGCCCATGCCTTCCTGGTAGCTTTTTCCCATTTCGTAGGAAACCAGCATGCCCAGTTCGTTTTTGTATTTGCGTAATTCATCACCTATCTGGCGCACCACTTCACCGCGCTTGGGTGCCGGAACCATGCGCCATTCATTAAATGCAGCTTCGGCAGTTTTTATTACCGTTTCATAATCTTCCGGTGTTGCAGCATTTACGCTAGCAATCAATTCACCGGTAACAGGTGAAAATGAATCTATTTTGTTGCCTTGTGTTTTAAACGATTTTGTGCCGGTTGAAGCGCCTGAATTTTCCTTTCCTATTTTGAAAAGTTCCAGAACTTCTGCTATGCCGGGTTTTGCTGTAAGGGTTGCGGACATGGGTAATGATTAAATGAGGGGGCGAAATTAGAAATAATACCTCTTTTTGTTTTGTGAATCTTTAGTATCCATGGACTATGAAGGAATTACACCTATCAAAATCTGTTATAGTATGTAACCAAATTGGCTCAAAAAAATCTTCACCCCAATTGTCCGGATAAGTATTCAAATCAATTTCAAATTCTTTTTTTCGTTGTGTAATAAGGTCAATCCATTTGGAAGAAGGTTGGGGAATATATTTCATACGTAATATATCCTTAACACAAATAGGCATTGCAGTTTCTTTAATTGGCCTGCCGACAATATCTATATCGGTGTAAAGTGGAATTGTATCTAATAACTTATATGTGTATTTTTTTGTGATTTCTTTCAAGATGAAAATCTCATTCCCAGAACTATCAATTTTTGAAGTTGGTTG
>CAMBRL010000022.1 GCA_945870105.1 Chitinophaga pinensis
GGAAAGGCAAAGAAGAACAGGTGGACGATTTGCTGGTGGTGGGGGTAAAGTTTTAATAACTTTTCCGTAAGTTTTAAACTTTCGTAAAGGTAATGGTTATGTTTTTTTTATAAAATGAGTTGATTAGTAAAAAAAGAGTTTAGATTTGTTAAGTTAAATTGAAATTAAAAATATTTAATACTCAAATATCATGGAAAGAGAATTATCTTATGTTATGGGCAAAATGAAAAATAATAATAAAAAAAACAATCTCATTCTGGTATCATTGTTAGCAGTTACATTAATAATTACAGTTGCTTCTTGTAAAAAGGAAGCCGCTTTAACCAACGAACAAAAAGTTGAAACTGCACTTGATGAATTTGTTTCTCAACTTGTTTTAACTCCTCCTACTACAACTGATCTTTCTGGTAGAATAAAAGATTATATGCTCATTAATCCTGCATTTTTTTTTGGATCAACAGTTACCCTATTAGATACCTTAAAAATAGCTACCTATAGTCCTTATTGGTACAGAGTAAATAATACCCTTACTCTAACAGTTGATTTGTTGGCAGATACTTCTTACCATATTAATAATCAATTATGGCTTCGGCAACCTATTGATGGTGGAATGTCAATATGGACAGATCCTTATTTTGATGCTGGCGGAGGAAATATATGGATGAAAACACGATCAGTTCCTGTTTATGTAAATGGAAAAATCATAGCTGTAGCAACAACAGATTTAGCACTTTAAAACTCGAATAGGGGTGTCTCAATTTTAACAAACTACAATATGGTCATATTGAAAAATGGTATCGAGATAACAAAACTTATTTCAAAAAATAATTTCTCCATTCGATATATTATGAAATTGATTACATTTAATAAACGAAACAAACCTTCGCATATCTACCCAAATACGGATGCATAAGCGCTACTTTGTAGCGCTTATAAACAAGTTGAACTAAACCGCCTGTGGCGGTGGCACCCTATAGGGTAACAATAGATAACAAATCTGTCAGCAAACGAATTGTTGTTTTGAAATAATCTGATGGCATAAAAAAGGCTTTCTCTATGAGTAAGAGTGCCGATAACCCTTACTATAGCTGATCCACCACCTGCTGAAAAAGATTGCGCCACCTTAAGCGTTCTGCCTTCAGCAGATTTTCGCGGTCGGCCATTAATACAATAACAATGTTCTTGCCAGGCTGCACATAGATGTGTTGTTTATACATGCCGTCAGCCATAAAATCACCGTATTCTTTTTCGCCAATGTGCCAGCAATAGTTGTAGCCAAAACTACTGCCTTCTGTGGTGTCGCGAGCAATGGATTGTTCATACCATTTTTGTGATATAATCTGTTTGCCGTTCCAGTTTCCTTTGTTCAGATACAGTCGTCCGAATTTTGCATAATCAAGTGCCGTTGCGCCCATGCAGCAAAAGGTCAGGTTTTCGCCTTTGCGGTCTCTGGTCCATACAGCATCCGAACACATTCCAAGGGGTTTCCATAATTTCTCATTCATATATTCAGCCGGCATTTTTCCGGTGGCGCGGTGCAGTATAAGTCCCAGCAAGTGTATATTAATGTTCAGGTATTCTTGTCGGGTGCCGGGTTTGCTGCTGAATTCAATGTGCTTCAATGTCTTTTTGGTATCGTTGCCGTAATAAATAACAGCATCTGTTTTGAGATTGTAGCGTATGCCTGAAGTCATGTTCAGCAGGTGCTCAATCAGTAAATCCTCAGCGCCATCAATCGCTGCTAATTCCGGAATGTATTTCACTACCTTTTCTCTTACACCGGTAATAACACCCTCCTCTATAGCAACACCAATAAGGGCTGAGGTAAAGGACTTAGCTACTGAATAAGAAGCATGGAGTGTGTTTGGTTGTATATCCTTTCGGTTAAACTCATATAACAAGGTGTCGTTGCGGATAACCAGAAAACTTCTCACCTTGTGCGCATTGCATAATTCATCAAGGTTAACAAAATACGGAGTGCCGCTTCCCCATTCATTTACCTTTATCTTCTTGCCTATGTTGGAAATATCTGTATTAAACTCAAAACAATTATCCGAAGCCTTTAGTTCTGAATGAGGAAAACGGAGAATATCTTTTCCATCGGGCTGGCCATAGAATACCGCTCTTAGCGGAATGCAGCCTGAAAGAACTACTATCGCAAAAAGAAATAAACCACTCCTGATTTTCATAGCTTACAATTAAGTGATTTCCGATTTAACGCGAAGGAGTTAAGTTATTCCGCTTACTCTGTCTTCCCCAGTTTCAACAATACCCCGATACCAAATCCCAGATTGCTGAAAGGCGAGGTAACCAACAGTTCATCTTTGGGTTTGCTTTCATCTACATTGGCATTGTTAAGTTTGTTATTGCTTTGTGCAGTAAGCTCGTCAACAAAATTTATCTGACTGTGGTAAGCGCCCGGGTTACTAACCAGTTGATCGGTAGTATTGCCTTGTATAGTTATATCATACCGCACAATAGTCATTTGCTTTCCGCTTACGTTCAAATGCTGACCAATAAGATCTAAAAACACTTCAAAGCGTTTGCCCAGTTTGCGGTGTATGCCCACACCACCATTTATTCCCAGCGCAAAATTAGCCTCTGTTTCTGCATTCAGCACTGCTGCAACCGGTCCTACTATTGTATTATTCTGAGCATCAATGACAGCATCGTGATAAATCTTGCCGTAAACAGGCAAGGTGAGCCCGGCACGCGCCTGAATAAACCAGTTGTCATTTAACGGAATATCCAGTGTTAACGAAGGAATAACAGCCAATCCTCTTACATAAGTGGTTACATCCATTATTGCTCCCGGCCCTAACAAGGGACTGTTGTCCATTACATTGCGCGAAGTAATGTTGCCGCCCTGCAGCCATAAAACTCCCAGTTCAAATCCCCAGTGTTTACTGAGTTTATAACCTGCCCCGAGGTAATAATTAAACCCCTTTGTATAGGTATCGTGCACATATGATTTTTGCTTTAATGAATCAACAGTGTTGGTCATATCTTCTATAGTGCCGTCTGCAATATATAAAGAAGAATCTGGAGGCATAAGCGATTTAGGACTTAGTCCATCCGGCAAAAAACCTTTGGTGCCAAAACCCGCACCTGCCTTAATGTACCAACGCGGTCCGCTTACCTGTGCCGTTGAAATAATAGGAATAAACAGAAGTAGTAAAAGATGTTTCATAAATATTGTTGCTGAATAGATAGTATGTTTTTATGCGGCTGACAAAACTAATAATTTCATGCTACAGCAAAAGGCAGTAAATCTGAATTAACAATGAATACCTTTGCAGTTGTAAATCAGTATAGCTGTATTGAATAGAAAAATGGACTTCAACTTTAATTTCAAAGACCTGAACACTACTAAAATTACAGCATTGGCTGGTGTATCAGGATGCTTTGTAGTTGGCTTTGGTTTAATTGCATCGGCCACACACTATTCAGGTAAGGAAGAGTATTCAATACTGAACCACTTTATTTCAGAATTAGGTCTTGAACGCTCCAGTTCTATGGCTTATGCTTTTAACAGAAGTCTGATGACCGGTGGAATCATGTTCATGATTTTCGCAATGGGGTTGGGTAACTTTCTGGGTAAATCAATTCATGCAAAAATAGCCACTGCTACAGGTATGATATCCACCCTCAGCTTTTCGGCAATAGGTTATTATACCGGTGATACATGGGTTGCACATCTTATAGTAGCTTCTGTGTTTTTTGCAGGAGCTATGATTACCATTCTGTTGTTCAGCTACTCTATGTGGACCAACAGGCAGGCAGGTTTCCATCCTGCCATTTGTATGCAGGGTCTTATGGTAGCTGCCTTTTATTTTGTTGCTATGCTTTGGCCCAAAGAATTGCTGTTTCAATCCATCAATGATCCTGAACATTTTGTTCGTCCTGCTTTTTGGGTGCTTACTATGTTGGAGTGGGGGTATTGCTTAATGGTTTGCACCTGGATTTTAATGGTTTCGGCTAACCTGGCTTATATCATGAGAACTGAAACAAGTGAGGTTATAGATACAGCCTCAGAATAATTTGTTGTTCTACAGCTAATAAACCCAAACGAATGAAACAGTCAGTCTGTACCTTGTTTTTATTGGCACTGCTGCCGCTTGTTTCTTGTGCGCAAAAAGAAAGAGATGGAGGTCCGTGCAGTTACGAAACAACCTATTATCCTGCACCTATTATTCTCATTTATCCTATAAATGAAACAAGCAGTGAAGTAGTTGTTACCACAACGCTCTATGGACAAACGGATACGCTTCACTTCTCACAAGAAGGACACGAATATTTTTTAAACACCGAACTAACCGAAATGAATTATAAGGTAGGTGATACGCTTGCCTATAAGATAATGGAGATCACTGAAGGCAGCTGCAGCCCCTACATTAAGTGGCTTACCAAAGAAAGGTATAAGAAGTAGAAAAGAGTCCTAATTTTTAAATGACTACCTTGCGCCCAATTTCCATGAGGGCATTAGTTCTCTTGCCCCGTAAAATCAGCGTTAATCATATAAATCATAACAATCAGCGTTCTATCACTATAAACATGCTATTCGATTCACTCAACATCATTGAACCCATTTTAAAAGCCCTTAAAGAAGAAGGTTATACCACCCCAACACCCATACAGGCTCAATCTATTCCCATTGTTTTGCAAGGCACCGATTTGCTTGGCTGTGCACAAACAGGCACAGGCAAAACAGCAGCTTTTGCTATACCTATTCTGCAACTATTACGTGCTACACACACTAATGATAAAAAGAAAAAAGTACGCAGCCTCATCGTTACCCCAACACGTGAGCTGGCTATACAAATAGGCGAAAGCTTTAATGCCTATGGAAGACATACAGGACTGACCAACACCGTAATTTTTGGTGGTGTAAACCAGCACTCACAAACCAATGCCCTGCAACGGGGTGTTGATGTTGTAATTGCCACACCGGGAAGGTTATTAGACCTCATGAATCAAGGCTTCCTTCACCTGCGTGATATTGAGATTTTTGTACTTGATGAAGCTGACCGTATGTTAGATATGGGCTTTATCCACGATGTAAAAAAACTGATTGCAGCCTTGCCTAAAAAGCGTCAGTCGCTGTTCTTCTCGGCCACCATGCCGCCTGAAATAGTAAAGCTGGCAAGTACCATTTTGCATAATCCCGAGAAGGTTTCGGTTACACCTGTTTCATCAACTGTGGATATCATCAACCAACAGATTTACTTTATTGACAAAGGAAATAAAAACGCTTTGCTTGTAGAGTTGCTGAAAGACAAAAACATCAAAACCGCTCTTGTCTTTACCCGCACCAAACACGGTGCAGATAAAGTGGTAAAAATTCTGATTAAGAATAACATCAAAGCCGAAGCCATACACGGCAACAAAACTCAAAATGCCCGTCAGCGTGCGTTAACAAACTTTAAAGCTCAAACCACTCGCATCTTGGTTGCCACCGATATTGCAGCCCGCGGTATTGATGTGGATAACCTTGAATACGTTATCAATTACGAGATACCCAATATCCCTGAAACATACGTTCACCGCATTGGAAGAACAGGAAGAGCAGGTGCAAAGGGCACAGCCATTTCTTTCTGCGATGCCGAGGAAAAAGCTTACCTCCGCGATGTGGAGAAACTGATTGCCAAAAAAATCCCTGTCGTTGATAATCATCCCTTCCCGCTGATGGATCATAATCCCGAGCCCAAACCCAAACAGCAGCAGGGCAGAGGTGGTTACGGTCATTCACGCCCGAAATCACCTACAGGCAATGCCCCTAAGAAAAAGTGGTATGGCGCCAGAAGGTAGGGTAGACTTAATTTGAACTCAGTGCGCTTAGTGTCCTTAGTGGTAAAGCTTTCTACTTAAACAAAATTTAACATACACTTGTTATCTCTCCGCTTTCGCGCAGCTAAAACATTTACATTTGCGCGGTTAAAAAAAATCCATAGACGATAGTCCACAGTCCACAGATGTTGCGCCCATTATTAAGTATTGTAATTCTTGTTTCCTGCTTCTTAACTCTTGCTTCTGATAGTTTTGCGCAGGGTGCTAAAAAGCATACCATCAGCGGCTATGTAAAAGAAGAAGCCACCGGTGAATACATGATTGGCGTTAACGTGTATATCAAAGAACTTACACGCGGAGCAGCTACTAATCAGTATGGCTTTTATTCAATGACTATTGAGGAAGGCGAATATACACTTGCCACTTCCTACATCGGTATGCAGGAATACACTGAGAAGCTGATACTGAATGAAGACAAGCGTATCAACATATCGCTCTTAGGTCAGATGCTGAACATTAAAGAGGTTGTTATTTCTGCTGAGCAGAGCGATAAAAATGTACAGCAAACACAGATGGGTGTGTTTGACATGCCCATTGAAACCATCAAGCAATTGCCGGCATTTATGGGCGAAGTGGATGTGCTGAAAGTGATTCAACTTTTACCCGGAGTTAAAAATGCAGGTGAAGGAAACACCGGCTTTTATGTGCGTGGTGGCGGTCCCGACCAAAACCTTATCCTGCTAGATGAAGCAGTGGTTTACAATGCTGCCCACTTGTTTGGTTTCTTCTCTGTTTTTAATTCCGATGCGTTGAAAAATGTGGAACTCATCAAAGGCGGAATGCCTGCCAACTATGGCGGTCGTCTGGCTTCTGTGCTGGATATTTCCATGAAAGAAGGTAACAGCAAAAAGTTTCAGGTTGATGGCGGTATCGGAATCATTTCTTCACGTCTTACCATTCAGGGTCCAATTAAAAAAGATACCGCATCGTTTATTATTTCAGGACGCAGAACCTATGCCGATATTCTTGCAAAACCTTTTGTAAATGATACTTCGCCTGCAGCCGGTTCAGGTTATTATTTCTACGATTTAAATGCAAAAATCAATTACCGTCTTTCTGATAAGGACCGCATTTTCCTGAGCGGTTATTTTGGCCGCGATGTGTTTTTATTCAAGAACAGAGATAACGGTTTTAGTGCAGGAATTAAATGGGGAAACGCAACAACATCACTGCGCTGGAACCACCTGTACAACGACAAACTGTTTGTAAATACCTCACTTATCTTCAGCGATTATCAATTTGAATTTTCGGCAGGGCAGCAGGAATTTGAAGCCCGCTTTTTCTCAGGCATCCGCGACTGGAACGTGAAGATTGATTACAACTGGCTGCCCGATATCAGACACAACATCAAGTTTGGTTTAAATTATATCTATCACACGTTCACGCCTACCAGCGCTTCTGCGCGTTCAGGAGAAGTAAATTTTGACCTCGGGAAAGTTGCCCGTTTGTATGCACACGATGTTGCGCTCTACATCAACGATGATTTTGATGTAACTGATAAATTCAGAATTAACGCAGGTTTGCGTGCCACCTACTTTGAACAGATAGGACCCTTTGACCGCTATGTGAAAAATGAGAACAATGTAATTACCGACACTATTCATTATACAGGTGCCGAAAACAGCAACCCACTTATGAAGCTGATTGTTAATGGAGGCCTTAACCAAAGCGTGCAGGTTTACCGCAATCTTGAACCCCGTTTGCTTATGCGCTATACGCTGGGAAAAACATCATCGGTTAAGGCTTCATTTACTATGAATTATCAATACATTCATTTAGCATCTTATGCATCAGTTTCATTGCCAACCGACATCTGGGTTCCCAGCAGTTCATTAGTAAAACCGCAAAAAGGAATACAATATTCAGTGGGTTATTTCCGTAATTTCTTCAACGATTTTCTGGAAACTTCTGTTGAGGTATACTACAAGACCATGAAAAATCAGGTGGAGTATAAAGATGGTTCATTGCCCGGTGATAACGTTCTTGATAATCCTGATAACAACATGACCTTTGGTGATGGTAAAGCATACGGCATTGAGCTTTTTATTAAGAAAGCAAAAGGCAAATTCACCGGCTGGATTGGCTATACACTTGCCCGCACCACACGTACATTCCCAACTCTTAACTTCGGTCAAGAGTTTGAAGCAAAGTACGACCGCAGACACGATGTGTCGGTTATAGCAAGTTACGATATAACTGACCGCCTCAATGTTTCAGCAATTTTTGTTTACTCAACAGGAAACAAGCTCACTGTGCCTATTGCACGTTATGTTTATGAAGGTGCATTGGTAAGCGAATATGGTGATCGTAATGCTTACCGCATGCCTGCTTACCACCGTGCCGATCTTTCAATAACATACAAAGGCAAACAGCGCAAACATTTTCAGGGAAGCTGGAACCTTAGTATTTACAATGTTTACAGCCGCCAGAATCCTTTCTTCATTTATTTTGATGATGAAGGAAGCCTTGCAGATGGAACCTTTCGTGTAGTTGCAAAACAGGTTTCGCTATTTCCTATTCTGCCTTCCATTACTTACAATTTTAAATTTTAAGAGATGAAGAATTTCTTACTGAGAATAAAAAGAAGAGCAGTTGTCAGGCTGAGCGTAGTCGAAGCTCTATTATTAAACAGTTCGACTTTGCTCACTGTGACAATTATGCTGCCATTTGTCTTCGCCTCCTGCGAAAAGGAGATCACCATTGACCTTCCCGAAGCGCAGAAAAAGGTAGTGATTGAAGGTGTTATAGAACAAGGTAAACATCCTTATGTATTGCTTACCCGCAGCTCGCCTTACTTTGCACCTATTGAAGATTTTACCAGTAACCTTTTTGTTACAGATGCAATTGTTGTTGTCAGCGATGGAATAATTATTGACACCATGCAGGGAGGATTGAACATGGAGATTTATAAACCCAACCCTGTCTTTGCATATAGTTCTGATTTAATCACCGGTGAAGTTGGTAAAACGTATTACCTCACTGTAATTGCTGACGGAAAAACATTGACAGCAACTACCACTATTCCTCAGCCTGTTCCGCTTGACAGCCTTTGGTTTAAAGAAGACCTAGGCGCAGAAGACGACAGCCTTGGTTTTGTATGGGCACACCTTACAGACCCCGATACAATGGGAAATTCATATCGCTGGTTTTCACAAATTTTTGGCAGACAGGAAAGACTTTTACCGGCAGGCGGTTCGGTATTCAATGATAAATTCATCAACGGACAAAGTTTTGATTTTGCTTATGATCCTTCGGAAGACCCGCTTGCACCTCAGGATACCAGTGACTTGCCTTTATTTTATTTTGCAGTTGGTGATACAGTAGTGGTAAAATTCTGCACTATTGACCGCATAACTTATAACTTTTTAAACTCACTGGAAAGTATCAGATTTGCAAACGGAAATCCATTTGCTTCACCTGCATCTGTTTTTACAAATGTTGAAGGAGGAGGATTAGGAGGTTGGTGTGGTTATGGAGCAAGTTATGATACACTAGTTATGACCTTGCCGCAGTGATTTTGTCACCCTGAGCGTAGTCGAAGGGTAATAATAAATAATAGATGCTTCGACTACGCTCAGCATGACAACAAACAAAAAAATGAAATAAAAAATATGGAAAACGAACACGTAAAATGCCTCATCATTGGCTCCGGTCCTGCAGGCTACACAGCCGCAATTTATGCAGCCCGCGCTGATATGAAACCCGTTATGTACACCGGCCTGCAACCCGGAGGACAATTAACCATCACTACCGAAGTGGAGAATTATCCAGGCTATCCTGATGGAGTACAAGGGCCGGAAATGATGGAGCATTTCCGCAAACAAGCGGAGAGGTTCAAAACCGACATCCGTTACGAATACGTTACAGGCGTTGACTTTTCATCAACACCGCATAAAGTATTTATTGATAAGAAAACCGTTCTTGCTGATTCTGTAATCATTGCCACAGGCGCTTCGGCAAAATGGCTGGGTTTGCCTTCTGAGCAGCGACTGAACGGATACGGAGTTTCGGCCTGTGCCGTTTGCGATGGTTTCTTTTTCAAAGGTCAGGAGGTGGCTATTGTTGGTGCAGGTGATACGGCTGCCGAAGAAGCATCGTACCTTGCCAAGCTTTGCAAAAAGGTTTACATGCTGGTGCGCAAAGGCGAAATGCGTGCTTCAAAAGCCATGCAACACCGCGTGATGAACACACCTAATATTGAAATCCTTTTCAACACCGAATCTATAGATGTATTGGGTGATAAAGGTGTAACCGGAGTGCAGATAAAAAATAACACAACAGGCGAAGAAAAAGTGCTGGATATTACCGGCTTTTTTGTTGCCATTGGCCACAAACCCAACACCGACATTTTCAAAGATTGGTTAGACATGGACGAAACAGGCTACCTCCTTGTTACCCCCGGAACCTCAAAAACAAAAATTGAAGGTGTATTTGTAGCAGGTGATGCTGCCGACAAAGTTTACCGTCAGGCGGTAACCGCAGCGGGTACAGGTTGCATGGCTGCGCTGGATGCTGAAAGGTATTTGGCGGATAAGGGGATACACTAATTTTTTATTTGCGAATAGTTTACTAATCGTATGCCTTTATAATAATAGCCAAGAATTTTCTTGTAGCTATAGCCTTTGCGCGCCATTTCAATTGCTCCCTGTTGACAAAGCCCAACGCCATGTCCTGAGCCTCGACCGGTGAATATTATATTTTCTGAATCTTGCTCAATGTGAAAAAATGTTGAGCTTAGTTTAAAGTCTTTTCGCACCTGCGTGAGCGGTATTTTATTTCCGAATAATTCAAAGTCGCTTTTGCGTTCAGGTTGGTAAAAGCAGTAGAGCGAATCAGTTGGTTTTATGTAATTCTTGTTTTGTTTTACAAGGTATTTCTCCCAATCATGTAGCGAAATAACTTTTTCCCAGTTGGCATTTCTTGAACTGATGCAGAAGGTGTCGACAACCGGCTTTAGGTAACTCTTTTCGGTTTTCCACACATTCTCCGAGTAATCGGTTTGTCCTCCACAGTTGCTGTGGTAAGCAGCAAAAATCGGTTTGTTTGTTGAGTCAACCAAAACAATTCCGCTGGTGGCTGCAACTGCTAACTTTATTTCAGGCTTGCGGTTGTTTCTTCCTTTAAAAACCTGGCAATGTTCACGGTCGCAAAGGTCGTAGCCTTCTGCTTTGTGTTTGCCTTTACTCTCAATTGCAAAGGTGCGACACATAATTGCCTGTATTTTGTAATACTCATCAGGCGCAGAATAACCGGTTTCGGCTTCTACAACACCTGCCACATAATTATCCAGATCAACATTGTTTATAATTATCAGAGAATTTTTACCGGAATTAACGTGCAAATCATCATCTAAATGAGTTTCTGTTTTTCCGTCAGCAGGTTTTATTTTAAGTGTGGCAAGCTTTGCCAATGCAATTATTTGAACGCTTTTAAATTTGCCAAAAGTTTTGGAAATGTTCTTCACCTCTACTGAATCATTAATCAGTGAAAGCGAAAGCACATCGTTGCGCTTGATAAGCGTAAGCATGCTATCTCCGGCAAACACGCTGTAAACATCCGAAACAGGCGCAACAAGCAGCCTCGTAATTTTTTTGCCGGATAAAAGTCCTACATTAATTCTCTCTGATTGCGAAAAACAATAAGGTGAACTGATTAAAAATAAAAAGAGCAGAAGTATTTCTCTTCTGCTCTTTTTATATGTATTTGTTTTTTGCAATAGGTGTCTTTCTCCTCCCCTTTGGGGAGGCTGGGTGGGGCTCTTTTATTAACGCAACATTCTTCTCAGAATTTTCCCAACCGGAGTTTTTGGTAATTCATTTCTGAACTCAACAAACTTTGGAAGTTTGTAGCCTGTAAGGTTTTTCTTGCAATGTTCCATCAGTTCGGCTTCGGTCAGCGATTGGTCTTTTTTAACCACAAAAATTTTAACCACTTCACCTGATTTTTCGTCAGGAACACCTACTGCAGCAACTTCCATTACTTTGTCATGCATAGCAACAACCTCTTCCACCTCGTTAGGGAATACATTGAAACCCGAAACCAAAATCATATCTTTTTTGCGGTCTACAATTTTGAAGAAACCATCTTCACTTACTACGGCAATATCACCGGTTTTCAGCCAGCCATCAGGTGTAAGAACTTTTGCGGTTTCCTCAGGTTTGTTGTAATAGCCCTGCATAACCTGCGGACCTTTTATCCATATTTCACCTGATTCACCTTGTTTAACTTCGTTGCCATCATCATCAACCAATTTCATATCTGTTGACGAAACAGGAATTCCGATTGTTCCGATTCTGTCTGAACCATTAAGTAAATTGCAGCTTGCCACAGGAGAACTTTCGGTAAGTCCGTAGCCTTCCACCAATGATTTTCCTGTAAGTTGTTTCCATTTTTCAGCTACAGGTTTTTGTATTGCTGTTGCTCCGCCTACAATTCCTTTAACATTGCTGAAATCAATTTTGCCGAAGTCAGGATCAGCCATCAGTGCATTAAACAATGTGTTTACTCCCGTCAGGAACGTGAATTTATGTGCCTGTAATTCTTTAACAAATCCTGGAATATCGCGTGGATTGGTAATCAGCACATTTTTTCCGCCCATGCTCATAAACGCAAGGCAGTTTACAGTAAGCGAGAAAATATGATAGAGTGGGAGTGGAGTAATAATAATTTCAGTGCCTTCATTCAGGTAGCCGCTCATCATGGTTCTGATTTGTTCCATGTTGGCTATAATGTTGCGGTGTGTAAGCACAGCACCTTTTGAAACACCTGTTGTTCCCCCTGTATATTGCAGAAAGGCTGTGTCAGTGTTTTTGGCTGTAACAGGTGTAAATTTCAGTGAAGAATTTTTTACCACATCACGGAAACTGATGGCCCCTGGCAGGCTGTAAGGCGGAACCATTTTTTTTACGTTCTTCAAAACGAAGTTCACAATCACTCTTTTCAGTGCAGGGAATAAATCAGGTATTTCAGTAACGATAACAGTCTTAATATCTGTTTTAGAAATAATCTCTTCCAGACTTTTTGCGAAGTTGGCTACAATCACAATTGCCTTTGCACCCGAATCTTTGAACTGATATTCCATTTCGCGCGGAGTGTAAAGTGGATTGGTATTTACCACCACCAATCCGGCAAGCATAGAACCGTAAATAGCAATAGGATACGAAAGAACATTTGGCATCTGAAGCGCGATTTTGTCGCCCGGTTTCAGGTCGGTTCTGTTTTGCAGGTAAGCAGCAAAGTTATGAGCCATGCGGTCGAGGTCGCGATAAGTAACACCAACACCCATATTTTCAAAAGCTACTTTGTCGCTGTATTTTTTACAGCTTTCTTCAAATAACTGAACAATGTTTTTATAGCTGTCGGGATTGATTTCGGCAGGCATGCTTGCCGGGTAATGTTTAAGCCAAACTTTTTCCATTTTCTTCTGTGATTTTAGTTTTAAGGGCGGTAAATATAGATAAATGTGTGATTAAAAATGTGTGGTTTTAAATTTCTTTCCGGTAGTTTTTTCGTAACCCAAAATTCCTACTTTTACCGTCCCCTAAAAAAGGTTATATACAGAGCATACAGATTGATGAAGAGTTTTTTGCGTTTAATTTTACCTCTCCTTTTTATTTTATTTTTTTCTTGCGAAAAAGCATTTTCGCAGGTTAGTTTTGAATCGGAAGACCAATTGGTTGCACAGGCAAATAAATTGTTTGTGGCAGGTGATTATATAAATGCGATGCCTTTATTTTCGCAATTGCTGAGTCTTCACCCCAAAGATGCAAACTATAATTACAAGTTTGGGGTTTGTGTCTTGCACAATGATGAAGATAAAACTAAGTCGTTGCAGTATTTTGATTTTGCTGTAAAAGAAGCTACAGCTGACAAAGAAGCGTTTTTCTATGCAGGAAAAGGCTATCAAACCAATACACGTTTTGATGAAGCACTTTCTTTTTATGAAAAATATAAAGTAAAAGCAGCTACTCCCGACCCATTGGATGCTGCGCGTTTTATTCAGCAATGCAAAAACGGTAAAAACCTGTATGATAAAAATGTAACGCTTCAGTCATTGGAAAAAACTGAAACGCTGGAGAATGAGTTTTATCGCAACTATGATTTGAAAGCTATGAAGGGGCGCATTATTCCCAAGCCGCTTAACTTTAAATCAAAGAAAGATGTGAAACTGGAAGACAATACCCTGATTTTTGTAGGAACCGAAAACCAAAGCATTGTTTATTCGGGTTATAATGATGAAGGACTGAATACTAGTCGAGAACTTTTCAGAGTAAATAAATTGCCTAATGGTGAATGGGCTGCGCCTTTGAATATTGGCGAACCTGTTAACTCAGCTTTTGATGAAGAATTTGCTTTCCTGCATCCTGATGGAAAAACCTTGTACTTCTCTTCTAAAGGGCATAACACCATGGGTGGTTATGATATTTTTCGTTCTGTTTTTGATGAAACTGCTGGCAAATGGTCAGCGCCTGTAAACCTTGCTCACCCTATTAATTCACCTGCTGATGATATTTTCTATGCTTCGGATGAAGCAGGGACATTTGCTTATTTCGCCAGCAAAAATTTCACCAAACCCGAAAAAATAAAAGTCTATAAAGTCAGTATACAAGGACTGATACAGTCAAGCGAACCGCTTGTAATAAAAGGTGCATTTGCAGTTAACGGTGAGCGTATTTACACAAAAGCAGAAATAAAAGTAACAGATAAAGCAACCAACGCATTGGTTGGAACTTACAACTCTAATCGCCTGACCGGTAAATATCTTTTATTGTTACCTCCCGGTAAAAATTATTCTGTTGAAATATTGCCTGAAGACTTTGTTTCGCACAAATTTGATTTGACTGTTCCTGCAAAAACAAGCGAGGAATTTTTTGAGCAGAAAATAAATTTGCAGAAAGATGCAACAGGAGAAACGCTTACCATGACTAACTGGTTTGATGCAACCGGAAAAGCAGCAGGCAACAATTTGCGCAGTGTTTTAACAAACGAGCAGGTAGCTGAAAAATCAAAAACAGAAAACAAGAAAGTGATTTCTGCTGAAGAGCTTGCGAATTATAAAGTGCAAAGAGCAGATGAAGAAAAATTGCACGCAGCTGCACAAAACAAAGCACTTGCTGAAATTGAGTCTAATAAACAAGAGGCTTTGTTGAGAGAAGAAGCAGAGAAAAATGCTGTCGAGGCTGCAAAGTTAAAAGCAGAGCAAGATGCACTAGCAAAAGTTGAAGCAGACAAGAAAGCAGCCGAAGAAGCTAAACTAAAAGCAGCGCAGGAAGAAAAGCGTATAGCCGATGAGAAACTAAAAGCAGAACAGGAGTTAGCTGCAAGCATTGAAGCAGAGAAAAAAGCTGCCGAAACTGCCAAGTTAAAAGCAGAGCAGGATGCACTTGCAAAAGTTGAATCAGACAAGAAAGCAGCAGAGGATGCTAAACTAAAAGCAGCGCAAGAAGAAAAGCGAAAGGCTGATGAAAAGTTAAAAGTGGAACAAGAGACAGTTGCGAAAGTTGAGGCAGAAAAGAAATCATTAGCAGAAAAATTAAAAGCAGAAGAAGCTGCAAAAGTAAAACAGCAACAAGAACAACTTGCTGATGCCGAAAATCAGAAATCAGAAGTAGAGCGTGAGCGCATTGAAAATGAGCAACGCGAAGCTGACCGTGTGGCACGTATTAATGCAGATTTATTAGAGAAGGAACGTAAACTGAAAGACCTTTTGGCTAAAGCCGAGCAGCAGAATGTAAAAGTTGAAACAAATCACAAGTTTAAATTGGCAACCGACTCGTTGACAGCAGAACAGGCTGCGGCTTATGAGAAAATGCAGAAAGAGAAAGAACAAAGTCTTAAGGCTGTTGAGGAGCAAAAAAAGAAAGATGCTGACTTGAAAGCACAACAGGCTAAAGCAGATGCTTTAGCACAGGAAAAATTCCTTGCTGAAAAAGCGGCAGTAGAAAAAGCTCAGAAAGAAAAAGATGAGCTCGATCGTAAGTTGATTGAAGAACAGAAATTGAAAGAACAACAAGTATCTGCAGAAATAGCAAGGAAGAATAAAGCAGTTATGGACTCCATCGCGCTGGCAAATAATAAAAGCGAGAAAGTTGTTAATGCAGATTCATTGGCAGTAAGTAATGAAGCAAAGCGAGTGCAGCAATCGCAGGATCAGGAAAAGTTGAAAGCTGAACAGGAGAAACTTGTTGCAGAGCGGGCTACAAAGGCAAAACAAGAAGAAGAGCAACGCATAGTTGCCGAAAAACTGAAAGCTGAAATGGCCGCTTCCGAAAAAGCAGCAATCGAGCAGGGAAAACTTGAACAGGCAAAGTTGGAACAAGAAGAGTTGAAGCGCCAGAAGGATTTACTACAGGCTAATCTTGATGAGAAAAAGAGATTAATGGAAGAAGCAAACCGTCAGCAGGAGAAGATAAAGAAGATTGCAGATTCACTTGCAATTGCTGTAAAACAAAAAGAGCAGGTTGTTGCTGTAGCTGATGAAACTGAAAATGTAAAGATGATAGAGGCTGCGGCACAGGCAGAAGAACAGCGCAAAGCCTCTGAACTTAAAGCGGCAGAAGAGAAACGTAAAACTGCCGAAGAAGCAAAGCTAAATGCAGAACAAGAAGAAAAGCGTAAAGTTGAAGAGCAACAAGTTTTAGCTGAAAAACAAAAAACTGAAGAAGCGGCTAAGTTGAAAGCAGTAGAAGCTAAACGTCTTGCACTTGAACAAAAGAAAAAACAGGAGGAGGAAAAATTCACTGCTGTTAATGTAAACAAGTCAGTTGTTCTTGAAAATACGAATGAAACACCTGAACAACGCAAGTTGCGCATGCTATTAGAAAGGATGAATGCCGAGCAAAAAGGTCGCGCAATAGTTGAGAATAACCTGAAAGCACAACAGCAATCCGGAAACGAAGCACTAGCAAATGCGCAGCGCTATAAAGAAGTTGTGACAAATAAAGAAGTTGTGTCGGTTAATAAAAAAGAAGAAAAACTGCGTCCGCCATTTGATAAAACAGACTTGCTTAGCCATCAGGGAGTGATTTATAAACTGGAATTAAAACTTCCACCTGTTCAACTTCCTGATGATATTGCTGCTTTTCTGAAACCCGGAACCGGTGCGTCAGAAGAACCCGTATATTATTCAAGTGGCGCATACATTACGCTTGCAGAAGCAACTTTAGATAAAAATGAATTTGGTTACAAAGGCTTTTCAGCCGGTATTGTTGCGTATTTGAATGGAGAAGAAATTAAAATCAGCGATGCAAAGAAACAACCTGTGGTTGAATAGAATCATTTTCATACCTTTAGCGTAAGATTTAAACGAAAAAATCATGAACCCATTTCCACAAACACTTACTGAAACCGATATTGAAGAAGAAATTCTTCGCGCGGAGAAGAAACAGAACGAGTTGGTCATTTATAATGATGATTTCAATTCGTTTGATTACGTGATTGATACGCTGATTAAGGTTTGCAGACATGAACCATTGCAGGCCGAGCAATGTACACTCATGATTCATTACAACGGAAAGTGTTCCGTTAAAATGGGTGAATACAAAAAGTTGCGTCCGCTTTGCGAGAATATTCTGGAGCGTGGACTTACTGCGGAAATTATCTGATAGAATCCTAAATCCCTTGTCTCTTACCGCCATTATTCTACTTATTGTTCTGGGCTTAATCTTTATTCTGCTTGAATTATTAATTGTTCCCGGAAGCACCGTTGTTGGTGTTATTGGCGCTCTGCTGATGATTGCCGGTATCTGGTTTGTATTTTCAAAGCATGGAACAGCTGCCGGAATTTATGTGCTTTCAGGTTCAATCGGAATAACATTGCTTATTGTTTACATCGGTCTTAAAACCAATACTTGGAAAAAGTTTTCGCTTGAAACTAAGTTACATGGGAAAGTAAATACATTTGAGCACGCTGAACTGAATGTTGGCGACAGCGGAAAAACCATTTCGCGCCTTGCGCCTTCAGGTAAAGCGCTCATCAATGGAAACTATGTTGAAGTGCATACTCAAGGAGAGTTTATTGACCCCAATACCGATATCATCATTACTAAACGAACAGAAAGCAAATTAATAGTAACCACTAAAACCATTTAAAAAATCATGGAAGGACTACCATTTATCATCATTATCGGCATAGCATCGCTTGTCGGACTTTGGATTTTATTTTATTTTATTCCCGTTGGGCTGTGGTTTTCTGCATTGGTTTCGGGCGTTAAAGTTTCGCTCATTCAACTTGTATTGATGCGTTGGAGAAAAGTTCCTCCTGAAGTTATTGTAACCGCAATGATAGCAAGTTCTAAAGCCGGATTGAAACTCAACAGAGATGAACTGGAGGCTCACTTTCTTGCAGGCGGTCGTGTTCAATTAGTTGTGAATGCACTTATTTCGGCCGACAAAGCAAATATTCCGCTTGATTTTAAATCAGCAACTGCTATTGATTTGGCAGGTAGAGATGTATTGGAAGCCGTGCAAATGTCAGTAAACCCTAAGGTGATTAACACGCCTCCCGTTGCAGCAGTTGCAAAAGACGGTATCCAGTTGATTTGCAAAGCAAGGGTAACGGTTCGTGCCAATATCAAACAATTGGTTGGTGGTGCGGGCGAAGAAACCATTCTTGCACGTATCGGTGAGGGTGTTGTATCGTCTATCGGTTCGGCACAATCACATAAATCCGTGCTTGAAAATCCTGATTCTATTTCTAAAGTAGTTTTGGCAAAAGGATTGGATGCCGGAACAGCCTTTGAAATTCTTTCCATTGATATTGCCGACATTGATGTAGGTATAAACATTGGCGCAAAATTACAAATGGACCAGGCAAATGCTGATAAAAATATTGCACAGGCAAGAGCCGAAGAGCGCAGAGCCATGGCGGTTGCATTGGAACAAGAGATGAAAGCCAAAGCGCAGGAAGCCCGCGCAAAGGTTATTGAAGCCGAAGCCGAAGTGCCTAAAGCAATGGCCGAAGCGTTCCGCAACGGAAACCTTGGTATTATGGACTACTACAAAATGGAAAATGTAAAAGCCGATACCGGCATGAGAGATTCTATTTCAGGTAAAGGAGCCGGAAAAGGAACAGAAGGTGAGAAGAAGTAATTTTATATTGATTTCAAACAAAAAGAGGGGGCAATTGTTCCCTCTTTTTGTTTTCTCTATCTTTACCCCCGACAAACTGTTCTATCGTTCTTTTATATATAATGTATAGAGGGAAGGAAAGTCCGGGCAACACAGGGCGCCATACTCTTCGAAAGCGGAGGTGTTAAGTTGAAAAGCTTAATAACAGAAAGTGCCGCAGAAAATAACCATCCCGCCTCAGGCGGGAAAAGGGTGAAAATGTGAGGTAAGAGCTCACAATGCACGGCAGCAATGTCGGGCATGGGAAAACCTTATGGGTTGTAAGACCAAATAAACCCCGATTTTGAAGCTGCCCGCTTCAATTCCGCCTCAGGCGGATATCGGGAAGGGTAGGTTGCATAGATAAATGATAGGGCTAGACAGAACCCGGCTTATAGGTTTGTCAATTTATGAAAGGTCGTCTTTTAAATAAGGCGGCCTTTCGCCTTTTAAGAAGTGTCGCTTTCGTTGCGCCTTTGCGCCTTTGCGGTTAAAATCTACATCTGATAAAACCCACGCAATGACGAACATCAGCCTTCTATTTCACACCCAATTGTAATTCAAGCCCTTAATTAGCCTACATTTGCGCCCTCTTAAAAACTAATACATTATAAAATTGAACACATTTGAAACATTGGGAATTGACGGAAAAATCCTGAGCGCTATCAAGGACATGGGATTTGAAAACCCAATGCCCATACAGGAAAAAGCCATACCCGAACTACTTAAAAACGATAGCGATTACATTTGCCTTGCACAAACAGGAACAGGAAAAACAGCAGCTTTTGGTTTACCATTGGCGCAACTGATAGACTTTAAAAGCCCCAAAGCACAGGCAATTGTGCTTTGCCCCACCCGTGAGTTGTGCATGCAAATCACAGGTGATATTACCAACTTTACTAAAAACATAAGCGGAGCCAACATAGTTGCCATTTATGGCGGAGCAAGCATTGAAGGACAGGTAAACCAGATAAAACGCGGAGCACAAATCATTGTGGCTACTCCTGGACGTATGGTGGACATCATCAACCGCAAAAAGGTTGACCTTTCAGAAATACAATGGGCAGTTTTGGATGAAGCCGATGAAATGCTGAACATGGGTTTCAAAGAAGACTTAGATGTTATTCTTTCCAAAACTTCTGCTGCGAAACATACCTGGTTATTCTCAGCTACTATGGCGCAAGGTGTTGCCGACATTGCTCGTAATTATATGAGCAATGCTATAGAAATAAGCGTTGGTAAAAAGAATCAGGGCGCTGAAAACATTAGCCACATCTATTATGTGGTGCATGCCCGCGATAAATACCTTGCATTGAAACGTATTGCGGATTACAATCCAGATATCTACGGTATCATCTTTTGCCGCACCAAAATAGAAACGCAGATGGTAGCTGACCATTTGATAAAAGATGGTTACAGTGCCGATTGTATTCACGGTGATTTATCACAGGCGCAGCGCGACAGCGTAATGAAAAAATATCGCAGCAAAACCATTCAAATGTTGGTAGCAACCGATGTTGCAGCCCGCGGAATTGATGTGGACGATGTTACACACGTAATCAATTACAGCCTCCCAGACGAAGCTGAAAATTATACCCACCGTAGCGGAAGAACAGCACGTGCAGGTAAATCAGGTGTTTCCATCGTTATCACTAACATGAAAGAGATTGGTAAAATCCGATTTATTGAGCGTATTATAGGCAAGAAATTTACAGAAGCAAAAATCCCTACAGGAAAAGAAATCTGCGAGAAACAACTGTTTTCATTGATAGATAAAAGCATCAACACACCCATTAATGAAAAGGAAATTGAACCTTATCTGCCAAAAATATTTGGTCAATTAGAGCATTTAAGCAAGGAAGACATTATTAAACGACTTATCTCAACAGAGTTCAATCGCTTCTTGGAATATTATAAAAACTCAAATGATTTAGCAGGTGATCGCTCACATTCTGCAAGCCATTCAGGAGGAAACTTTAAGCGCATGTTTATCAGCCTTGGAAGATTAGATGGCGTTGATAAAGGGCAGTTGCTCAACATCCTTTGCACAGGTGCAGACCTTACCAGCACCAGCATCGGCCGAATTGATTTGATGAACAGCTATTCATTCTTTGAAGTAGATAATAAAGACTTAGAGAAACTTAAATCAGCATTTAATGAACACGATTTCAAAGGCCGTAAAATCAAAATAGAAGAATCGGAAAAGCCTGCTGATGAAAAAAGAGAACGCTATGGCGACAGAGACAGCAGAGGCGGTGGCGAGAAACGTGAATTCCGCAAGTTTGGTGGCGACAGAGGCGGCTACGGAGGCAAACGTGATGGTGGCGGCAGAGGCAGCTACGGAGGCGGAGGCGACCGCAAAAGCAACGGTGGAAGCGACAGAGGTGGAGATAGAGGCGGTTTTAGCGGTGGAGGCGAAAGCCGTGAAGGTGGTGCTGGTTCCAGACGTGATAAGTTTGCTAAAGGCTCAAGACCAAGAAAGAAGTTCTAAAGGCTGTTTAGCTTTTCAGCAAGCAGTTTCACTTGGTATTCACGTGAGATAGAAAATATTTCCTCATCCGTAATGGATGTTTGGATAGAGATTCCTTGTTGAAATTTGTTGTAATAGCTTTCAATTTTTTCGGCTACTTCATCAGCGGCAAAAGTAAAGCACTGAATATCTCTGCCTTGAAAGAAAGGAGTTTCTTCAGTTCGTTCTTCCTGCACCACTAAAATAGGATTACGCGTTGCAGCATATTCATAGGTTTTGCCTCCTATGATGCCTTTCTTTTGGCTTTTCATCAGAAGAAGCAATAGTAAGGAAGCATCAGTTAAATACTGATATAGTTTTTCATGCGGCAAACTGTCAATAATTTCAACTTGTGACGGGTACTTAACCTTGAACTTTTCAATACTGTCAATATGCTTGCAGGGCTTAAGTCTTATACCTATGAATGTTACTTTGAAATTTTTAGGATTTAATTTTGTGATAAATTTATCAAGTCCTGCTAAAAGCTCTTCTACAGGCGATGAGTCGTAAAGAGTTCCTGAATAAACAAGATTGAATGTTTTATTTTGGCTTTTGGTAATTGATTTGAACTTATCTGTTTCAGCCCCGTTTTTTAATAAGAACTTTTTAACTGAAGGAACATTGTATTTGTTTTCTATTTCATAGAGTACTCCTTCAGATACCGAACTATAAAGCAGTGCATGGTTGAGATATTTCTTCTCAAAAAGGCTCTCGAATTTTAGCCTTAATAGATTTAATGCTGATGAATTTTGTGTATGGTTCGTTGTCCAACCATCACGATAATCCAGTAGCAGAGGAATGTTAAATTCTTTGCTTAATGAATAACCATATTTAAAAAGAATAAATGGCTCTCCGGTTACCAGAATAAAGTCAACTTTATTATTTTGCAAATAATCTTTTGCTTTTTTGCAGATATAATATTTATCGTCTGCTATGGGAACTAACCACTTTAAAAAGACTTCGGTAAATGAAACGAGTTTCCTTAGTAATACATACTTGTTAATGCCATGTTTAACAATAAGTCTATTTTTAAATGATTGTTTTTCCGGTAACCTGATTAAGGTTGAAAAATCAGTCTCTGTTATTTCCTCTTTGCCTTCATTAGCCTCAAAATATTCAATATGAGTAGTGATATTTTCTTTCCATTTTCTGGTAATTACAACAGGATGAAATCCGTATTTTGGTAAATGTTTTAAGAAGGAAGAAGGGCGTTGCGCCCCTATAGATGGAAGTGGTGCAAAATCATAACATAGAATTAAAATCTTTCGCATTAATGCGTGATTTTTTTAACAATTTTTTTAAGCGAAATTAATATGTTGTAATAAAAAACAATAGACTTAAAATCAGTATGTTTTCTGATAGGTTGTTTCATCATAATATCAAATTCTGATTCTGTTAAGCCAAGTTTTTTAATTACAAAATCTTTGTCTTCCTTTAATTTAATGCTATCGTAGGCAGGTAATTTCATTAATTCAAGTGCTTCACTTCTTGTTAGTTGCCCCGAACATATTAAGGTAGAATAATGAGATTTTCTTTTGTCGGCATGAAATTTTACCGGCAATATATAGGACTGATAGAAACGTGTAAACACAGATTCATAATGCTTGCCTCCATAATCCCTCCATTCAAGTTCATCAATAATTATTTGCTTTGCTTTGTTTTTATTGAAATCAATATAATCAAGAAGAGGAATAGTTTTTATTCTTTTTACTCTTTTGTAATAAAATGATTTTAACTCTCCCAATGTTGGGAAGGTCTTGATTGGAATTTTTCCGAAATTTCGATGAATGTCTTTTATGTTCATTAGGTCATTTTTTAAGTGAGCCCAATTGGGTGGTATGCGCCCTTCAGTAACAATATTTTCACCACTTAAGATGTACTTTACATTGTGTTTTGCTGCTATTTTATAAAGTATTGCGTTTATTGCATGATCTGTAAGTGCTTCAATGTCTACTACAGATGCTTTAAAATAGGATAATTGTAAATCCCTGAACTCGTTCCAGTTTATAACATGTGTATATAAATCAAAGCCTAATTTTCTTACAATATTTTCAATATTTTTTACTGCAAGTTCTGAGTTCCATCCATTGTCGAGATGTACAATTAATGGGCGTAATCCTAACTCTTTAGCTTTGTAGGCAACATAGCTACTGTCAACTCCACCGCTTAAGCCAATTATGCAATCATAGTCACTGTTTTTTTTATTGTTTTTTAATTCAAATACAAGTTTTGCTAAAGCATTTTCGTTATTCTTAGTTAATAGTAAGTGTCTTTTAGATATATCATCGTATGCCTTACACATATTACATACTCCGTGATTATCAAAGGTAATATCTGGATAATCAATATTATCGAGGATACATCGCGAACAAATCTTGTAAGTCTCGTTATCTAAAGAGAAAATCTCATTAATGAAAATCTCATTATTCTTAGTATTGTTAAATTTATTATTCCACGTATTGTATGCGTTAGTGCAGAGCGTTTTATATTCAAAATCATTAAGTGAATGGATGCGCTCAATTGCATCTTTAACTTCCTTTACTGATGGATTTGCTGATAATAGAACCCCATTTTTATTATCCTGAACAATTTCTTTAGTTCCACCTACATCGGTTGCAATTACAGGAACTCCAAACGCCATAGCTTCCATAATTGAAACAGGCAAGCCCTCTGACCAGCTTGTATTAATTAAAAGATTTACCGGGTGACTTTTTATAAACTTAAATATTTCACTTTTAGATAATGTGCCGTGAAACTTATAACTCACATTTTTTTTATGCGCCAGTAGTTTATTTGCATCTTGTTCAATAAGAACAGTGTTATCAATATAGCCACCCAAATGATGCCATTCAATATCAAAGTTATCAATCAGTGAAATGCTCTCTGCTACTAATTCAAGTCGCTTAACTTTTGAAATGAATGAAAGAGTAATAATGAATATTTTTTTTCTGTCAGGTGGTTGCATCGGAAAATTATTGACAGATGTGCCAAGGTAATTCGTTTTGACTTTATTTTTATCAATTCCGGGAACAGTTGCCAGTAAGTATTCTCTCCCGTTCTCTGATATTGTAAATATTCTATCAATTGCGGAAAATATAAAATTTCTGAAAGGAAGATATGCAGGCTTGTGCCTGAACATATACAAATCCCATCCATGAACTCTGGTAAATGTTTTAATTTCCTTGTTTTTCTTTTTTAGCAGGGCAAGACTGAACGTAAAGTAAGTGCACCAATAACTGTAAAAATAATATGATCCTTTGTGACTATTATCTTTATTAATTAATTGATGTAAAAACTGATAAAATTGTAATCCGTGTATTAAGTAAGAAAATAGTAGTCTAAGAGAAGAAAAAGTTAATTGTAGTTTGTATTTATTTCTAAGTATGCTTATTTCATCTAGTATATGAGGACTGATAATAGCAAAACGAAGTGCTTTAATTCTTGACTTTAAATTATTCTCTGAAACATAATATTGAAATTCTATATTTTCAGGAATTGGAAATTTGGGAGTTCGCTCATTCACGCTAACCGGATTAGTAACGATAAGAGTTATTTTATCAAACCTTTTAGAAAGCGCAATTAACTCATCCTCCAGAAATGGCTCACCATTTCCATACGGATAGTCAGAAACAATTATGTAAAGTCTTTTCTCGTTAAGCATTTGTCATAAATGATTTGGTAGCGCTGCAAAACTATTCATTTACGACTCAATAAAAAGCTTTTTTAGTTCCGGTTTTGGAATCATACAACTCTCTTGTTTGCCAAACCAGCGATAGCGGTTGCGCGCTACAAAATCATAAATGCTGTCGCGCATAAATCTCGGAATGATGATAAATACATAAAGCGCAGAATAAATTCCGCCCAATTGTTTTGCTATTTGCAGTGCAGCTGTGGATTTTAGCTCAATAGCATTATTTTCAAGAAGCATAACACTGTCAATGTTCTTATTCGCTAAATCAAACTTTTCAATAATTCTTTTTCCAAATTCTGATTGCAGAGAAGCAAATCTGAAAATGCTTTTTTTGTCGTGTTTTATAATAAACTGAACAGAAGAATTGCAAAGGTTACAAACTCCATCAAACAGAATAATAGGGTGATTAAGTTCTTCCATTTCAGTGGTTGACTACAAATTTTTTCACAACTGAATTGACTTTTGTCTTCATCACTAGTACATAAATTCCTGATGAGAATACATTAGTGTTTACAGTCAGATTAGTTTGCCCTTTTTGTAATTGAGCAGAAAATATGTGTTGTCCTGTAATATTGTAGATATCAGCAACAGCGTTGCTTTTAAGTGGCTCTGAGAAATTTAGAGTAGTATTTTCGTTGCAAGGATTTGGAAACAATAGAGCATCAATGTTTTGTATTTCAGGTTTTGAAATCCCCGTTGTAATGCCTGTTGTGTCGCCTTTGTAATAGCTTACACCGCCCGTATAATTTCCAATAACTATGTCCATCAGGTTATCGTTATTAAGGTCTGTTCCAGAAACGCTTGAGCGAACGCCTTCAAATAAATCAAGCACTCCTTTTTTAGGAAATGAAGGCCTGAGTGTTAGTTTCATATTTGGTCTCAGCGTTCCTGAAGTAGTTGAAGTCATTGTGCAACCTGCAGCATTGTTTGCTGAGGCTGCAACATTAGAAACAAATCCTGTTGAGCTGCAATATACACTGCTGTTTGTGCTTACAGAAAGCGTTGTGTCAAAACAAACCTGCACCAATAAATCAGACCCGGGATTCCAAGTAAATTTCTGGTCAAATACAAACTCTTTCCAGCCTGTTGTATCAATTACAGCATCTTCAAAAAATACCGTTGTTGAATTCAGGTCTTCAAATTCAGTTAAGTCACCGCTCTCCCTGTTTGCAAGGTTAATTTTAAAATTATAAATTGTTCCGCCAGCTGCTGAATCAACATTAAATGCAATAGTTTCAATAATTCCATTTTGAAAACCTGATGATTGTAATTCTTCTGCTTTGATTAAAAACTGATTTCTCCCGTTTTTAAATTCTGAACCAAAAGGTGTTGTTTGTGCATCAGAGGAAATAGTGGTTCCTGTGCCTATTTCTGCATTAAGTAGGTTGGCTGAATTTAAGGTTTCTTCAATGCCGATGTATTGATGAATGTCACCACTTTCAGAGCCTACAAAAAGCTGCAGCTCATCATTTATGCTAAACATAAAAGGTGTGCTGTAGCCAATATTAAAACCTTGTTTTCTTACATCAACTCCGCCAAAATCTTCTGATATCAGGGTGAAAACAGGATTGTTTGCAGTCCCCGTATTTTCATAATAATTCAGGTTGCCGTTGCGCTCGCCAATTATAAGGTCTAAGAGTGTGTCGCCATTTACATCAAATAGTTGTGGTGCTGCATTTAAACCTACATCAATAAAGTTAGGTTGTGAAAGAACAAAACTTGCTGCTTGTCCCGGCTGAGCATTATTTTCAAAAACATGAATGTATCCGTCAAGCCCACCAAGTATCATTTCAGAAACATCATCACCGTCAATATCGCCAAAGGTTGGAACAAGACTCTTAATATTTAATGCTTCAATGCCCGCATAGTCGCGGGTTATAAGCTGAAATGCGGGGTCGCTTACAGTGCCTATGTTTCTGTAGTAGGACAGCTTGGATTTATAATTTCCATTGTCGGAATAGTAACCGTAGTTGCCTACAATCAAATCTTGAACCTCATCGTTATCCACATCAAAAAATACTGGGAATGAAACTTCGCCCACTTCAATCATGTTCTCTTGTAAAAAATTATTTTGGATGAATTCAAAATCGGGTTGAGATGTAATTCCATTGTTTTTGTAAAGCCATACACTGTTAAAGTCTTCGGTAATGTTGGTTGTATTCGGACTTGCAATCAAGTCCTTCACATTGTCGTTATCAATGTCTTCGTAAAACGCTGCCGGAAAAACAGCAATATCAGCAGCAGTTGTATTTGGCGGAGCAGCAGGATTCTGGTCATATATATGAGCATCCAGTAAAGTGCCGTCATTACTCAGTAGAACAAGGTTTTTAAATGAAATATCACCCATCATAAATTCTTTAACTCCATCGTTATTCATGTCAAGTGCAAGTGTTGATGAACCGCTGTGGCGATTGCCGGCTTCTCCACGGAACTGCCCCCAGTAACACGTGTCTAAATAAACTGCATTTGAAGCACTGTTCTCTGAAAAGTCGCCCCAGCATTGGTCATACAACGTAAATGAAAGACTATCGCTGTGGCCATAAAGTTCCTGACTTTGGTTGCTATGAAATTCAATCTGCAAACCTGAAATGTGAAACGTAAGCACATCTAAATCTCCGTCATTGTCCACATCAATAAAAGTGGGCATATCAACCGGGCTGATGTAAAGTGCCAGATAATTGGGGTTGTAAAATGATTTCATATAGGTAGTCATCAACTCAAATGTAATGCTGTCTGCAGTTGTTGTTGTGTTGCGGTAAACAGCCGTTGCTCCGTTTGAGTAAGTGAAAATATCTTTCTTACCGTCCATATTGTAATCGCGCAGCAAAACCCAGTCGTGCAAAGTGCCGCGGTCGTCATGCTGGTTTACAAAATGTGTGCGGTATTGCGGTGCTAGTGTGTAATCAATTGTTCCCGCAGTTCCATTATTGATAAAGGTTGTTATCTTATTTCCTGCGCGATCAAAAACAAACAGGTCTTCAATGTTATCCATATTTAAATCAATGGTTGAAAACTGGCAGGAGTTAAGTCCGCCTGCCCACGCATATTTCAGGGAGTTACTGTTGATTGTTACCGGAATAGAATCGTAACGGTTAAAATAAGGCTGTGCAGAAGAATTCAGAATTAAGAGTGAACAACTCAGAATCAACAGGGCAGTAAGAAAGCGTAATTTCATGAAAGCGTTAATAAGGCTGCAAAATTAAGAATTTATTAAGCCTGATTTTTTTTATTCTTTACTTTATCATTTTTCCTATTTTCGCCTTGATTTTTAAACCAAACCCAATGAAATACTTTTACTTAGCTCTTGTTTCTTTTATTACGCTTAATGCTTTTGCCCAGGGCGAACAAACCTACAACGATTACAATTCCAGAAGTGAATTGAACCCGCAGTTTGCACCGTTTTATCATGGAGTTGCATCATTTGACCCTTTGCCCGATGGTGTGCTTATCTGGACTCGCATAACAGTAGATAATCCCGGTTCGGTGGATGTAAACTGGAGGTTTGCAACCGACACATTGTTTAATAACATTGTTGCTTCGGGTACAGAAACAACCGATGAGAATAAAGATTATACTATTACTGTTGATGTAACAGGGCTGCAGCCAAACACCTGGTACTATTATGAGTTTAGCAACAGCGGCAGATATTCACTGATTGGAAGAACTAAAACTGCTCCGGTTGGTGATGTTGATAGTTTGCGTTTCGCACTTGTTTCGTGTGCTGATTACGAAAACGGATATTATAATGCTTTCAAACACATAGGTCAGCGCAACGATATTGATGCGGTGTTGCATGTAGGCGATTATATTTATGAATATGCTGCCGGAGGTGCAATTTCCGGGCGTGAACACGAACCCGTTACTGAAATTGTTTCTTTGGATGATTACCGTACCCGTTTATCTCAATACCGCTTAGACGCTGATTTGCGTTACGCTCATCAACAATATCCGTTTATTTATGTTTGGGATGACCATGAAATAGCAAATAACACCTGGCACGGTGGAGCTGAAAACCATACAGAAGGCGCTGAAGGTGTTTGGGCAGACAGGGTAACTGCTGCTCACAGAGCCAATAATGAGTGGCTTCCTAAGCGTTTAAGTAATTCTGCAGACCTTGATAAAATATACCGCACCGTGCGCTATGGTGATTTGTTAAACTTATACATGCTTGATACCCGTTTTTATGCGCGTGATGAGCAGGGGGCAGGTGCAGAGGCTGACCGCAAGCTTGTTGGTGTTGAACAAATGGATTGGCTTACTAATCAAATGGACACAACAACCGTATTGTGGAATATTTTAGGGCAACAGGTAATGGTTGCACCGCTTAAAGTTTTTGGAATTGTAGTGAACAACGATCAGTGGGATGGTTATCCTGCAGAACGCGATACCCTTTACCAGCGCATACAAGACCTCGGTATTGAAAACGTGGTTGCACTTACAGGTGATATTCACTCTTCATGGGCAAATGATTTACCATTGAGTAATTATGATAACTCAGATCTTCAGAATATAATCGGTTCGGTGGGTGTTGAGTTTGTTGCAACCAGCATTACATCGGGTGGAGCACCAGGGGTTCCGCAAAGTATTATTACCGGACAAAACCCGCACATCCGCTATGTAGATCTTGCCAAGCGAGGTTATCTTTTATTGGATGTAAATAAAACCCGCACTCAGGGCGACTGGTATTATGTAAGCACGATCACCGACCAAAACTTTACAGTTGAATCGCCACAAAACTGGTATGTAAATGAAGGCGAAACATTTTTGCAGGTGGCGCAGCAAGGTCCAAGTGTATACCTTGGTGAATTGCAGCCTCAGGCTCCTTTGTTACCTAATAATCCTGTTTCGGTGGGTGAAAATGATCCGGTTGCAGCATTAGTAGGTGTTTATCCTAATCCGTTTGTTGACCGCATTGTGCTTCAGTTTAACCTGTTCAGGTCAGAAGAGGTTTTGATTGAAATGTATGACAACACCGGCAAAACTGTTTACAGCAAAAACCTTGGTAAAGTGCGTGATGGCTTGAATTATTTTGAAATGCGCGACTTAAATCTTTCTACAGGTGCTTACTTCCTTTCAATGAAAGTTGCAGACAAACAGCTGAACAAAATTTTAGTAAAAACGAAATAAACTCGAGTTATAACAGTTATTTAAAACAAGTAGTTTGTCGGTTTTTTAGAATTATAATAACATTAATAAAGTATTTTTAAATTCGCAAAGTTTGATAATTGATTTTAGCAAAGGCAGCGAAGGTTAAATATGGGGAACGAAAGGGCATTTTTAAACGGTCTTATGGATGGCGATGAGATTCTGCTGAGCAGAGAAGGACTTATTACCAAAAGTGATATCCTGCTCATTCTGCCCGAGATTGAAACGCTGATTGATAAGTATAAAACCAGCAAAATTATCAAGCGCAAGATTGTAAACATTGCTATTGAGAGTTTACAAAATCTGCAAATACACTCGTTTCTCGACCACGCAGAATCCTATGAACAAAAGCCTCTTTTTGTTTTAAGCAAGGCGGAGAATGACTTTTATGTATTCATCGGAAATCTGGTGAACAACAACGAAATTCATTACCTGAAAGACAAGTTGGTAAAGATTAACAGCCTTGAAGATGATGAGGTAAAATACCTGTACAGCGTTATTATGAAACAAACTTTTGTCAAGTTCAGCGACAAGGGTGGCGCGGGTTTGGGTCTGGTGGACATGAAGAAAAAATCAGGACATCCTTTGCAATATCACTTTGCCAGAGTAGATGATTCGGTTTCGTACTTTGTACTGAAAGTGAAGATACCGATGAATGAAGACAATGCTTAAACCGCTACAACTTTGCTAAACCAGCTTTTCAGGAAAAAACCTGTTCAACAGGCATTAGAGAATGACCCCGAACAGGCAGAAACACATTCACTGCACAAAGTACTTACCACCCGCGATCTTACCTTTTTTGGTATTGCCGCCATCATAGGTGCCGGCAGTTTCAGCAGTATGGGAGAAGCTTGTTTTAAAGGCGGACCGGGTGTTGTAATTCTTTTTATTATTTGTGCCGTTGCCTGCGGTTTTACTGCGTTGTGCTATGCCGAGTTTGCTTCGCGCGTGCCTGCTTCAGGAAGTGCTTACACCTATGCTTATGTTTCGTTTGGTGAGTTGTTCGCCTGGATAATCGGTTGGGCTTTACTAATGGAATACTCCATCGGAAATATTTATGTGGCTTTTTCGTGGAGCGGTTATTTTACCAACTTATTAGAAGGAGTAGGGCTGCATCTTCCCGAATGGCTGACTACTAATTACCGCTCGGCACACAACATGTATGACCAGAATATTTCCAGCGAAGGTATGCTGGCCTGGATGACTGCACCTAAGGTTGGCTCTCTGCGTATTATTTTTGATTTACCCGCTGTTATAATCAATATGCTGATAACAGCATTGGTTTATGTAGGCGTAAAAGAAACGCGCAACGCCAGTAATTTTATGGTGATGCTGAAACTGGCAGTTATAGTTTTGGTAATTGTTGTAGGCGCTTTTTATGTTGACATTGACAACTGGTCGCCTTTTATGCCCAACGGTTTTACAGGTGTGATGGGCGGTGTAGCTGCCGTATTCTTTGCCTTCATTGGTTTTGATGCCGTTTCAACTTTAGCCGAAGAAAGCAAAGATCCGCAACGCGACTTACCAAAAGGAATGATTTACTCCCTGATTATCTGCACCGTTGTTTACATAGCACTGGCGCTGGTTTTGACAGGCATGGTAAGCTATCAGCAATTAGGGGTGAGCGACCCGCTGGCCGAGGTTTTTAAAATCCGTGAGGTAAAATGGATGCTGTACATTGTATCATTAGTGGCGGTGGTGGCTATGACAAGTGTGCTCCTTGTTTTCCAAATGGGACAGCCCAGAATATGGATGAGTATGAGCCGCGATGGACTGATGCCTAAACGTTTTGCAAGCATTCACCCTAAGTTTAAAACACCCGGATTTGCAACCATTGTAACGGGTTTGGTAGTGGGTATTCCTTTGTTCTTTACAGACGAAAAATTTGTGCTTGACTTCACCAGCATAGGAACCTTGTTTGCCTTTGTGTTGGTGTGTTGTGGTGTGTTGATGCTTCCTCCGAAACAAGCGGGTGAGGGCGGTAAATTCAAACTTCCATACGTTAACAGCAAATTTATTTTTCCGGCAATGGTAGTGGTGGCAGCAGGGTTGTTGCTGCAATTCAATCCTCAGTTCTTTAGCAATACTTTTATCATCAATAGCGAAACGGCAGCAACCAATGTACCCATGATTATATTCTTTATCGTGTGTGTATTGATGGCGGTGTTCTCGTTTCTGAAAAACTTCTCGCTTATCCCGGTGCTGGGTGTGGTATCGTGCTGCTACCTTTTGACGGGCATGGCTCTTAGCAACTGGATATGGTTCTCGGTGTGGCTGGTGATTGGTGTGGTGATTTACTTTCTTTATGGGTTTAGAAAAAGTAAACTGGCAATAAATACTAACTAATAATAGCCACAGATTAGCACAGATTAATCAGTGTAAATCAGTGTAATCTGTGGCAAAAACAACAACAACATGAAAAAAGCACTCTTCTTATTCGCGGCTTCATTAGCCATTTACTCCTGCGGTAACAAAACAACAGAAACCGCCACCGGAACTTTTTACGGTACAGAATTTAAAGTAGAAAATGCTGTGGCCGCAACTGAACTGCCTGCCCTTGCAAAAGAA
>CAMBRL010000023.1 GCA_945870105.1 Chitinophaga pinensis
TACCTCAGCACCTGTAACCGTGTAGAACTGATGATGGTGTCGCACGAGAAACCATCACCCGCATGGCTGCATGATTTCTTCAAACATTTTAATCCTGCATGGACTAAAAAAGAAATTCATTTCGCGGAAGAAAAGGTAAAGATTTATGAAGGCGAAGATGCGGTAAGGCATTTGCTGTATGTTGCTTCGTCTATTGATTCATTAGTAGTAGGTGAGCGCGAAATTATTACGCAGGTTCGTAAGGCTTATGAGGTTTGCAGTCAACTGAATTTGTCGGGCGATTTTATTCGCCTGTTGGTAAAGATAACCATTGAAACAGCCAAGAAAATTTATTCAGATACACAGATTGCACAACGACCTGTTTCTGTAGTTTCACTGGCTTACCGCAAATTGCAGGAAGCAGGAGTAAAGAAAAATTCAAGATTGTTATTTATTGGTGCCGGAGAAACCAATACCTCCATTGCGCAATACCTGAAAAAAGAAAATTGGAGTAGTGTTCATGTCTTTAACCGAAGCTTAGAAAACGCAGAAAAACTTGCCGAACAATTTAAGGGTAAAGCACATTCGTTGGAAAATTTAAAAAAACATAAAACAGGTTTTGATGTGCTTATTTCCTGCACCGCCTCAGCCGAAACTATTGTTGACAGCAAACTGTTCTCAACGCTTGTTGCCGGTGATAAGGGTAAGAAGATAATTGTTGACCTTGCTATTCCCTCTGATGTGGATGCAGCTGTTGCAGAGTTGAAAAATGTAGAATACATAGGTATTGAAAGCCTGAAAACAATAGCCCGCGAAAACTTAGAACACCGCCAGAAAGAACTGGAACGCTGCAAAGAAATTATTGACATCGCATTAACCGATTTCAAAAAAAAGATGCGCGAGCGCGAAGTAGAGATAGCCATGAAAGCACTTCCCGGTTTGCTGAAAGAAATTCGCGAAAACGCAACGGAAAAAGTATTCAGCAAAGAAGTGGAGAAGTTAGACCCTAAGTCTAAAGAAGTGCTGAAAAAAATTCTCGACTACATGGAAGGCAAATACATCAGCGTTCCGATGAAGATTACCAAAAATATTTTAGTGAAAGACGAGTAAGTCTTACTCGCCTATACTCCAGATCTTATCATATCCCATTGCCACTTCCTTTGCCTGAAGATTGGCAAGCACATATTCCAGACAATCAATCATCTGGTCAACATTGCAGACTTTAGCAAGGCTGTTTACATCGGCTCTTACAATATCGCCATTAAAAGGAATGCCTTTGCGGAAGTTGATGGTGCCTTCTGCATACGTTCCGTTGCGGTTGCCTTTTGTTTCGTCAATTCCGCGGATGGAGAAGTTAATTCGGGGAAGCAACACAACCTTTTTGTTTTCATCGGCTGCAACCTGTAATTCTATTTCAGCACTAACCAAACCATCAACACCTAACTCGCGCATCATTTTGTTCATAGGCGTTTCGCTGCTTTGGCTGCTGCTTAGTGTTTTGAAAAATTCGCCCAAACGTTTTGGGCTTGAACGTTTGGTGTTTTTATAAGTGCGTGCAATTTTGGTGTAGGTGTTTATCTCATCATCTACAAACAGTGTGTTATATCCGCTGGCAGACGTTACTTTTTCCACATCAACAAAATCAACGTTGAATTTATTTTTGAAAGCTGGTGTCAGTTTCTGGTAAAATGTAGAAAGCATATTATCCCAGTGTTCATCGGGCAGCTGTGGAAATTCAAGTATTGTTGTATGGGTTGTAGTTTGTGTGTAACGCGTATTACCAATATCCCAGCTTGAACTGGTTGTTTTCACATCTTTATGATACAAGCTGCCTTTCATTGTCAGGGAAATCAATCCAAATTTACTGGCGCGTGAAAGAGGAATTCCAGTTTGTGCATTTGGTTTGTGCACCTCAAACCCTATGTTGCCGTCATTGAACGCTCCTGAGAAATAGAGTTGCGTTAATATTCCCTCTTCCTGTCTGCCTTTTGCAATTACCGGCCATGTTGAATATGATTTCTGGATAATGGTAACGGCAGGTAAATCACCTGGCTTTTGTTCCGGACCAAGTGCCGACTTTTCGGTTTTCTTTACACGCTCGGCACAGAGCCAGTTGGCTCCTTTATTCACCTGTCCGGCATTCATAGCTCCACTGATGGTAAGATTACTAAATGCTTCTTTAGGAATAGTAACCTTGTTATTTTTTGCAGGAAAATTGGCAAAATTGTTAAACGCACGCACGCCCATTATATCGGTAAGCAAGCCAACATTTACTTCGCTTCCTTCGGTGCCTGCAGGGTTGGTGTATTCCATGGTCATGTCTTCAGCAAGGTCAATGATTGGCAATATTTTATCGTTGTTTACACTGTTGATTTCAATATCGGGAATTGCTCCGACAATAAATTCAGCTTCATCACCACTTTCGGTTTTGATGGTAATTTTTTTAGTGCCGCTCCAGGGTTCTTTAAACGCTACAATATAGGAGCCCAAACCAAGATATTCCATTGGTTGTCCGTCACAAAAAACTTCTCCTTTCAACTTGTAAAGGCCGGTTCCACCGTTTTTGAAAAACGAAACTGAGATCCCATTATCGCCTTCGGTGCTGCCTTCCGGAAAGTATTTTGTTTCCGAAGTTTTGGTGCGCATATCGTATATGCCGTTGATGACGTTAATCGTAAGTGCGCAATTATCCAGCGCATCTGTTTTTGCAGTCATCAGGTTGCCCGCAAAATCACCAATCTTTTCGCCAAAGGTTTTGGTCTTTTTATTTTCGGCTTTATCTTCTTTTTCTTTTTGGGCAACTGCTGAAAGAGAAACGAGAATAAAAAGAGAGAGTAGAATTTTTTTCATTGGGTTACGCTTTTAAAGTTAACGCCACTAAACTAAAACCTTTATGTGAAATAAAAATTTTTATTTCACAATCAACCGAAATCTTGAATTTATTTCAAACCACTTTCTTCCAGCATTACACAAATCTACTTCCACGATGTATTCCCCTTTTTTCTCAGGCAAAAGCACTGTCATTCCCTGAATAGTTGAACCCCTAAGAAGATCGGTCTCCAGCGGAGTAAACGAGCCTTCAAAAACAAGCATGTCTCCTTCTTTATCATAAATGTGATAATTCAATCCAATATTAATTGTGTCGTTTTTCATGGAGGGAAAAACTTGCCCTGTATTATTTATAAGCTCTATTCTGGTGATGATAAACGTATCCGTTGCTGAATAAATTGTTTCTTGCAACGGCCTTAGTTCAATCCCCGAAAGTTTATCGGGTTGGTGGCCAATAATCCCTTGATTAGTATTTATTTTAAAGTATGTCCCTGATTTTATTTTGAAATAATCGGGATTAATTGTGTTGGTGCGCGAGCAAAACTGACACCAATCAGGACCAAGAAAAAGTTCAGGGTCATTCATGATGCTGTCAAAACGCGCCATATCATTAGTTATGTAAATACTACCGGCAGAATCGGGACCGGCAAGTGCAGAATTCAAAAGTGTTTCGTAAGGAAACGCCCATGTTGACCACCCTATTCCCCATTGAAAATTTACCATCGCTAAAAGTCCTTTGCTATTTCCTGATTGATGAACATAATTGTTTAGCCGGTCAAAATACTGAACTCTTTCTCTGTAGACATAGCTGCTATTGTATATGCCTGTAAGGTTTATTGCAAGCAGCGCTATCACCAGCGGTAAACAAAGTATTGGCTTTACTTTTTCAAAAACAATATCAGCAAAAGGCAGCTCAATAAAAATGCCGAATAAGGTGTAATAATATTCATACATATTGGGCGAATTGCCATTTCTGTCTATCACCAATATTAATGCAAGCCAACCGAATACTGTCACTAACATTACAACTATCGGCAGAATTTTTTTTGCGCGTATTCCTAAATAAATAGTAAGCATTGCAACTATTCCGCTTGTCCAGAAATTAGGAACAAAATGCATAAAATAATTTGTGCTTTTGAAGTCTTCGAGTTTTGGTATGTATTTAATAATGTCGGCAATGGATGGCATTTTATCTGCCTCGTAAGCCGACAACGGAAACAGTTTTGTTCTGGCAATATTCCAGACTATACCTAAAATCAATAAACCCCAAAGGTGAATATTCGTCAGGTTGCTTTTAGACAACTCAAACAACAACAAGAAAACAATAACAACAAGAAACGCAGGATGAAAAAGTGTGAGAAAAACAAATAATAAAAAAATGACTGCAACAAGCGCGTTTTTTACAAGCACTCTGTTTTCGGTAATCATTTTCTTAATCACAGCCCAACACAAAATTGCTGCGCCAAAACCCATAAAAAGTTCTGTAATAGAAAAATAAAATACGCCTCGAAATGTAAGACACAATGCAAGTAACAATGCAAAACCGGCTCTGTAATCTTTCAGGATAAAAACAATAATCACGAAGAAAAAATATTGGAACAGTATCAGTGATGCAGAATATATTTTCAAAACAGCAGCAAGCGACAGCGACATTTTTACCGCCAGCAGCGGGAGTAATTGCACAAAATAGGATGACCACCTGTTGTGAACAATCACCGGCTCACCGCTTTCAATCAACAGAAAATTATAATAAGCTGCATCAGAAATGGTCATTCTCTCTCTGAAAAATTCCAGAGAAAACCATGTCAATACAATAAAGAAAAGATGCCCTAAGAGTAATACCGCTTTTTTCTCATCAAGGTAAAATGCTTTGGTTTTATCTGAAAGCATTTTATCTCTTCAAATCAAAATTCTGACCGAGGTAAACTCTGCGCACCTGCTCGTCATTGGCAAGTTCCTCGGCAGTTCCGGCTTTCATAATTGAGCCTTCAAAAAGCAAATAAGTGTGGTCGGTTATGTTCAATGTTTCATGTACATTGTGATCAGTAATCAGGATGCCGATATTTTTTTTCTTCAGCGCTCTTACAATGTTTTGGATGTCTTCAACCGCAATGGGGTCAACACCTGCAAAGGGTTCGTCCAATAAAATAAAACTTGGACTTACAGAAAGTGCGCGTGCAATTTCTGTTCTTCTTCTCTCGCCTCCCGAAAGTAATTCGCCTTGATTTTTACGCACATGCTGCAAACCAAATTCATCGAGCATAGTTTCCAGCCGGTGCTTTTGTTCTGCACGGGTTAGTGATGTCATTTCCAGGACAGCACGAATATTATCTTCAACGCTTAGTTTGCGAAAAACAGATGCTTCCTGCGCCAGGTAACCGATTCCGAGTTTAGCGCGTTTATACATGGGCATTTTAGTTATCTCCGTTTCTCCCAGAAATATTTTGCCGTCATCGGGTTTTACCAAACCAACAATCATGTAAAAGGTAGTTGTTTTTCCCGCTCCGTTAGGACCAAGCAAGCCTACAATCTCACCACGCTTTACCTGTACCGAAACATTGTTTACAACGTAACGGTCCTTGTATTGCTTGACTAATTTTTCGGCTCTGAGAATCATATTCGCAAAAGTATCTTAAAAATTAAAACTGAAACTACCCAGCACTCCTATTTTGCGGATGTTGGGATTGTCAAGCTGGGTAAGACGCCACATGACATCGATGCGGAAGATTTTAAAAATGTTTTCGATACCAACTCCGGTTTCGGCATAAATGCCGTTGAGGGCAAAAAGGTCGGCAGGAAAAATCATCATGTTCACATTTGCCTGCGAGATGCGACCTGCAACGGCTTTGGCTGAAACTACTTCGCGCCATTTGAGTCTGCGCATCAGCGGAATTTTACTCAAAAAATATCCATTGAAGTGATGCGTAGCAAAAACAGCTACATATTCATCGGCTACAAATTCAATCAGGTTCATCATGTTGAAAGAGTAGTTGTCGGTTGCGTAGGTTTCGTTGCCGGGCTGAATGTAGAGCATGGGGTACGGCAAGTTTCCCCATGTTTTTCCTGCCTGAATATAATATTCAAACCAGCCGATGGGATTTGTTTGAATCCAATCATCGATGGTAAATACTACACGGTGGTACTTGAATTGTCCGTTCCACAATCCTTTTATTCCGTAAGCATATTCGAGCGAAAGCTTGGGATATTTTGTGCCAAGACTGAGACGGTTGAGTTCCCCTTCAATAAATTTTTCCTGATAGGAAAAGTGCGTGAAGAAACGAACCTCGGAAGAAACGATGCGGTAATCGGGGTAGGCATCGGAAGCAAAATTGTAAACCACTTTATCGGTTGCAGACTGCAACTCTCGATGCACAAAACTGATGCGGTTGCTGAAACCATGAAACCATTCGACATCATAATTGGCGCGCACATCCTGCACGTAAGATAATTTATAGAAAGGCCGCCTGCGATAGAACGAGCCGAGGATATTATCTTCTTTGAATGCATCTGCGCTGAGACCGAGTTGCTCCACATCATATTCATATTGCGAACTGAAAATCTGTCGCGGCTTTTTGGAAACAAAGACGCGGAAGCCTCCGCCATATTTCCATTTTTGGTCGCGTAAACCATAGGCAACATGTGCATTGAATTTTAATTTTTTGCTGAACTTGTTATTGGTTTTAAAGCCCAGTCCGAAACGCCAGCCCTCAACACGGTTGAAACTTAAAAGGCTTACATAGGGACCAAGGTCGATGGGGCCGAGCTTTTTGTAGCCGGTAACAATGGTTGTAAAAACACTGAGCCATGATTTGAAGGCGGGAAGATTTTTAACTGTGTCGGCAATGGCGTAGATGGTTTTTTCTTTTTGTGAGAGCGAGTCGTGGCGGTTTTGATTCCAGAACTCTGCGCTTTTTTGATTAGCATCTTTTTCAACGGTTATATTTTCGGGATTGGAATAATATTTATCGCTGCGGGGCTCATTGATTTTGAAATTGCGGTAGCCGGTGGTCTTGGTTCCGAACAAACCCATGGCGCGGTCGCTGATGATGAAATCAACAAAGAGGCGATCGTGGGTAAGCATCCAGGTGGTGTCGTGCACCATGTCAAATTCCTGATTGATGTAGAGCTCGTTGATGTAGTTTACGTTGGCTTTTTCTGAAACATTCATGTCCACTTTCAACAAAGCAAAAGTGCTGTCGTGCACCACCAGTTCACCTTTGAAGGTAAGTTCGTATTTTCTTCTGGGCGTGAACTGCATTTTGTAAGCCCACTTATTGCCGACAAAAAAACTATCCACCAGATAGTAGCGGTAATACTGCAAACCAAAATCGGCTACGGGACTTATAAATCCTTTGCCGAAAACAGACACAAAATTATCGTACACATTTATGTTCTGATACATTTCGCCCATGAACTGCGAGATGCTCTGGTCCTCGATTCCCGAGACTTTGGTTGCCCGGATATTTTCTTTGGTTGTTTTAGGATTTTTGCGAAACGTGTAATCCGAAACCGATTCGGTGATGAAGATGGGGAGGTACACTTTTCCGTTTACATCGGAGGTATCCACATTATCGAAAATGAAGTCAAACGTTTTGAAAAGTTTGCGCTCTTTAAATTTTTCGTCAAAGTTGTTGATGTCGAACTGCGCTTTGTTATAAACTTCATATTCGTAATAATCCAGGCGGTCTTTGTTGTGGTATTTTTTGCGGGCTATTATTTTGCGCAGCAATATCTCAGCAGGATTTTCACCGGGGAGAATTACCGCTTCTTCGAGGCTTATGATATCCTTCATGATGAGAAAATTTATCTCCTGCCTTTCCTGTTTTATCACCGCTTCGTAATCGGTTTGAAAACCAACAAAAGAAGCCTGCAAGGTATCAGTGGGGAAAGCCGTTTCAAGCGAATACATTCCGTCAATATCGGTAACGGTGCCGATGGTGGTGCCCTTAAAACTGATGTTTACAAAGGGGAGTGGCTCGCCTGTTTCGAAGTCTTTTACGGTTCCTTCTATTTCGGTTATTTGTGCGGTGAGGGAAAACGCGGAGAGGAGAACAGCGAGAAGCGCAGCAAGAGGTCTTTGCAGAAAGAGTTGGTGCTGTGCGGTTTTCACAATAGAAGTAGCGCGGTAAAAATTGAGGATGCTAAAGTTATGTTTTTATACGGAGGATATTGGAGAAGGATATAGGAGCTTCAATATCGGGAACCACAGAGCAAAACTTTATTGACACTGAAACAACTATAAAGTAATGATTTTTATTAAAATCAGTAATACTATTACTAAAAACAGCAATCTTTTACTAAAAACAGCTATTTGATTACTAAAATTAGTTATCACTTTGCTAAAATCAGTAATATGATTACTAAGTTTAGTTGTATGATTACTAAAAACAGCAATCTTTTACTAAAAATAGTAATCGGATTACTAAATTTAATAAAATGACATACGCTAACATCATTGCAACACTTTAAAATGCCAATTTACTATATGTCTGCAACCTTATAAACAAAGGTAAGATGAGCTGCTTAGGGTATTTTTTAAACCATTCCTTTCTCTACATTTGCAGCATGAACATAAAAAAATACATTGAAAAGAAAATTGTCAAACACTTGCCTGCACTGGCAAGGGCCGTGCAGCGCAGCATGGACGATGACAAAAAAATAAAAATGATATTAGGCGAAATGCGCAACGACCCTGCAATGGTGGATTCGCTTTTCCCTTACCGCGATAAATACACAGTGCATACTAAGATGCCTGAGAAATCATCCTCCAAAGAAGAGGTGATGAAACAGATACGCGAGATGCATGCGATAGAAAGTGCGCCCTGGAAAAGCGGTAAGATATCGGGCTCGTTTTATCATGGCGACCAGGACCATTATGATTTTCTGAATGAAGCATTTTCGTACTACTCGCAGGTGAACTCGATACAGCGTGATGTGTGTCCCTCGCTTACCGTATACGAAGGCGAAATTATTGCCATGACGCTGGATATTTTTAACGGTGCCGCGGTGAACAAGCGCAACCCTGAGCAGAAGGCAAGCGGCTCGCTTACCACAGGTGGCACCGACAGTATTTATCAATCGGTTTACTCGCACCGCGAGTGGGGCGTTGATAAAAAAGGAATTACGCAACCGGAAATTATCATTCCGATTACGGCACACCCTGCGTTTTTTAAATCGGCACATTACCTGAACCTGAAAGTTGTTACAGCGAAGATTGATGCGAACTATCAGGCGGATGTAAGCGATATGGAGAGCAAGATAACTGCTAACACGGTGTTGATTGTTGGCTCAGCCGGCAACTATGGTCATGGCATTATTGACCCGATTGAAAAGCTTTCGGACATTGCGGTGAAACACAATGTTGGTTTGCATGTGGATGGTTGTTTAGGTGGATTTATTCTTGCATGGGCTGAACCGCTGGGTATTAAATGTCCGGTGTTTGATTTCCGCTTGCCGGGGGTTACGGCTATTTCTGCCGATACACATAAATATGGTTACTCGTTGAAAGGAACCTCTACCTTGTTATTCAGCAGCGAAGAGTTGAGGCGTTATCAGTACTACGGACAAACCGACTGGCCGGGTGGCGTATATGTTTCCACTGGATTTAACGGAAGCAAATCGGGCGGATTGTTTGCCGCAACATGGGCTGCCATGGTGCATTACGGCAAAGAAGGTTACATGAAACGTGCGAAAAAAATCTTCGAAGTAAATGCGCGGATGAAAGCTGTAGTGCGCTCTATTCCTGAATTAAAACTGTTTGGGGATTCATTGTTCATCACTGCTATCGGTTCGGATAATTTTAAAATTTATCACGTAAACGATCACTTGAAAACCAAAGGCTGGCGTATGAACGGACAACAGAATCCGGATGGTTTTCATTTTTGCATTACAGGTCCTCAGGTTACTAATCCCGGTATAGTGGAAGAGTTTGAAAAAGATTTAAAAGCTGCTGTGGAATATGCGAAAGTGCAGAAAGGAGATCCGAAATCTGCAGCGATGTATGGCGGTGCAGGAAAGGAAATTGACCCTTCCATGTATATGTCGATGCTCACCGCTTACACCGATGTAACACAAAGCACTTACCCGTTTTAATTTTCGAAAATGGCGGACACGAATCTGAAATGCGTTTTATCCATTGACCTGGGTTCAAGCGGACCAAAGGTTTCTGTAGTGAGTCAGAACGGAGAAATATTGGCAACCCGTTCGGGACATTTTGAAAGTGAGTATTCGCAAAACGGAAAAGCCGTAGAGCAGGATGCCGAAGGATGGTGGAAACAGATTATGCAACTTTCAAAAGAAGTTATTGATGAATCAAAAACGGCCGACAATATTATTGCCATAGGAACCTGCTCACAGTATTTTACTTCGGTGCCGGTTGATGAACAAGGAAATGCAGTTCACAACGCCATTATGTGGGAAGATGCGAGGGCGAGCAAGCATATCAAAAAAATCATGGGCGGCTTTCCGTCCATTCTGGATTACAATGTTTTTAAACTGCTGAAATGGTTGTATTCGGTGGGCATCCCTCCTATTCTTTCGGGTGTGGATGGAGGTAGCCACATGCTGCTTCTGAAAAATGAATTGCCCGAGGTTTGGGAAAAAACCTACAAGGTTTTAGAGCCTTCGGATTTTCTGAGTCTGAAGCTGACCGGAAAATTTCAAACCAACGAGAACACAGGCTTTGCTTATACGCTTATTAAGAAAGCGGAATGGAGCAAAGGTACTTACGATAAGGGCTTGGTGGAATACCTTGGGTTGGATATTAATCGTTTCCCTGAAGTTGTTCCTGTTGGAGAGAATCTCGGCAAGCCAACGGATGCGGTTATCAAACACCTCGGCATTTCGGAAAATGTAAAAGTATTTTCGGGGATGCAGGACACTACGGCTTGTATCCTTGGCGGTGGCGCATTCAGCGATTATGAAACGGTAATTGAAATAGGAACTACACTGAATACAGGAGTGGCAATCAATAAACGCATCATTGATATTCTGAATGGAATTTACTCAGTAAGCAGTCCCGTTCCTAATAAATATATTTTAGTAGGTGAAGCAGGCGCAGGCGCTAAAGCGCTGAATTATTTAATGCATAGTTTTTTACGCGTTGAGGATGACCTTTCACATATAAATGCAGAAACCGATTCGCACTACGGTAAGATTGCTGATGATATGGCAGCGGCATCAACGGTGGGCAGCAATGGCGTTGTATTTCTCCCCTGGATATTTGGTTCTACTTTTCCTGAACAGGATCTGAATATGAAGGGTGGTTTTATCAACCTTGGCCCTTCAACCAAACGGAACGACATGATACGGGCAGTGTTTGAATCCTACGCCATGAATTTTAAATGGGTGCTGGAGATAAAACAGAATATACTGAAACACAAAATTGAGAAAGTGAATTTTACAGGTGGTGGCGCACTGTGGGAGACTGCTGCCCAAATCTGTGCCGATGCACTAAAGATTCCTGTTCAACTAATGGACGAACCGCGCCAAGCCAACACAAAAGGTATTGCTTTTATGTGTTTCAATAATCTTGGAGTTGTTAGTTATGAGGAAATGAGAAAAAAGTTAAAGGTGAAAAAAGTATATCAGCCCAACCCCGATAACTTTGCTTTTTACGACAAGCGCATGGCTTTTTACAAGAAGATGTATAAGACGGTGAGGCCGTTGTATGCAGATTTGAATCAACAGTAATTAAGCGTTATAAATAAACCTCCAGGGTTTGGCCTGTTCCAATTCGTAAGCCAGTTCTATCAATCGTTTATCAAAACCATAAGGCGCTGAAAAGTGAACGCCCAGAGGCATTCCGTCAGAATCAACAGCAAGTGGAAGCGAAATTGCCGGTGCGCCCGTAACATTATTCAATCCTGTGTAGGACGCAAAATCAACTGCGCGTTTTGAAACCTCTTCGTAAGAAAGTTCAGTTGAGAAATAACCAATCTTAGGTGTCTTGTGCGAGAGCACAGGAGACATCAAAACATCGTATTTGTGAAACAGTTTTTCTGATTCTATTCCTATTCTTTTCATGGCACGAATGCTGGTTGGCAGTTTCAGTGCATTGGCTTTGAAACGCGCAGCAAGTCCGGTAGTAAATGGTTCTAATAAACTACGGTCAACTTTGCCTTTCAGCGTAAGGCGCGGCCAGTATGACATCATGTAAGAAAAGAAACCATAGTAATTGAGAAAATGATTTACCATGGTATCCACATCGAGCGGAAAAGGTATTTGCTCCACATGATGACCAAGTGATTGCAGTAACTGAGCTGTTTCTTTCTGGGTTCTGTAAGTCTCGGCATCCTGAGTTGCAGTTTTGCCTTCCGGAAGATTTTCGAAAAAAGCAATGCGCAGACGTTGCTTTGAAGCCTCTTTCACATGCCCTATTTTTGGCATTCGCGCACTGCTGTAATATTTTTCTGCTTCAGCATAAAATAAAGCGGTGTCGCGCACCGTGCGTGTAAGCACACCCTGATGAACCAACTGAATCGGCATGGCCTCGGCACCATCAACACCATGCAAACGGTGGCGCGAAGGTTTTAAACCTACCAAACCACAAATAGCAGCGGGTATGCGGATAGAACCTGCACCATCGTTTGCCGAAGCAATTGGCACCACACCGCTTGCCACCATTGCAGCCGAGCCCGATGATGAACCGCCTGTGGTATAGTCAGTGTTCCAAGGATTGCGTGTAATTCCCCAGCGTTCGTTCTCGGTACTGCATATTAATCCGAATTCGGGCAGCGTTGTTTTCCCCAGGTTGCGTAGACCGGTAGAAAGAAACTGGTTTACAAATTTGCTGTTGCTCTTTGCCAGTTTTGCTTTTAAAGCCCTTGTTCCCAATTGCGTGGGGTAACCTTTAATGCCATCCGTGTCTTTTATAAATGAGGGAACTCCTTGCAATCCTCCGCCTGCTTTTTGCTGTGAGCCTTTGCGGGCATCGTCATACATTTTTATAACGATGGCATTCAGCTCTCCGTTAACTTTTTCTGCTCGGGCAATAGCAGCTTCCACTGCTTCGGCAACAGAAATTTTCTTAGTTGCTATTGCTTCTGCTATTGCAGTAGCATCCATGTTGCCGAGTGCATCGTCTGTAAATGCGTTAACTCTTTTTCCCATTGTAGTTAGTATTCAAAATGTGATTAAGCCTCCGGTTGTTTTAACACATAAGCCGAAACAAAGATGCTGACTTCATAAAGCACCATCAGCGGTATCGTTACCAAAATCTGGCTGGTAACATCGGGAGGAGTAATGATGGCAGCAATAATGAGCAACACCACAATAGCATGTCTGCGATAATGACGCATAAAATCGGGAGTAAGCACACCAATTTTGGTTAGAAAATAAACAAGGATAGGGAGTTCAAACACCACACCTGTCATTAAGGTAAGTGTAGTTACCGTACTGATAAAAGAACCAAGGCTGATTTGGTTTGCAACCAATGTGCTGACTTGATAAGTTCCCAGAAAATTTACGGACATGGGCGTGATTACATAATAGCCGAAAAGCACACCCATAAAAAAAAGAAGTGACGTAAAGAAAACAATACCATTTGCATACTTGCGTTCGTGATTATGCAAACCGGGCTTAATAAAACGCCATAGCTCCCATATCACATAAGGGAAAGCAAGCACTAACCCTGCATATAGCGAAACCGACATGTGGGTACTGAACTGCCCCGACATATCTATATTAATAAGGGTGAACGAAAGTTCTTTAATGCACATAGATTCGTCAAGATGCAGTTTCTGACCTAGCAAGCAAAGAAATTTGTAGGTAGGAAAATCTGCATTTTTAGGAGCAAGAATAAGCTTATCGAAAATAAACTCTTTGTTGAAAAAAGCGATAAGGGCAAAAATGAAAATGGCAGCGGAACTGCGCACCAGATGCCACCTCAACTCTTCAAGGTGCTGAAGAAAAGACATTTCGGCTTTGGGCGCTTTTTCGGTTTTCAAGGCTGCAAAGTTGGCAGAATCATCGGAAGTAAAAACGCCAAGGCTGAAATAAATTTCTGCATCACTTTTCCATATCAATATTTTATCTAAGTTTGCAGCCGATTTCAAGGATTTTTAGCAAGGAAAATGCGCGCAATGCTCAATAATATCAACGGTTTCAGAAGTTTTTTAACTAAAGCAACAGCTTTTTCGCTTGCATTCATTTTCTCAACCTTTTTAACGTTTGCACACGAACACGGACACAAAAGTGAGGAGACAACTGCAAAAGACACTACTCATGCGGTAGCAGAAGCTGATACTAATCATGCAACACATGCTGCTGAAGAAGTACATCACGGAGAAGAACACGGGACAGAAAAGTTTGATGCCGGCAAAATGATTATGGAGCACGTTGCTGATGCACATGACTGGCACCTGTGGGGACATACTTCTATTCCGCTTCCTATCATTATTTATTCAAGCGAAAAAGGTCTGGATATTTTCTCTTCTTCAAAATTTAATCACGGTCATGATGATTACAATGGCTACCGTTTAGAACACAACACGGTTGTTGCTGTAAATGAAGACGGCACCGTTAATGAAGAATTATCGGCTAACCTGTGGGATATTTCCATCACTAAAAATACTGCATCTTTATTCATCAGTCTTATACTAATGCTGTTTATCTTTATTTCTGCAGCAAAAGCATATACACGCAACCCGAATACGGCACCAAAAGGTTTGCAGGCTATTATAGAGCCTATCATTATTTTTGTTCGTGATGATATTGCAAAGGCAAGCATTGGTCCTAAATACAAAAAGTTCATGCCTTTCCTGCTTACTGTGTTCTTCTTCATTTGGATCAATAACCTGTTGGGGCTTGTTCCTATCTTTCCGGGAGGTGCTAACCTTACAGGAAACATAGCAGTTACGTTATCACTTGCTCTTTTCACATTCATTATCATACTTATTAACGCTAACAAAAACTATTGGATACACGTTTTCGCAATGCCGGGTGTTCCGGTTTGGGTTCTTTTTCTTTTAACACCGATTGAGATATTGGGCGTTTTTCTTCGTCCATTTGTATTAATGGTGCGACTTTTTGCAAACATGACCGCAGGTCACATTATTGCACTTTCTTTTTTTAGTCTTATCTTCATTTTCGGTGAAATGAATGTGGTTGCCGGTTACGGAGTTTCCATTTTTTCACTTGCGTTTACCTTATTTATGACCTGCCTTGAATTGCTGGTAGCATTTCTGCAGGCTTATGTTTTTACTCTTCTTTCAGCTATTTACTTCGGCTCGGCTGTAGAAGAGCATCACCATGCCGAAGAACATCACTAAGAATTTTTTTGTTTAATCCTTAATACCAAATCAATTATGTCAACAATTCTATTAGATGCAGCAGTAAGCGGAGCCAACATTGGCGTAGGTTACGGAGTTGCAGCTTTGGGAGCCGGCTTAGCCGCTCTTGGAGCAGGAGTAGGTATCGGCAGAATCGGTGGAAGCGCATTGGAATCAATCGCGCGTCAACCTGAAGCTGTTGGAGATATCCGCGCAAACATGATTTTGGCTGCCGCTCTTGTAGAGGGTGCCGCTTTCTTTGCGATGGTTATCGGACTGCTTGTTGTGCTTACCAAGTAAGCACAAGCCCACAAAAAATATTGAACCAACGGTTGGTTGGTTCAATATTTTTACCGGCATTTGTTTAATGTCTAATGTTTAAAGTTTGTTAGATGGCGACAATAAAACGGTTTGAAGATTTAGATGCGTGGAAAAAGGCAAGGGAATTATCTAAAAAGATTTTTGAATTAACAGATAAAGGAAGTTTTAAACAGGATTTTGCATTAATAAATCAAATTAACAGTTCAAGCTGTTCGGTAATGGATAATATTGCTGAAGGGTTTGAAAGAGGAGGAAGAAAAGAGTTTTTACAATTTTTATCAATAGCTAAAGGTTCAGCAGGAGAAACAAGGTCGCAATTATATAGAGCATTTGACAAAAAATATTTAGATGAAAAGACGTTCAACGAATTGTACCAAGAAGTAACAGATATAAGTAAAATAATTTCAGGACTGATGGAATACTTAAATAAGTCTGAAATAAAAGGAAGTAAATTCAAGGATAGAGAATAAAATAGGCAGACAGAACAAAACATTAGACATAAAACCTTAAACTTTAAACATAAATGGAATTAGTAAAACCGGCATTCGGACTTATCTTTTGGATGTTCGTTTCATTTGCGCTCATCCTTTTCCTGCTGAAAAAATTTGCATGGAAACCCATTCTTGAAATGCTGGATGAACGCGAGAAAACAATTTCTGATGCGCTGAACTCAGCACAAAGAGCAAAAGAAGAAATGACTGCACTGAGAGCGGGTAACGAAAAACTTTTGCAGGAAGCCCGCAACGAAAGAGATAACCTGTTGAAAGAAGCTCGTGAAGCTAAAGAGATGATTATTAACGAAGCCAGAGCAAAAGCAACGGATGCATCGGACAAAATCCTTGCTTCGGCACGTGAGAATATCAGCAACGAGAAAATGGCAGCTATCACCGAGTTGAAAAACTACGTAGCTACTTTGAGCATTGAAATCGCTGAGAAAGTATTGAAACAGGAACTTGCTGACCCTAACAAACAGAAAGAACTGGTTCAGACTTTATTGAAAGATACCAAACTGAACTAAGAAAATGGCAGAGCCAAGAATAGCCCACCGATACGCAAAATCACTGATTGACCTTGCACGCGAGCAAAAGTCGCTTGATGCTGTTTTTGCTGATATGGAGCTTGTTCTTAAAGCAATTAATGAAAGCAGAGATTTCAGTGTATTGCTGAAAAGCCCTGTTATCAGCACCGACAAGAAATTAGCAATTCTGAAAGAGATATTTTCAGCGAAAATAAATACTATCAGTCTGAGTTTTCTGGTATTGCTTACCAACAAAAAACGCGAGAAATATATTCATGAAATTGCATCTTCGGTTGTAGCACAATATAAAGCCGATAAAGGAATTAAGATTGCAGAAGTAAGCACACCTGTTGCACTTTCGGAAGAAGCAAAAAAGAAAATTCTGGAAATTGTTATCGGAAAAACAGGATTAAAAGTAGAATTGGTTGAGAAAATAAAACCTGAGCTTATCGGTGGTTTTATTCTGCGCGTTGATGACAACCAAATAGATACAAGTATTTCAACTCAGATCAATTTATTAAAGAGAGATTTCAGTAAAAACCTATACGTAAAAGACTTTTAGAACGTCATGCTGAACTTGTTTCAGCATCTCCAAAAGACCCTGAAACAAGTTCAGGGTGACGAACGAACCAAATAAATAAAAAGAAAAATGGCAGAAATTAAACCAGCAGAGATTTCGGGAATTCTTAGGCAACAACTTGCCGGGTTCAAAAACGAAACCGAATTACAGGAAGTAGGAAGCGTGTTACAGGTAGGTGACGGTATTGCCCGTATCTACGGACTTTCAAACGTGCAGTCGGGTGAGTTGATTGAGTTTGAAAATGGATTACGCGCAATTGTACTTAACTTAGAGGAAGATAATGTTGGAGCGGTATTACTTGGTTCTTCAGCAGGTATCCGTGAGGGTTCTGTTGCAAAACGTACCGGCAAAATTGCTTCTATCAATGTAGGAGAAGGAATGTTGGGCCGTGTAGTTGATACCTTAGGTCTTCCTATCGATGGTAAAGGACCAATCAAAGGTGTTACTTACGATATGCCTTTGGAAAGAAAAGCTCCGGGAGTAATCTTCCGTCAGCCGGTAAATGAGCCGCTGCAAACAGGTATCAAAGCGATTGACGCGATGATCCCTATCGGGCGCGGACAACGCGAGTTGATCATTGGTGACCGTCAGACAGGTAAAACTGCTGTGGCGATTGACACCATCATCAACCAAAAAGAATTTTACGAAAAAGGTGAGCCTGTTTATTGCATTTATGTTGCAATCGGACAAAAAGGTTCTACCGTTGCGAACATTGCAAAAACATTAGAAGAGAACGGAGCAATGCCTTATACAGTAATTGTATCGGCAACTGCTTCTGACCCTGCACCGCTTCAGTTCTATGCACCGTTTGCAGGAGCTGCTATCGGTGAGTTTTTCCGTGATACCGGAAAACCTGCCCTGATTGTTTATGACGATTTATCTAAACAGGCTGTGGCTTACCGTGAGGTGTCGCTTCTGTTGCGCAGACCACCGGGGCGTGAGGCTTATCCCGGTGACGTATTCTATCTGCACAGCCGTCTTCTTGAGCGTGCCGCTAAGGTGAATGCTTCTGACGAGATTGCTAAGAACATGAATGACCTTCCTGATTCAATTAAAGGATTGGTAAAAGGCGGAGGTTCTTTAACAGCATTGCCTATTATTGAAACACAAGCGGGTGACGTATCTGCATATATCCCAACCAACGTAATTTCTATTACTGACGGACAGATTTTTCTTGAGTCGAACTTGTTCAATGCCGGTGTTCGTCCTGCTATTAACGTAGGTATTTCGGTATCGCGTGTGGGTGGTAACGCTCAGATTAAATCCATGAAGAAAGTTGCGGGAACGTTGAAACTTGACCAGGCACAATACCGTGAGTTGGAAGCGTTCTCGAAATTCGGTTCTGATCTGGATGCTGCTACCAAAGCGGTTCTTGACAAAGGTTCACGTAACGTGGAGATTTTGAAACAAGGACAGTTTTCACCACTTCGCGTTGAGCAACAGGTTGCTATTCTCTACATCGGAACAAAAGGATTGTTGAGAAATGTTCCTGTGAATAAAGTAAGAGATTTTGAAAAAGATTTCCTGAACCTGATGGAAGCGCAACATAAAGATGTGTTGAACGATCTGAAAGCAGGAAAACTGACTGACGAAATAACAAATACAATTGAAAAGGTTGCTGCTGACCTAACAGGAAAATACAAATAGTAATTAAGGATGGCGAATCTTAAGGAAGTCAGGAACAGGATTACCTCGGTAAGTTCAACGCAGCAGATCACCAGCGCGATGAAAATGGTGAGTGCATCTAAATTGCGCAGGGCGCAGGATGCCATCCAGCGTATGAGACCTTATGCTTCCAAGCTGAAAGAGATTTTGCAGAACCTGAGCGCATCACTTGATAGTTCTTCGGGCGGTGGTTTTTCAAAAGAGCGTGATGTAAAGAATGTATTGTTTGTGGTTATTAACTCCAACCGCGGATTGTGCGGGGCTTTTAACAGCAATGCCATTAAGCTGACCAACAACCTTATCAACGAAAAATATCCAAGCCAGAAAGCTGCCGGAGGAATTCATATTCTTACTATCGGAAAAAAGGCAACTGATTATTTTAAGAAAACATATACGCTGGCTTCATCTCACAACGAAGTGTATGACAACCTGAAGTTTGATACCGTTGCTCCTATTGCCGTTCAAATAATGGCTGACTTTGCTGCCGGTAAATACGACCGTGTAGAATTAGTTTACAGTCAGTTTAAAAACGCAGCGGTGCAAACGGTTACTTCAGAGCAGTTTCTTCCTGTAAAATCAGAAGCAGTTGCCGGAAACACAAAAGCAAAAAGCGTTGACTACATTTTTGAGCCAAACAAAGAAGAGATTGTAGAAGACCTTATTCCTAAATCGCTGAAAATTCAGCTTTACAAAGCTGTGCTTGATTCAAACGCATCTGAACACGGTGCGCGTATGACCTCGATGCACAAGGCGACCGACAACGCTAAAGAATTGTTGAAAGCTCTTAAACTGAGCTACAACAAAGCCCGTCAGGCAGCCATCACCAATGAGATATTGGAGATAGGTGGCGGTGCGGCAGCGTTGGAAGGGTAATTAATATTTAAAATGTAATAGGTAATATTTTGTGCGGGCTTCTGCACAGCATATTACCTATTACATTTTACATCTTACATAATTCTATTAAGTTTGTTTTTCATTTCATTCTTTCATGGAAGAAAAACTCCAGCGCATTTATGATTTTGTAGGTCCGGGATTGTATGTGATAGCCATCGCAAGCATGATAGCGGAAGGCATTCTGTTGCGATGGATGAAAGAGAAGGCTGATGTAAAACACGGAGTAGTAAGCATGGTTTCGGGCCTGTTTGCTTTCGGTGGCATTGCGGTGGCGCAGGTGCTTTACAACTTTGCCATCATTAGCCTGTGCTGGCAATACCGCTTTTTTACGTTGGGGTTTGAGTGGTATGTGTGGGTGGCCTGTTTCCTGCTGTATGATTTTTCTTTTTACTGGCTTCACCGTTGGTCGCACGAGGTGCGCCTGCTGTGGTGCATACACAGTGTGCATCATACCAGTGAGGAGATGCGCCTGACCTCGGGCATACGCGGCAGCATGTTCGATTTTGTACTTTCACCTGTGTTTTTTATCTGGATGCCTCTGCTTGGTTTTCATCCTATGTTGTTTTTGATTACTGAAACCGTTTCAAAACTGTGGGGCTTGTTTGAGCATGTGAATATCCGCTTTGTAAACCGTTTGCCGGTGCTGGATAAATTTTTCATCACACCATCGGTGCACCGTGTGCATCACGGCAAGGAAATAAAATACCTCGACACCAATTATTCAGAGGTGTTTTTGTTCTGGGATCATTTGTTTGGCACTTATACTCCCGAGCAGGAATTGCCCACGTATGGTGTTTTAAAAGGCACAGACCCGCGCAATTTCAGTGAGAGCCAGTTCGGGTCGTTCCGCGACCTTTGGAGCGATCTGAAGCGTTCTCCTTCGCTTGCGGTTAAGTTGAAATATCTGTTTTATCCTCCGGGCTGGAGCCATGATGGGGAGGACAGGAGAACTAAGACGTTGAAGAAGAATAAATAGATATATGATGGAAGACTTTGTATCATTTCAATTATTAAGAACCAAATTTGATGGTCATATTCCTTATGAAGAGTTATTGCTAACCAGAGAATGGCAAGAAAAAAGATACGAAGTTTTGAAGTTAGATAATTGGAAGTGCTCAAATTGTTTTAAAGTAGCCACTGATAGTTCAAACGACAATCAGGTTCATTTTTGGTGGAAAGAAACAAATGATATTGAAAAAATTGCCAAAATTTTTAGAACGAAAAAAGAAGAAGATGATGTTTTAAAAAAAATGACCATAGAAAAGAGGAGAGCCTTGATTGTTTCCCCTGTTTCAATTATTCCAGAAATATTACCGTCAGATAAACCCTATTTTTTACAAATCCACCACAATTATTACATCAAAAATAAATTGCCATGGGAATACTCAAATGAAGCCCTCATCACGTTATGCAATTGGTGTCATTGGGATTTTCATCAGAACAACAGAGTGCCTTTTTATGAAACAGAAGAAAAATTAACTAAACTTCAATATACACTTTGTCATCGGTGTTCCGGATCTGGCTGGTTTCCCGAATTCAAACATGTTGAAAGCGGTATTTGCTTTCACTGTCGTGGAGAGAAATATGTAGAATTAATAAGGTAAATAAATGGCTCTACAAAAATTTACTTTGGTATCTTGTCAATTACTGAATTCTACATATTGGACAAAAGTATATTGGATTTTGTCTGACCCAAATGGTTTATTAGCTGATGAAAAAAGGTATTTATATTTTAATAGTCTCAAACCTTTTAATCCCGGAGATGAAATTGAAATAGAGCTAAGTGAATGTAAGATTAAACGATTAGATACAGGTTTGATGGTTTTAACAACTAAAGGTGATGATATTTAATTTAACCTCTCGTCTCTAACCACTCCACACACATATTTCAGATCTCTGCATTCTGGATTTGAGTTTTCGCCTCAAACTTTTAGTCATCCGTACATATATTCTAACTTGGTAGTTTAATGTTCTAACCTTCCGTACACATGTTCCAACTTAGAAGTTCAATGTTCTAACACTCCGTACATATTTTCTAACCTTAAACATTGGCATTCTAACGTTCCGTACATATATTATAGGTTAGGAGTTCAACGTTCTAACTTTCCGTACATATATTCTAACCTAAAACATCAAAAAACTAACACTCCGTACATATTTTCTATATCTTCGCAAACACGTTTTCAATATAAACACCATGCTCAGACGTAACCGCATCCCTGAAAAGGACACAGATTTCAGTAATTACATCTACCGCACCACTGCGGCATTACTTAACGGAACACCGCCAACCTGGCAGCGACTTCGCCTGCTTGAATCTGACAAAAACAAGTGGATTGAGTTCATGCACCAGTGGGATGATATGTATCCAAAATATACTGACCTGAGTAAGCGAACAATGGGGGTAACTGCTGAAAAAAACAGAATAAAAAAAGAGTTTACCCGATTTGCACAACCTGTGCTTACACAAATGAGCGGAAGTTATGCCACCACGGGCGACCGCCTTACTTTTAACCTCCGCAAAAAAGAACGCCCCTACCACAAACGCGGAAAAATTGAAGACGCTCCTACTGCTCATGTTCAATCCATTGGTGGAGGAAGCCTGAAAATACGGGTGCGCAGAGCAAATCAGGAAGGCAGACGCGGTAAACATCCGCTTGCCGATGTAGTGGAGGTGCGCTACTGGTATGGGCACCGTGTGCTTACGATGCCAATTGAACAATGTGTAAATTCCTTTACCACCGGCAAAACTTATTTTATTATGAAAATGCCGGAAGATGCCATTGGCAAGTGGGCTTATTTTTATTTTAGATGGGCAATTGCAGGAAGTGCAGAAAACAGCGGACCTTACAGTGCTATGCAGATAGCGGTGGTGGGATAGCTAACTCCCCCTTGTTTTAAGGGGGAGACCAAGAGGGGGTATTTTTTTTACCTTCGCGTTTTCTTTTTCTATATGATAAAAAATCTTTCTCCGCTTACTGCCATTTCGCCTGTTGACGGGCGTTACCACAAACAGACTGCCGAACTTTCTCAATACTTCTCTGAATACGCGTTGATGCAATACCGCGTAAAAGTGGAAGTTGAATATTTTATAGCCCTTTGCAAACTTCCTCTGCCGCAACTGAAAACTGTAAACAAAAAGCTGTTTCCTAAACTGCAGGATGTTTATAAAAACTTTACCGAAAAAGACGCGCAAATAATAAAGGATACCGAGAAAACCACCAACCACGATGTAAAGGCGGTTGAATACTTTGTGAAAGCAAAGTTTGAAAAGCTCGGACTGAAGAACGAGAAAGAATTTGTGCATTTCGGGCTTACCTCGCAGGACATCAACAATACAGCAACTCCTGCCATGATGCGTGATGCAACCCTGCAAGTATGGTTGCCCGCCCTGCTGGATATTATTGAAACGCTTGAACGCTTTTCTAACACATGGGAAAATATTCCCATGCTGGCACATACACACGGACAGCCTGCATCCCCCACCCGACTTGGAAAAGAGCTGAATGTATTTACCGAGCGACTGATGGTTCAGTTGGAACAGCCTGGCTTTACTTACGCAGCAAAATTTGGTGGCGCCACCGGAAATCTGAATGCACATTATGTTGCATACCCAAAAACAGACTGGACAAAATTTGCCAACAAGTTTATCACCGAATTAGGTTTGGTGCGCTCGCAAACCACTACCCAGATTGAACATTACGACAACATTGCTGCCTGGTGCGATTCACACAAGCGCATCAACACCATATTGATTGACCTCTGCCGCGATATGTGGGCGTACATCTCCATGGATTATTTTAAGCAGAAAATAAAAGCAGGTGAAATTGGCTCATCAGCCATGCCCCACAAAGTAAACCCAATTGACTTTGAAAACGCAGAGGGAAATCTTGGTTTTGCCAACGCCATGTTTGAACATTTTGCTGCTAAACTACCCATCTCACGTTTGCAGCGCGACCTTACAGACAGCACCGTGTTACGCAACATCGGTATGCCATTAGCACATACACTCATTGCTTTCAAATCCATTCAAAAAGGCTTGGATAAATTAGTGCTGAACAAAGAAGCCATTGACCGTGATCTGGAAAACAACTGGGCCGTTGTAGCTGAAGCATTACAAACTATTTTGCGCAGAGAAGGCTACAAAAATCCTTACGAAACACTGAAAGACCTTACCCGCAAAAACGAAAAGATAAGCAAGGAAAGCATTACGGCTTTTATCAAATCACTCAACGTTTCTGATAAAGTGAAAAAGGAAATGCTGGTGATTACGCCATTTAATTACACGGGTAGATAGAACATGATGGAACGCAGATTTCTGTTCTATCTCTTATTCCTCATCTCCTTCTCTGCCGCTGCGCAGCAAAACATTTCCATCATCACCCCGCAACAGAATTTAGAAAACTCTGTCAGCCGTTTAGCAATTGAAGATGTGCAGCAATTGTTGCAGCAAGCCTGCAATTGCACAGTGGAATTAAATAACACTACGAGTCCAATTCAAATCCTTCTTCCCGAAATTGATACTGCAAAAGCTGCCGATAAAAGCACGTTTGAAGAGAACGCAAAGTATCCTTACCTCCACGTTCCGCTTCACCATTACAACTGGAGTTCTAAAAAAGAAAGCGGCAAAATAACATTGCGTTTAGAAACGCCCACTTACTTTGGAATCAGTTGTGCCCTCTACGGTTTGTTGCAGGAAAAATTAGGCTTCAAATTTTACCATGCCCGCGAACAGATTATTCCGCAATGGTCAACATGGCCATTGCCCGAAACCTTTGAGTGGAAAGCCTCACCGCGCTTTGACAAAAAAGGATTTCACCTGCACACACAGCATCCGTTGGAGTTGACCGAGCCTTTGCTCGATCACAACTATCCCGGAGGAATAGACCGGGTGAAAGAATACATCAACTGGCTGGCGCGCAACGGACAAAATTACTTTGAGTTCAATCTGCTCGAGAGCATTGATTTGAAAGAGTGGCCTGTATTCTCTAAACAAATAACCGACTACTGCCATCAGCGAGGAATTATTGCAGGCGTTGATGTATCACTGCACATGCTGCAGCAAAAGGCTTTTCAGTTGTACCGCAATTTTCCGGCATCTTGGCGCAGCAAAGAAAAGCAGATGGATATTCGCCTCGCCAAACTGTTTGCAGCCGATTGGGATGTGCTGAATGTTGAGTTTTCGTCCACCGAATTCAGCAGCGGAAACGTGAAGAAAAAGAAAAAACTGCAACTGCATCTCGGTAAAGAACTGAAAGAAAAATATAACTCCAAGTTGATGGGCCGCAAGCACGTGGTGCAGGAAACAGCAGAAATAGGCGGCAACAAAAAGAAGAAAGATTACATAATGAATGCAGAAGAAACTGCGTTGGATAAAAACCGCGGTATCTTGATTCACACCGTGATGTTCTACACCATTTCAGAAGAAAAAGCACCCGTATATCGCAACAAAAACCTGCGCCACATGCTTGACCTGTTGATGATTGAAAAGGAAACACGCGAAACCTGGTATTATCCCGAATCGGCCTACTGGATTACGTTCGACAATTCCATTCCCATGCTGCTGCTCCCTTGCCTCAGCGGAAGATTAGACGATATTCTGCTGATGGATTCACTGCAAATTCCCGGACACGTTACTTTTTCTTCCGGCTGGGAATGGGGCTACTGGCTGTTCGATTGGAGTATTGCGCGTTGGAGTTGGGAGCATACGTTTGATAACCTTGCTCAGCAACCAAGCGCAACACAATACATCAACGAAATCTTTAACAACGAATACATCGCCAACTACTTCGCAGAGAATCTAAATCTGCAAAATAATTTTCTGAAAGAGAAAGAAATGATGCGCTACATGACCGCCTCCACCGCCACTGATGAATTGCCGGGAGCCTTAAATATTGAGTTTCACCCACGTCCCGAGTGGCATTATAAATGGCTTGCAAAAAAATCAGATTTGGAAACGCTGCAAAAAATCCGTGCAGAAAAATTACCGCTACTTGACAATTTTTCGTCCACTACCAAAGGCTATTCGCAAATGCTGGAGAGTAGCCTGAAAAACACAACACTCACCAGACAACAACAACAAATTCTGGATGAACTAAAGCAGGGAATTGACATCACCGGTCTGCGCGCAGAACACCGCAAACACACACTGGAATACCTAATCACCAAACGTGAATATAAACTCAAAAAAGAAAAATCAGATGCAGGTCTGCTGTTCGCAAATGCAGTCAGCACGCGCAAAGCCGCACAAAAAATTGTGGATATGCGTGAACCCAATTACCGTTACAATTTAGCATTGCTCAGCACCAAGCATTACGAACACAGTTGTTATCATTTCGGGTATCTATACCCAGTTCACAACCTCCATTTCTGGAAAAGGGAAGAAGAGCAATTCCGCAAAAACAAATTCAGCCCCTTTTTCATGAATATCATGAATTTGTGGCGGATTATCGGGATTGTGAATTAAAGTGCGTTAAACCGCAGCTTCTGCGTATTTCTGCATAAATGCTTCGGCCTGTTCTACCATATCGGGCGAACCGATGAACAAGGGAGTGCGCTGATGCAAGGATGTAGGCTTAATATCCAGTATGCGATTGAAACCATCCGAAGCTTTTCCTCCGGCCTGTTCTACCAAAAATGCAAGCGGATTGCATTCGTAAAGCAGTCTTAATTTTCCTTTAGGCGCATTTGCCGTTGAAGGATAAATAAAAATTCCACCCTTTAGCATATTGCGATGAAAATCAGCGACCGCTGAACCAATATAACGCGAAGAATAAGGGCGTGATGTAGCCATATCTTCCGCCTGACAATACTTAATATAATCTTTCACTCCTTGCGGAAAATGAACGTAATTACCTTCGTTGATAGAATAAATTTTTCCTGTTTTAGGAATTTGCATATTAGGATGCGAAAGGAAAAATGCACCAATAGATGGATCAAGCGTAAATCCGTTTACTCCGTTCCCTGTTGAATAAACCAACATAGTAGAAGAACCGTAAATCACATATCCGGCAGCCACTTGCTCAACACCGGCTTGCATAAAATCATCCAGTGTTGCACAATCACCTTCTGTTGTTTTTCTGTAAATAGAAAAGATGGAACCAACCGAAACATTGACATCGATGTTTGATGAACCATCCAATGGATCAAAAGCAACAATGTATTTCCCTGTTTTAGAAAACTCACCGTTGAATTCAATCATCCCTTCATTTTCTTCAGAGGCAATGGCACAAACTTCACCACGTTCTTTCAGCGCATGAATAAATTGTTCATTAGAAAAAATATCTAGTTTTTTTACCTCTTCGCCCTGCACATTGGTTGAGCCGAAATCGCCCAGAATATTGTTCAGTCCTGCACGTTTTACTTCGCGGTTTATTATGCGTGCAGCAAGGCTAATGGCGCTGAAAAGACGCGATAACTCGCCTTTTGCATATTTAAAATCTGTTTGGCGCTCAATAATAAATTCGCCAAGCGAAATGTAGCTTCTCTTGAATGATTCCATGTGTATTGTAAGAAGTTGTTTCCTGCTTAATGGGAAATTACAACTTCATGATGAATGCTAATTTATAGAAAGCAGGTCTGTTATCGAAAGTGGTTCCCGAGCCTGTTAATCCGCTGTTTCCGGTAGCCTGATTTACTGTTACTCCCGTAGTTTCAGTTGAAGAAGGCGCTGTTGTAAGCAAAGTACCTGTGCCTACTGCAGTGCTCAGTATCCCCGGAGTACCCGATCCTGCATTTACTACAGGAAAATCATGCACATGTCCCGCATCTGCCACAGTATGTGTGTGGTTAATGCTGTGATCGTGTGGAGGTAGGTTTGCAATCGTCAATGATTGGTCGTGTGTTCCGCCTGTTGCGCCTGGATTTTCTACAGAACTTTGAACAGAAAGAATGAAACGGTTTCTCAAATCAGGAGTTCCGTTTGCACCATCACATAAAGCCCAGCCAACTGGAATAGTATTAATTGGTCCTGACCACATGCTGATCAATCCGGAAGGGGTGTTTCCTGTGTTTTGGTTTAATGGCAACCAATCAGCAAGACTTGCGCTCCAGTAATAGAATCCTTTAGGTTCACCAGTTGTTCCATCCGTCTGGTAAATCAGTAATCCTTCTGAAGATGATGTGGTAGGAATAATTAAATCTCTCTGAAGAATAGTCATTCTTGGAACCAGCAATCCTTTTGAAGTAGATGAAATATCTAGCATTGCAGAAGGCTCTGGCGTTGTTGTTCCTATACCAACATTGTTGGATTGAGCATTAACAAGTGTGGGAATTGCAACTGTAATAACAGCAAAAAAGAGTATTTTTCTTAGCATGGGTTTGGTTTTATAGCTCGAATGGACTGCAATAATAGTAATTCTCCTCTAAATATTACTAATCACAGATTTTTTTACCCTGTTCGACCAGATTAAAAACTCAGATGTTTTGATTTTACTTCCTTACCGAAAAAGACTGAAGCCGCTTCATTAAAATTTTCTTCTGAGTCTGATGTATAAAAATCAATGCTGCTGCCTTTACTGCAGCAGGCTTCCATTTCAGGGTGGCGTTTCAGATAATCAGCAAGGCTTTTGGCTACAATTTCTCCCTGCGAAAGCAGTGTGAGGTTTTCAGGAATATGTTTCTTTATCTTTTCTGCAAGCAAAGGATAATGTGTGCACCCGAGAATTATTGTGTCAATCTTATCGCTCTTCGCGAAAAGATTATCTAAATTTTGTTTCACAAAATAATCAGCGGCAATGCTGTTGATCTCATTATTCTCCACCAACGGAACCCACATGGGACAAGCCTCCTGGTAAACGTTCAGTTCTGGAAAGAATTTTTCAATCTCTATCGGATATGAATTTGACGCTATTGTTCCTTTTGTTCCCAATACCCCAACATGACCTGTTTTGCTGTATTTTCCTACAATTTCAGTTGTGGGTCTTATTACTCCCAATACTCTTTTATCAGGATGTTTTTTTGGTAAATCAACCTGTTGAATATTCCTCAATGCTTTTGCTGAAGCTGTATTGCATGCGATAATCACCAGACTGCAATTCATAGCAAATAGTTTTTCAACGCATTGTAGTGTGTATTGGTAAACTGTTTCAAAAGAGCGGTTTCCATAAGGCGCACGGGCGTTATCCCCTAAATACAGGTAATCGTATTCCGGCATTTTTTTTACAATTTCTTTCAAAACAGTAAGTCCTCCGTAACCGGAATCAAAAACTCCTATGGGTTGTTTCTGCAACATTGCGTGGCTATATTACAAATAAAAAATCCACCCTGTTTTTACAAGGTGGATTTTTTGTCGTTTTAGAGGACTAGTCTTATTTAAGTCCTAGTTTAGTTTTAACGAATGGTAATACATCATCCGTTTCACCTGCATAAAGTAAGCCTCCGCGCGCTTTATCAAAAACATACTGGTATCCTTTTTCTTTTGCAACATCTTCAATAGCCTTTAAAGCTCTGTCAGAAATAGGTTTAAAAAGTTCTTGTTCTTTTTTAGATACTTCCTGATTGCCAAGTTTTTCAAATTCATTTAAACGTCCTTGTTTGTCATTTAATTCATTGATTTTGCTTTGACGGATGATTTCGCTCATTCCTCCTTTGTTAGCTTCAAAATCTTCAGCAAGTTTTTTTAATTCTCCAGCCATTCTTTCGTATTCGCCCTGAACTGCTCCGGCAAATTTCTGAAGGCTGTCCTGAGCGGCTTTTGCCTCAGGCATGAGGTTTACTAATTCCTGAGAATTAATGTGTCCTAATTTCTTTGATTGTGCATTTGCGTTGCATGCAGCAAAAATTCCAACCATTGTAATAAACAGTATTTTTTTCATGGTTTCTTTTTAAGTTTTAATGTTAGGGCTGCGAAAGTAAAAATAATTTTCTAAGTAGATTTACAAAGATTCGATTATTCTTTAGTTTCCTTTGCCGTAGTTATGCCCATTGCTCCCAACACATCATCGCTCAGGTCATACTTCTCATTTGTATACAGCATCGAGGCCCCAGATGATTTATCGAAGATAATCATATAGGTTCTTGCGTCTGCAATTTTTTTAATTTCCGTGTATATTTTATCCTGTATAGGTTTTATCATTTCCTGGCGCTTTTTAAACAGGTCGCCTTCAAAGCCAAAGCGTTGTTTTTGAAGGTCTTTAGCTTTCTTTTCTTTCTCAATTATCTCTGCTTCGCGTTTTTTGCGGGCCGCTTCTGGTAAAAGTATTTCCTCCGCCTGATAATCTGAATACATTTTATCTATGTCTTTATACATCGTCTCAATTTCACTTTGCCATTGAACCGACATGTCATCCAGTTGCTTTTGTTTGGATGTGTAATCAGGTAAATTACTGAGAATGTATTCGGTATCAACAAATGCGAATTTTTGAGCCGAAGCAGCAAATACGCTGAATAAAAGAACTACCAGTGTTCCAAGGATTTTTGAAGTGTTTTTCATAGCTGTAAATTTTGTTTGCAAAAATAATTATTCGATTGTTTGCCCGATTGAGAAGTGGAAATTACTTCCGTTAGAACCCGGTCTGCCGGGTATCTGGTCAAATCCGTAACCCCAGTCAAGGCCAAGCAAACCAAACATTGGCAAGAAAATACGAACGCCAAAGCCTGCTGATTTTTTCACGCCAAAAGGATTAAAATTATCAAACTTGTCGTATGCATCTCCTGCTTCTAAAAAGGCAAGTCCAAAAATAGTTGCCGAAGGGTTTAATGAAACGGGATAACGCAATTCTAATGAGTATTTATTATAAATAGTTCCACCTGTATAGTTACCTTGGTTGTTGGTTGGTGTTAAGGTATTATCTCCGTAACCGCGCAATGCAACAATTTCTCTACCGTCAAGCGAGAAGCCGGATAATCCGCTTCCTCCTAAATAAAACCGCTCAAACGGTGTGATGCCAAGTTGCCTGTTATACAAACCAAGAAAACCAAACTGGGTGCGCACGTTCATTACCAACTTTCCTGCCAAGTTCTGGAACCATGAATAGTTGAATTTGATTTTATTAAACTCTAACCACTTGTATTTTGAAACAGGGTCGGCATAATCAATGTTCCTTCCAAATGATGACCATGGAGGAGTCATTTGCAAGCTTGCTGTAATTTTTGAGCCGCGTTGCGGATAAATAGGGTCGCTGATGGAATTACGCGAAATGGTTGCTTTAAAACTGAGATTATTATACTGACCATTAATAAGGGCTCCAAGTGGATAGTTCTTTAAATTATAGGACTGATAAATCCCCTCAATGTAAGCGGTAAAAAAGTCATCCGGCCATTTTAAACGGGTTCCAAAACCAACACTTCCTCCGGTAATTAAAATTGCCTGACGGGTTATATCACTTTTTGGTTTTCCATTGCTCTGCACTGAATGGAAAACAGAGAAGCTAAGTGAGTTTGGTTTTTTACCACCTAACCAAGGTTCGGTAAAGGAAGCGTTGTATGACTGAAAAAACAAACCATTACTCTGTACGCGCAAACTTAGCTTTTGTCCGTCACCTGCAGGAAGCGGCTGCCATGCGCCTTTCTTAAAAATATTGCGCATAGAGAAGTTGTTGAACGTAACTCCCAATGTTCCAACAATTCTCCCTGCTCCCCAACCGCCTGAAAGCTCAATCTGGTCTGACGGCTTTTCTTCCACTTTATATTCAATATCTACTGTTCCATCAACAGGATTAGGTTTTGGATTTACACCCAATGTTTCGGAATTGAAATATCCAAGATTTGCTAACTCACGCTGAGAGCGGATAATATCACTGCGGCTAAACAACATTCCCGGCTTGGTTCGGATTTCACGCAAAATAACGTGGTCGTTGGTTTTTGTATTTCCTACAACTGTTACTTTGTTAATCCTTGCTTGCTTGCCTTCACGCATGCGCATTTCAATGTCAATCGAGTCGTTTTCAGCAAGAATTTCAACGGGCTTCACATCAAAAAATAAATACCCGTCATCTAAGTAAAGTGAGCTCACATCCGTGCTTGCTTGGTTCATAAGCAGATTAGCCTCTAATGCTGCCTGATTATAAACATCACCTTTTTTAATGCCTAAAACTTTGCCTAAATATTCGGAAGTATATTTGGTGTTACCTGTCCAGGTAATATTGCGGAAATAATATTTCGGTCCTTCTTCTACCCAAAGCTCAACGTTAATTTCTTTGTTATTCACTTTGTAAACCGAATCGCGAACAATTGTTGCATCACGGAATCCTTGCTCATTATATTTTGCAATCAGAGCGGTTTTGTCTTCCCTATATTTTGAGTCAAGAAATTTTGAGGTTTTGAAAATATTAAGTTTTACATTTTCGTTCAAATGAGATTCAAGAGCATCAATAGCTCCATTCATGTCGCTTTTTACAATGGCAGAAATAATATTTTTTGCTGCAACATCTGGATTTCTAAAAGGGGCAAAGATGTTTTTCTCT
>CAMBRL010000024.1 GCA_945870105.1 Chitinophaga pinensis
AAAGTGCGTATTGAGGATGGGATTTTCCTTCCTGAATACCGTTTGCCAACTGAAGCTGAGTGGGAATTTGCTGCACTTGGTTTAATTGGAAACACTGTATTTGAAAGGGTAACAGAACGTAAATTATATCCATGGAATGGAGAAACTGTACGTAACCCTGAAGAAAATTATAAAGGCGATATGTTGGCCAACTTCAAAAGAGGTCGCGGTGATAACATGGGTGTTGCAGGTAACCTGAATGACAATGCTGATATTCCTGCTCCGGTTGATTCATACTGGCCTAACGATTACGGTCTGTATAACATGGCAGGTAACGTGAGCGAGTGGGTAATGGATGTTTACCGTCCGCTTTCGCAGGAAGACGAAACGGACTTCCGTGCTTTCAGAGGTAACGTTTACGAGACTCAATTGAGAGATGAGGAAGGTGCGATTGCGGAAAAAGACAGTCTGGGTCGTGTTATATGGAGAGGCGTAACAGAAGAAGAAAGTCTTGATAGAAGAAACTACAACAAATCTGACAACATCAATTTTGTTGATGGTGATTTTGAATCAAGTATTTTCTACAACAATGAGGAGTTTAAAGACGATGCAAAAACCGATAAACGTATGTATGACTACGGTATCACATCATTGGTAAATGATAAAGCCCGTGTTTATAAAGGTGGTTCATGGAAAGACCGTGCTTACTGGATGGTTCCTGGAACACGCAGATTTTTAGATGAAAAACAAAGCACTGATTTCTTAGGTTTCAGATGCGCAATGACCAGAGTGGGAAGTCCAACAGGATTTTAACAACTTAGGTTGATAAATTAAAAAGCCCTGCCGCAATTCTGCGGCAGGGCTTTTTTACTTTTACGGCATGACAAGTATTCCCAAATTGTATGAGTTATTTTTGCAACACCCTGTTGTTTGCACTGACACAAGAAACATTATTCCCGGTTCCATATTTTTTGCGCTGAAAGGCGAGAATTTTAACGCAAACACCTTTGCTGCTGAAGCTATTGAAAAAGGAAGTGTGTTTGCTGTTATTGATGAGCCGGAATATAAGAAAGGCGAAAAATTTCTGTTGGTAAATGATGTCCTAACATCTTTACAGAATTTAGCAGCACATCACCGCAAGCAATTGAAAATTCCCGTAATTGGAATAACAGGAACTAATGGAAAAACGACAACGAAAGAACTCATCAATTCTGTTTTGAAAGAGAAGTATAACTGTTTTGCCACAAAGGGAAATCTGAATAATCATATTGGTGTTCCGCTTTCTTTGCTATTGCTGACAAAAGAGCATGAATTAGCCGTGATTGAAATGGGTGCAAGCAAGCCCGGTGATATTGAGGAACTCTGCAATATTGCCTTTCCTGATTATGGCATAATTACCAATATAGGAAGAGCGCACCTGGAAGGAATGGGTGGGTTTGAAGGCGTTTTAAAAACAAAGACAGAATTATTCAAACACATTAAATCTTTGGGTAAATTAATTTTTGTGAATGCAGATGATGATTTGCTCATGGAGAATGCAAAGGGATTTGAAACTTTTACTTACGGGAAAAATGAAAGTGCAAATGTGGTTGGTGAACTTGTTTCAGGTGATGCGGAATTGGTGGTGAAGTGGAAAACAAAAAACAATATGGTTGAAACTATAGCTGCTTCTCATCTGCCCGGTAGCTATAACTTCCCGAATATAATTACTGCCATTTGTATCGGAACTTATTTCGGATTAACAAAAGAGCAGATTAATAAAGGAATTGAAAATTATATTCCAACTAACAACCGCTCGCAAGTGATTAAATCTGGCAGCAACACCATTTTGATGGATGCTTATAATGCAAATCCATCGAGTGTTGAAGCTGCTCTTGAAAATTTCAAACGAATAAAGGCAGAGAAAAAATCTATCATTTTGGGTGAGATGCTTGAACTGGGAGAAACTTCCCCAAATGAACACGAACACATTATTGCATTGATAGAAAAAATGGAGTTGGCTCAGACCTTTTTTGTGGGCAATAATTTTCTTTCGCTGCGCAAAAAATTTCCGAAACATTCTTACTTCAAAGATGTGAATGAATTATTGGAGTTTATGAAGAAAGCCCCAATTCACGATTCCTTTATTTTAATAAAAGGTTCGCGCGGAAATAAGCTGGAAAGATTATCAGAAGTTTTTAATTCCACAGTCTGAAGAAAGACTGTTAAAAAACGTTAAACCCTTCAAGCCCAAAGAGGTTTAGACCTATTTTTGGGGCAATGAACAAAACCATTATCCGCATTACCATTCTTTGCATGGCGCTTGCTCTGATTGGGCTTACAGGTGTGCAGGTTTATTGGATAAAAAATGCCATGGCATTGCGCGAAAAGCAGTTTAATCAGGCTGTGAGTGAGGCGCTGGGTAATATTGCCTACAATTTTGAAAAGCAGCGCGTAGCGCAAAATCTTTCGCGTCAGGTTGATTTACAAAACAGAAGAATGCAATTATTTCGCAAATTGGATTCTATCGGTGCGGCAAATGTGATGAGCTTGGACACCTTGAATAATAGCTACAGCTTTGGAAATAATTTTGCCTTTTCAGGTGGTGAGGAAGATTTTGAGTTGAATATTACCGAACAAGTGGTAGAGGATTCGAGTGGTTATTTATTGACCAGAACACGAAAAAGAAGTTTTGGTCCGAGGGGTTTGAAAGAGGCTAAGACAGTTGTAGAAAATAATCCGGAAGCTGATTTAGCTCGTGCGATACAAAGTAAGAGTAGCCAGTGGCTTGCAGAAAAATCAGAAATTCTGGACGACATTTTCAAGGAAATGCTTTCGTTCAATGCGTTTGACCAGGAAGAAAATTTAAATCCAAAAATATTAGATTCTCTGATAGCGGAAGAATTGACTAATAAAGGTATTGAAACGGATTATTCATTTGCTGTTCTTGACCCGTTTAAAAATATAATTTTTGCGCAGGAAACTAATAAGACGCCTGAAGCAGACCTGATTAACTCTACGCACAAGGTCAACCTTTTTCAGGGAAATATTTTTGCAAATCCTAATTACCTGTCGCTATTTTTCCCAAACAGACAGCAATATATTTTAAAAACATTATGGGCTATGTTGCTTACTTCAGCCCTGTTTATGCTTGTTATTATTTTTTCATTTTCCTACACGGTTTCTACTGTTTTTAAGCAGAAGAAATTATCGGAAGTAAAAAATGATTTTATCAATAATATGACGCATGAACTGAAAACTCCAATCTCTACCATTTCACTTGCCTGTCAGGTTTTAGAAGATCATGAAGTGGAAAAAACTCCGGCAATGGTTGAGAATTATATCAGAGTAATTAATGAAGAAAATAAACGATTGGGTTTGGTGGTTGAAAGTGTGTTGCAAACTGCCATTATTGACAAAGGAGAACTGAAGCTGAAAACCGAAATTGTAGATATTCATGAAGTGATTGAAGCATTGGTTAACAACATGAAAATTCAAGCGGATAAAATGGGCGGTGAAATTTTTATGGATTTGAAAGCTGAAAAATGTATTATTCATGCCGACAAGGTTCACATCATCAATGTAATTATGAATCTGGTTGACAATGCGCTGAAATACTGTGAAGAAAACCCGGTGGTGAAAATTGCAACTAAAAGTTTCAGCGAGGGAATTTCAATAGTAGTAGAGGACAATGGAATTGGTATCAGTCCTGAGAATCAGAAAAAAATTTTTGATAAACTTTATCGTGTACCAACCGGAAACATACACAACGTTAAAGGCTTTGGTTTGGGTTTGAGTTATGTAAAAGCAATTGTTGATAAACACAAAGGAACCGTAAACCTTGTAAGCGAAACAGGGAAAGGAAGCAAGTTTGATATTTTCTTACCGTATTAAATAAAAAATAACACCATGCAAAAAGCAACGCCAGCCCTGAAAGTTCTTTTAGTTGAAGACGATCCAAACCTTGGATTGCTACTTAAAGAATACCTTAATGCAAAAGGATATGAAACAACGCTGGCTATCAACGGCAAAAAAGGTTATGAAACTTTTTCGAAAGGAGCTTTCCAACTTTGTATTCTTGATATTATGATGCCAGTAAAAGATGGTTTTACATTAGCAGAAGAGATTCGTAGAACGGATAAAACTATCCCGATTATTTTTCTTACCGCAAAATCATTGAGTGAAGATCGCATCAGCGGATTTAAAAAAGGCGGTGATGATTACATTACCAAACCTTTCAACATGGATGAATTGCTGTTACGTGTGAGAGCAATATTGCGCAGAGTGAATCCCGAAGCAGTAAGCAGCGAACCTGAAAACAGGATTCATAAAATAGGAAAATTGCGCTTTGATGTTACGCATCAATCACTTGTCGGGAAAGATTACAATCAGAAACTGACCACCAAAGAAGCAACTTTACTGAACCTGCTTTGCGAAAATAAAAAAGATGTTTTGGAGCGCTCTTATGCTTTGAACAAAGTATGGGGCGATGATAATTATTTCAACTCGCGCAGCATGGATGTGTATATCGCCAAACTGCGTAAATACCTTTCAGCCGACTCTAAAATTGAGTTGGTAAATGTGCATGGAAAAGGATTCATGCTGATGGATTAAATCAGAGACAAGCTGTTCTTCCACCATCAACCGGTAAATTAATTCCGGTAATATAACCGGCAGCCGGTGTTGCGAGAAAAGCAGCAGCAGCAGCAATTTCAGAAGGTGATCCAAAACGTTTAGCAGGAATTTCATGCTGCATTTCCAATTTCACGGATTCTTTACTTACAGCATTCTTTTCTGCACGTTTATCTATAATGGAAGTGAGACGCGAAGTTTCAGTTGCTCCTGGTAACACATTATTAACCGTGATTCCGAATGGAGCCAATTCTACAGAAAGTGTTTTTGCCCAATTTGCCACCGCAGCTCGTATGGTGTTTGAAACTCCTAACCCGGGAATTGGTTGTTTTACTGAAGTAGAAATAACATTGATAATTCTTCCGTAACCACCCTCTTTCATACCAGGTTCAACAGCCTGAACTAATACTTGATTGCAGAGCAAATGATTATTAAATGCCTGAACAAATTCATCAAGAGATGCATCAATTGCTTTACCTGATGGCGGCCCACCAGTGTTGTTGATGAGAATATGAACGGTTCCGTTTTCTTTTATGTGGCTTTCAACTTTTTCTTTAAGAATTGCAGGATGTGAAAAATCTGCGCAGATATAATTGTGTTTTTGTCCTTTTGAAGTGCTAAGTTCAGAAAGAGTTTGTTTCAGTTTTTCTTCGTGGCGGGCAATTAAAATAACTTCTGCACCAAGTGATGAAAGCTCAATGGCTATTGCTTTTCCGATGCCTTGTGTGCTACCGCAAACAAAGGCTTTTTTGTTTTCAAGATTTAAGTTCATGTTTCAAAATTAATTCTTATTGCGGAATTTCTTTACTTTGTCTGACAAACTAAATTTCCTGACATGAGTATCAGACGCCCTTTCAACCTCAAAAAATGGATTGATGAAAACCGCCATTTTCTGAAACCACCTATTGCTAACAAAAATCTGTATCCCGAAGGCACTGATTACATTGTGATGATTGTTGGAGGGCCAAATGCGAGGAAAGACTATCACTATAACGAAACAGAAGAATTATTTTATCAACTCGAGGGTGAAATAAATGTGCGAATTCAAGAAGATGGAAAGCCGGTTGACATTAAACTCGGACCAGGTGATATGTTTTTGTGTCCACCTAAAACGCCACACTCTCCGGGTAGAACAGAAGGTTCAATTGGTTTGGTGATTGAGCGCGTGCGTAAAGGAAAAGATTATAAAGATGGGTTGTTGTGGTTCTGCGAAAAATGTAACAACAAACTGCACGAAACCTATTTTGAGTTAAACGATATTGAGAATGATTTTCTTTCACGTTTCAGAGAATATTATGGCTCTGAAAAATTGCGCACCTGTAAGCATTGCAATTATGTAATGGAAACAGACACTCGATTTGTATAGCGCATGCTGACGATAGATATACACACACATATTTTACCCGAACATATTCCTGATTACGAAAAGAAATTCGGTTACGGTGGATTTATAAAGTTGGAGCATCACAAGTCTTGCTGCGCAAGGATGATTAAAGATGGAAAGTTCTTTCGCGAGATTGAAGACAATTGCTGGAGCGCTGAAAAGCGCATGCAGGAATGTGATCATCATCATGTGGATGTGCAGGTTTTATCTACTATTCCTGTAATGTTTTCTTACTCGGCAAAACCGAATGATGCGCTTGAACTTTCGCAATTTCTGAATGACCATATCGCAGAAATTGTGCAACGCTATCCCAAACGATTTGTAGGTTTAGGTACTGTTCCAATGCAGTCTCCTGAACTTGCAATTAAAGAATTGGATCGTTGTATGAAGATTGGTTTGCGTGGTGTTCAGATTGGTTCACACGTGAACAACTGGAATCTGAGCGCACCTGAATTACTTGAATTTTTTAAAGCAGCAGAACAATTGAATGCCGCTATTTTTGTTCATCCATGGGAAATGATGGGTGAAGAGAAAATGCAGAAATACTGGCTACCGTGGCTGGTTGGAATGCCTGCCGAAACTTCTTTGGCAATCTGCTCAATGATTTTTGGTGGCGTGTTTGAAAAGTGTCCGAACTTGCACGTTGCATTTGCACATGGAGGCGGTTCTTTTCCAGCAACCATAGGCAGAATAGAACATGGATTTAATTGCCGTCCTGATTTAGTAGCCATTGACAATAGTGTAAATCCGAGAGAATATCTTGGAAAATTCTGGATTGATTCATTAGTGCATGATGAAGAGATGTTACGCTATATCATCAAGCTTTTCGGTTCAGAAAAAATTGCGCTTGGCTCTGACTATCCTTTTCCTTTGGGAGAAAATGAGCCGGGGAAACTTATACGTGATTTGAATTTTGATACAAGAACTTCAGAAAATCTTTTGCACGGATCAGCTCTGAAATGGCTGGGACTTGATAAAAAAATCTTTATTTAGATTTCTCCTTGTATTCGCGGTAAAGCTGCCTGATTATTCCATCAGCCAAACCTATTTTAGGAACATAAATTTTGCTGCTTCCACAGCCTTTCATTATGTCAAGAAAAATTTCAGAAGCGGGAATAATAACATCTGCACGATCTGGATTCATTTCCAGATTTTTTACGCGCTCTTCCAGCGAATAGGATTTTATCAATTTATAAACCTGCGTTACCTGACCAATTGTAAGTGAAGCATTTTTAGTAGCCTTTGTTCCACTGAGCTTAAAAATTTTATTGATGTTGCCGCCAGAACCAATCAGATAAAGCGGTTTGTGTCTTGCAGTGGTTTTCTTTACCCATTTTTTCAATTCTTTTTCATCTTCCTTGTTTACAATTCCTTTCAGATACCGAACTGCGCCAAGGTTAAATGAGCGCGAGTCAACCAATTTATTTTTTGCGAACAAAGTAAGTTCTGTGCTACCTCCACCCACATCCACATACAGGTAAGAGTTTTTATGATCCAGCATTTCTTCAACGTGGGTTGAATAAATAATGTCTGCTTCTTCTTTGCCGTCTATAACCTCAATTTTAATTCCTGTTTCTTTTTTAATTTTTGCCACAACAGCAGCGCTGTTTAATGCTTCGCGCATAGCACTGGTAGCGCATGCACGATACGAAATAATTCCCGTAGCATCCATCAGATATTTGAATGACTTAATGGCAAGCAGCAGCGTGTTAATTTTTTTTGCACTTAATTTTTTCTCAGAAAAAGCCTCATCACCCAATCTAACAGGCACACGAATAAGTGTTGTCTTGCGGAATACAGGAGTCTTCCCGTTTTCAATCACGTTCATCAGCAGCAAACGCATGGCGTTGGAACCAATATCAATAGCAGCAAACGTGAGAATTTTCATCCAAAAATTGTTTTCACAAAAATTGAATTTTAAAACGGTGAATCAATCCAATGTTGAAAAGTATTGGAAAAGTAAAGACTTAGACTTTTCCGTGTTTTTCTTTCAGGTAATTATAAAATGCAACCTGCGAACGAATCTTTGTATTTGTGTTGCTGCGCTTGTAGCGGTTGGTCTGAAATTCGTCAATGATTCGGGCTTTCACGTTTCCGCTTAATTGAATATTAAGCATTGTTCTTAATTCCTGCTGTAATTCTTTAGAGTAAACAGGGCAGGTAACTTCAACACGGTAATCGAGGTTGCGTGTCATCCAGTCTGCAGATGAAAAATAATACAACTCATTTCCGCCATTACCGAAAACAAAAATGCGTGAATGTTCCAGATAACGGTCCACAATACTTACTGCTTCAATGTTTTCACTCATCCCTTTTATGCCGGGAATAAGTGAACAAACTCCGCGTATAATCATGTTTATTTTTACACCTGCTTTGCTTGCCTGATACAATTTTTTTATGAGTTCCATATCAACAAGATTATTCATCTTCAAAATCATATAGGCAGGTTTTCCCGCTTTGGCATTTTTAATTTCGGTATTGATATGCAAAATCATTTTCTTTCGCATGGAATGAGGCGAAACAACTAAGTGTTGATACTTATGAGTATGAAAATTATTTTCAAAAAAATCAAAGAGTTTATTTACTTCTAACGTAATTTCTTTGCGTGAAGTAAACAGGCTGTGATCGCTGTAAAGAGTAGCTGTCTGTTCATTAAAATTACCGGTTCCAACACTCGCATAGTAAGCAAACTTTCCGCCTTCTTTTCTTTTGATGATGCACATTTTGCTATGCACTTTTAATCCCGGAACACCATAAATAACTTTCACGCCTTCTTCCTGCAAAGCATTGCTCCATTGAATATTTGCTTCTTCATCAAAACGCGCCTGAATTTCCATTATTACCGTAACCTCTTTTCCGTTTTTTACCGCACTGATCAGTGCATTAATAACGTTTGATTTTTTCGCCAAACGGTAAGCTGTCATTTTTATGGAAACAACATTTGGATCAATAGCTGCTTCGCGCAACAGGTCAATGAAAGAACTAAAACTCTGATATGGGTAATGCAGCAGAATATCTCGTTTCTTCAGCACGTTAATAATGCTGGCTGTTGGATTCAGATATTTATTTGGAATTGCGGGCGAAGGATGATATTCAAGGTGTTTTCCACCTACATTCGGGAAACTGATAAAGTCTTTGAAGTTGTGATAGCGTCCGCCCGGAATCAAATTATCTGCATTGTCAAACTTCATGCTTTTAGTAATGAAATCAAGCAACTGGCGCGGCATGGTACGGTCGTAAACAAAACGAACAGGGTCGCCTTTTTTGCGTTGCTTCAGACTGCGAGACATTTTTTCTACTAGACTTCGCGCAAGGTCATTATCAATATTTAACTCCGCATCACGTGTAACTTTTATCGTAAAGGCTTTATCAAATTTCAGTTTCAGAACTTCAAAAATTTCCTGCATCGAATAACGGATAACATCATCAATAAGCATGATGTATTTCTTACCGTCTTTTTCGGGCAGCACAATAAAGCGCGAATGAACCGTAGTGGGAATTTCAATCAGTGAATACGGGTTTTTTTCACTCTTTCTGCCAACAAATTTCACAGCCAAATAAATTGATTTCTCACGCAGGTAAGGAAAATCAGCGAGCTTGTAAAGCATGATGGGAACAAGCGTTGGTCGTATTTTCTGGTGAAAATAATCTTTCACAAAAATGCCCTGCTCTTTTGATAATTGTTTTTCGTTAAGGATGAAAATATGTTCTTTTTCCAGCCCTGCTAAAATGTCGTTGTAGATTTCAAGTGAACGTTCCTGATGACGGATAACGATGTCATGAATCTGACCCAACAATTTTTTAGGTTTTGCTCCCAATAACTCTTTTGCACTTTTACCAAAATTTAAAACACGATTGATGGTAGCAACGCGTACTCTAAAAAATTCGTCCAGGTTATTGGAGAAAATGCCAAGAAAACGAATTCGTTGCACTAATGGAACTGTTGGATCGCCCGCTTCCTGCAACACACGCTCGTTAAACGAAAGCCAACTTATTTCACGGTTAATTATTTCCTTTTCAAGTTTCATTCTTCAGCAGTCTTCTTCTCTTTTTTAGGGCTTTTAAGGAATGAGAGTTTTCCACTTTTGGTTTTAATTTCCTTCCATTTTTCTACTTTGAAATTGATTTTAGCAACAGACGATGTAGGCATTTTTTCCAAAGCTTTTCCGGTGAGGTCATTCAGAAGGTATGTAAATGCGGGGTCGTGTCCTACCAGCATGGCAACATCGTATTTGTCATCCATATTTCGCAATAAAGGAAGCAAGGCGTCCTTGCTGAAATCATAAACAATTTCGTTAATCACGATGCGATTGAAATGATATTTCAGTGTTCGTGCAAAAATCAGTGCAGTGGTAATTGCTCTAACTGCCGGACTTGTAATGAGTATATCGGGTGAGATCTTCAGCGATCTCAGTTTCTCGGAAACTTCAATGGCATCTTTTACTCCGCTTCGCTTTAATGGGCGGTCGATGTCTGAAATATCAGCATCGTTCCAACTTGATTTGGCGTGACGAACAAGTAAAAGAGTTTTCATAATAATGTGAAAAATAAGAAGTATTAGAATTTAATGCTAAATAATTGCCAAAACTTAACTTTAACTTAACGTTGGACTTTTCTACCCAAAGACACTAAATATACCCCAACCGTAAACACCATCAGCGCACCAAACTGATGCAGCGAACCTAAGAAAACAGGATTAAGGTGCAGATTTAAAATGGTAATAATACCCAGCACCACCTGAAACATAACAATGAGCATCATCAGTTGCACAGCGCTCTGCAAAACAGGATGTAATTTATTCCGCAGTGAATAAATCCAGAGAACTATCACCATCAACGTAAGCAAGTATGCAATGTTGCGATGAATAAATTGCAGCGTGATCATATTCTCAAAAAGATTAAGCCATGTGGGTTGCAGCGTATCCATTCCTGAAGGAACAAAGCTATTTCCCATCAAAGGAAAGGTATTGTAAATAAATCCTGCTTTTGTTCCGGCTACAAAGGCTCCGTAAATAAGTTGAAGTAAAACAGTAAACAAAATAATCCACGAGAAATTGCGGACAAACGCAGGAGTATTCGGTTCTTCTTTTGTCATAAGAGAAAGCGCAATCCACAGCGTATACCCGAATGTGATAAAAGCTGTAACAAGGTGCAAAGCCAGGCGGTAATGCGCCACAAAAGGATTATCCACCAATCCGCTACTCACCATATACCAACCGATAAAACCTTGTAAACCGCCAAGAAAAAAAACAATTACGAGCTTAGGAATTAAGCTGCGCTCTAATTTTTTGCGAATTAAAAAATAAAGGAAAGGAATAAGAAAAACCAAACCGATACTGCGACCAACAAGTCGGTGAAAATATTCCCACCAGTAAATGTTTTTGAAATCGGCTAATTCAAAATGTGAATTGATTTTTTGAAACTGCGGAGTAAGTTTATATTCATCAAACTCCTGCATCCATTGCATTTCATTTAAAGGAGGTAATGTTCCTGTAACTAATTTCCATTGCGTAATGGAAAGTCCCGATCCGGTAAGGCGTGTAATACCACCAATCACCACCATGGCTGCAATCAGAAAGCAGCCTGTTAAAAGCCAGATGATGATGGGTTTGTTGTTATTCATTGTTATAGAACGCAGATTTTTATGATGATTAAGATCAATTATGATTTCTAATCTGCGCCCATCATAAAAATCATAATGATCTGCGTTCTATCACGCCAGAATACTCTTCCCGATAACCATTTTCTGCACCTCCGAAGTTCCTTCGCCAATAGTACACAGTTTTGAATCGCGGTAAAACTTCTCCACCGGAAAATCTTTGGTATAACCGTAACCACCGAAGATTTGAACTGCTTCCGTTGAAACTCTAACCGCAACTTCTGATGAATAATATTTTGCCATAGCACCTTCTTTGGTCATGCGCTCGCCTCTGTTCTTCATATCAGCAGCCTGGTAAATCAATAGTTCAGCCGCTTCAATTTGTGTAGCCATATCAGCCAGTTTAAAAGAGATAGCCTGGAAGTTAGAAATAGGCTGACCAAATTGATGGCGCTCTTTTGAATATTTAACAGCGGCATCGTAAGCACCCTTTGCAATTCCTAAACCAAGTGCAGCGATTGAAATTCTTCCTCCATCCAACACTTTCATCGCTTGTATAAATCCTTCGCCTTCTTGTCCTAACAACTGGCTTTTATGAACTCTGCAATCCTGGAAGATCAATTCCGTTGTTTCAGAAGCACGCATTCCTAATTTGTTTTCTTTTTTGCCGGAAGTAAAACCGGGAGTTCCTTTTTCAATGATAAAAGCACTCATACCGCGTGAATCACCTTTTGCCCCTGTGCGAACAATTACTACAGCCACATCACCTGATTTACCGTGTGTGATAAAATTCTTTGCTCCGTTTATAACATAGTAGTCACCATCTTTTTCGGCAACGGTTAACATACGTGCTGAGTCAGAACCTGTATTGGTTTCTGTTAAACCCCATGCTCCGATAAATTCGGCAGTAGCCAATTTTGTCAAATATTTTTGTTTCTGTTCTTCGTTTCCGAAATACATAATGTGTCCGGTACAAAGTGAGTTGTGTGCAGCCAATGAAAGTCCGATAGAACCACACACTCTTGCTACTTCTACAATTGCAGTTACGTACTCAAAGTATCCGAAACCTGAACCACCGTATTCTGTTGGAACAAGAACACCCATTAAACCAAGCTCTCCCAGTTTCTTAAAAACCTGAACAGGAAATTCCTGACTCTCGTCCCACTCCATCATTTTAGGACGGATTTCTTTATCTGCAAAATCACGCACCATTTGCGCAATCATTTTCTGGTTTTCGTTTTCGGTAAATTCCATGTTTTGTTTTTTGTGTTGTCATGCTGAACTTGTTTCAGCATCTCTGAGATCCCGAAACAAGTTCGGGATGACGATATTAATAATTAACTAAACTGATTATTTCTTTTGAATATTTTTTCAATCGCTCGTTGCCGTTTAAAAAATCAAGTCCTACAATAAATGCAAAACCCGAAACAGTTCCGCCCTGCATCTGAATAAGTTCTGCAGCAGCGCAGGCTGTTCCTCCCGTTGCCAGTAAATCATCGTGTATCAATACATTCCATCCGGCTTTAATGGCATCGGTGTGCATTTCTATTTTTGCGCTTCCATATTCTAAATCGTACGAATAGGAAACGGTTTTGTAAGGCAGTTTCCCCGGTTTACGGGCAGGAATAAAAGGCACGTTTAATTGTTCAGCCAATAAAAGTGCGAAAAAGAAACCACGGCTTTCAACGCCAACAATTGCATCAACAGGAGTTCCGTCAATGCGTTTAATAAATACATTTACAATATCGCGACACAATTTAGGATCCATCAGAATCGGAGTGATGTCCTTGAAAAGAATTCCCGGTTTAGGGAAATCAGGAATGTCGCGTATGGTTGCTTTTAACTGTTGCTCTATCACAGGTTATTCAATCGTCAAATAGTGCACAATTTTACGGAAGATATCCTCAGTAACCAAATGAGATTTCTTTATTCCTTCAATACTGTTAAAACGCCCGTGTTGCTGACGGATGCTGACGATTGAATTGGCAATGTTATAGCGGATATAAGGATGCGCTTTCAGTTCGTCCAATGTTGCGGTGTTAATGTTTAGTTTTTTCACCTCAAAAGGATCAACGGTAAGAAAGGGTTCAATTTCAGCATATCTTGCCGAATCAACCCTGTATACTTCGCGTAATTGTTCTTTGCTATAAAAGCCACCGAGTTCAGTTCTCATTTCAATAATTTTCATAGCGGTGTAAGGTCCAATGCCTTTAACTTTTATTAGCTCTAGAGAATCGGCAGTATTGATTTCAACAAGCACCGTTTGTTTTGCCGGATATTCTTTTTTCTCAAAGTATGTTTTCTTCTCAGCATAAATTTTCTCTTCCTGCTTTTCTTCGGGAACTACAATAAATGCTTCCAATCGTTCATACTCATCTTTGCTGATGGTGTACATTTTTGCAAAATCTTCTTTCTTGCGGAACTTGCCGCCTTTGTTGCGGTAGTTCAGAATTCCGGCTGCCTGTTTTTTGCTTAATCCAAGTTTTACAAAATCCTCTTCGGTTGCAATATTGGGATTGAAAGTAAAAAGTTGCGCAGCAGGTTTTGAAGGACTTGCTATTTCATCAGCAATAAATTTTTGTGATGAATCTTCATCCTGTTTTATTTCAGCACTGGCAAGAAATTCGTCTAACTGTTTTTGAAATTCAGATGTGTCGGGAGCCGCCTGACTTTTTTGAAAACGGTAAGAAAGAGTTAATGCAGTAAAAAATAAAATCAGTGCAAGAATTGCAATGATTCCGTTGCGCTCTTTTTTGTTGAATATAAAATAATCGCGAAGGAAGTTGCTGAAAGAAGAATGAACCTCTTTCTTTTTAGTGTAAGATTTTTTGTTGAAAAAATCGCTGAGCCTCCTTTGAATTGACATCGCTGTGTTTTTAACACAGCTAAAATAAAAAAAATCTTTTTATACTTTCTTCAGTTGTTCATCCAGAATTTTCAAACCTTGTTCAAATGAATGGGGTTTGTAATCCAGTTCACGGTAAGCTTTGTCAAGAATAAAGCCTGTGCGTGGCGGGCGTTTGGCTGCTTGATTCAGCGTATCGGATTTTATCGGCTTCACAATTGATTTATCCAATTTCCAGAAATCGGCAACGCGGTAAACCAATTCCAAAATACTCATGATGTCTTTTCCTGAAACGTGATAAATACCTTTTGCACGTTTGTCTCCTGCACTGATGCATGCATCTGCCAGATCTTCGGCCAATGTCGGTGAGCGGAACTGGTCGTCAACAACATTAATAGGTTGTCCTTTTTCCAATGCTCCTTTTGCCCAGAGCACTACATTGCTGCGGCTCATGTTGTCAACTATTCCGTAAACAATAATGGTTCGCAGAATTGCCCAACTGATGTTGCTTTTCTGTAATACCTTCTCTGATTCGTATTTTGAAAGGGCGTAGTAGGAGAGTGGTTTGGGTTTGTCTTCTTCTTTATAGGGGCCTGCTTCTCCGTCAAAAACAAAATCGGTGCTGAGGTGAATGAAATGAATAGCTGAGTTGCCAATTGCGTCAACAAAATTTTCAACAGCGGTAACGTTTGCTGCCCAACATTCTTCTCTTTTGGTTTCGCATTCATCAACGTTGGTCATTGCTGCGGTGTTGATGATTACATGGGGTTGAAATTTTTCAACTGCTAAACGAACATCTTCCAACTTTGAAATATCAAGATTGATGTAGGTATAACCATTTTTTTCGCGCAGGCGATTTTCGCCTTTTGAAGCAGCAACAAGGTTTACATCGCTGCGTTGTAAAAGCTTGTAAACAATTTTTTGTCCAAGCAAACCGTTGGAGCCGGTAACAAGAATAGTTGTCATTTTCTAATCTTTTTGTCTGAATTCTTTGCGCAAATTGTTAATCTGTTCGTGCGAACCGAGTATGAATATTTTTGAGTCGTGTTTAATAATTGTGTCGGGTGATGGGTTAATGACATATTGCCCTTCAGAAGATTTGAACCCGATAATATTAGCTCCGAATTTATTTCTGATCTCAAGTTCGCGTATGGTCTTGCCACGAAACTCTTCCTGCAATTCCTCTCCGCTGATTTCGTCAAGGTGAAATTCAATATCACCGCCACCTGTGAGCACATCAATGAACTCAACAATATTTGGTTTCAAAACCAATGAAGCCATGTGTGCTCCGCCAATCTTGTCGGGCATAATAACATTGTCGGCACCGGCTCTTTTTAATTTAATATCAGAGTGTTCATCTGAAGCGCGACTGATAATTTTTATGCCGGGGTTTATTACACGGGCAGTTAGTACAACAAAAAGATTATCTGCATCTTTAGGAAGCGTTGTTATTAAAGCACGTGCATGTTTTATGCCTGCTTTAATAAGCACTTCATCATGAGTAGCGTCTCCTGTTATGATTAACTCGGGATCAAGGTCAGTAATAGAGTCAATCCCTTCATCATTACTTTCAATTAAGACAAAAGGGGTTTTATGTGCTTTTAAACGGGAGGCCGCCTGTTTACCGTTTCTTCCGTAGCCGCAAATAATTACATGATTTTTCATTTTACTTAGTTTTTTATCGGATCTGTAGTTTCTGAAAACCCTTTGAAACTCACCATCTATAACGTATTTTGTAATACGTGTGATGGCAAGGGCAAATGTACCAATACTTGTAATAATCAGAACAACGGTAAACATTCTTCCAGCCTGGCTCAGGGGTTTTATCTCGCTGAATCCAACGGTGGCAATCGTTATTACAGACATATACAATGCATCGAAGAAATTGTAATCTTCGATAGCCATATAGCCTGCAATACCAAAAACAAAGATTAGCAGAATTAATACTAATGGAAGATAAAGCTGCCTGAATTGCGAGAAAATCATGAATCGAATTTCAAAGAATTAGTTCAAAGATCCCAAATTCTTTTCGGCTGCTGGCGCAGGCTGCGGGGTTTGAAATACTCTTTATGTTCCAGAATGAAGGAGAAAATAAAATAAATAATTACGGGAGAACCGAACGTAAAGAATGACAAATAGATAAAGTACAAACGAATGGTAGCGCTTTTAATTCCAAGCTTCTCGCCCAACCAGGTGCATACTCCAAAAACATTAAACTCTAAAAAGGATTGTAGTTTTTCTTTCAATGAATTCATTGTTTTAGTTTTTTAAAAGTGAAATTCCGATGCCGCAATTTAAACATTTTTTATTGTTACAGTATTCGTTTTTCAGTTCTAGGAGGCTTTGTGTGTTTGCAGCATTTAGTGGTTTTATTCCCAGTTGAATAAAATTTTCAATGATGTTATTCTTTTCAGATTTGAGTTGTTCCAGCAATGAAGCTGCTTTGTCTTTGTAGTCTTCAATCCCGCGGTAGTTGGCATAAATAGACATAAAAGGAACAACCGTATTGATGATTATATTGTCGATGGCAACGTTTCCAAGTTTCTTATTTTTAGAAGGTGAAACAGTATCAAATGTGTAATGTGTATTCCAGTATTCTGAGGATTCAGCGCTGAGTAATTTTCTCATGTCATGAATAGTTGCTGCTTCCATTACTTTTGAGAACATGCCTGAAGAGTGGTGAATAAGTGAAGCCAGCTGTGCAATTCGTATAGTAGGAAAGTTGACAGGGCGCAGACGTAGAAACTTCCAGAGATGTCCTTCAATCGGTTGAAGGGAAAACTTTTTGCGGAGAAAGGAATACTCTTTTTTCAGTTGATTCGGGTAATCGTCTTTGAATTGTTTTTCCAGCAAACCTGATTGCCCGAACAAAAGTGCTTCCACCTGAAACAAGCTGCTCTTGTGCTTGCCCAGAAAGGAGTTGGGTGCTGATTTTGCAAGCAATTCAAAAGGAACTACGTTTACTTTCATTCCGAAATTGCGGGCAAGGTGGATGTAAAATGCTTCTTCGAGATTATTTTTATTCAGCTCAAGCAGGGAGGAAATTGTTTTTGCTTTTCGTTGTAAACGTTCAACTAACAAGCGCTCCAGCCAGTTATTAAGTGTGAAGGATGAAACCGTGTTCAACTGATTGGCACAGGGAATCCATTGCTTTGCATTCATCAGCGCTGCGTACCTGCTCAGCAGATTTTTATCAATCAGTGTTTTCAGTTCTGCTGTGGCAATTGGTTTTCCGGTGTGTGCAATGTCTTCATCGTTTTCATAAACGAGGTGAAGAATTAAGTTATTGTAATTGCTGTTGTTGTTGTGCAGATGTTTTCTCCAGTCGCTGGACTTGAGGTGTATTTCAATGTTGCCTGCCCAGGTTGTGTTTCCGATTTTGAGACGTGCGTTGAAGAAGTCAGGGCCTGCATCCTGATTGTGTTCACCTGTTTTAATAATCTGAATGGGTTCGTCTTCCAGTGTTTTTAAACCGGAGAGATTAAATGCTTTGTATTTCCAAACGAAGTGGAGGAAATCTTCGGTCATTTTTGATTAATGAACTAAGGTCACTGTTCCTTTATAATCCTGCATGCGGTTGTCTTTATCGCGCACGTAAACACGCCATACATAGACATCAGGCATGGCGTAGGTTTCTGATTCGCGGACTTTTCCGTTCCAACCGAGTGTTGGTTCAAAGCTGGTAAACACCTGATCGCCCGAGCGGCTGAAAACTCTTAATTCATAGTCGCGCCAGCCGATGCCTTTGGGTAGAAAAATATCATTCACGCCATCGTTGTTAGGAGTGAAAGCATTAGGAACATAAATGGTGAAGGACGGTGTTATAATAACGGTGTGGCTCACGGTATCGCTGCAACCAAACTGATTAAAGATTTCGAGTACTACGGTAAATCTTCCGGTATCGGGGAAGTTGTAAACGGGATTTTGTGTATCAGAACTGTCGCCTGTTCCGAACTGCCAGTTCCATTGGGTTGCATTGCCTGATGATAAATCGGTGAAGGAGATTTCGGGATAAAGGATTTCTGTGATTTGCGGTGTGAATGAAAATTCGGGAGAAGGTTTAGGATGAACGGTTATGGCATCGGTTAGTGTGAGCGTTGTTATGCAACCCATGTCGGAAGTGACGGTGAGTGTAACATCGTAAGAGCCGGCAACCGGGAATGTGTGAGAAGTATTTTGTTCGTTGACGGTATTTGCGCTTTGGATGTTCCAGAGCCAGTTGACATTGTTGCCTGTTGCAATGGTGCTTAAATCATTGAAGTCAACATCTAAGGGCATGCAACCGTTGTCGGGAATAATTTCAAAGTCAACAACGGGGAGCGGGTGAACAGTAACGGTTTTGGTGATGCTGTCGAGGCAGCCTTGTGCGGTGGCAACCAACAGTTCGGTGTTATAAGTTCCTGCTGCTGGATAGGTATGCGAAGGATTTTGTGATGCGTTAATGGTGTTGTCGCCAAACTCATAACGCCAGGTACTGATGCTGCCTGAAGTTACGTTGCTTAAATCAGAAAACACAGTTGGTTCGCCTTCGCAAACGGAGGTAGAAGAGAAATCTGCATTTGGAAGTGGGTACACTGTTACATCATCATTGAAGGTGCTTGAGCAACCGTTGTCGGAAGTAACGGTTAAGGATGCAGTGAAGGTTCCATCGGTTGCGTAGCTGTGGGTTGTATTCTGCGTGTTATCGTTAGGCGTGTTATCGTCAAAATCCCAGTCCCAGCTAACGATGATGCCTGAGGTAACGGTGCTTTGGTCGGTGAAGTCGGTAACCTGATTGAGGCAAACATCAGTGAAGGTGAAATCGCTGACAACACCGGGGAAAACAGTAACGGTAACCAGCATATCATCGGTGCAGCCACCTGTGGAAGTAACGGTTAATAACACATCGTGTGTGCCGTCAACAGGGAAAACATACGAAGGATTTTGTGTGGTGTTGTCAATAGAACCGTTGTTGTCAAAGTCCCAGTCCCAATCGGTGATTGCGGCAGGAGGAGCAACAGAAGAGTTATCGGTGAAAACACTTTGTGCTGTTTCGCAAACATCGGTGCCTGAGAAGTCGGCAACGGGAATTGGATTTACATCTACTGCTTTGGTGGTATCGTGTGTGCAGCCATTGGCTGTTGTTACAGTCAATAGTACATTGTAGGTGTTAGATGCAGCGTAAATATGAGTAGGGTTTTGGTTGTTGTCGGCAGGGGAAGCATCACCAAAATCCCAGGTCCATGCGTTGGGGTTACCGGTGGAAGTATTTACAAAGGTGGTGGTGCTGCCTTCGCAGACCGAAGCAGCGGTGAAGTTGGCAACAGGATTTGGGTACACTGTTACAGAATGTGTAACTGCATTTACGCAACCTGCATCGCTTTGCACACCGAGGCCAACGGTGAAGTTTCCGGCACTAGGAAAGTTAAAGGTGGGGTTTTGTGTAAGATCATCGGGGGCTAAGTCACCATCAAAATCCCAGGCCCAGCCTGCGATTACGGAAGGAGCATTGATAGTAGATGCATCGGTGAACGGTATTGCTGTTCCGAAACATTGATTAATAAAGGTGAAATCGGCAGTTGGAATTTCGTTTACGGTGATGGAGGAAGTGTAGGAATCAACACAGCCTTCATCGGAAGTAACGGAGAGTATAACATTGTACACTCCAGCGGCCAGATAAGTGTGAGAAGGATTTTGCTGATTGCTGTGAGCGCTTGCGTCACCAAAATCCCAATCGTAGGAAACGATGGTGGCGGGAAGAGGAATAGTTGTGGCATCGGTGAAGTCGGCAGCAGTTCCGAGGCATACATCTGCGGTTGTGAAATCGGCAACGGGCACAATGCGGATAGGATTTTCGGGGCCATAAGAAATATTGATACACGTTGTTGTATTTACGGTGGAAGTGCCATCACCGGCATCATTGGCACTGCACTGACCACCGGGACCGGGTGCGCCTTTTGTAACATTTGTTGTTCCCGTAAAGGTGTTTGCCTGACAATAAAAGATTTTGATTCTTCCACCACCGCCACCGCCACCGCCTTCCTTATTGCTGCTGCTTTGTCCGTTGCCGCCACGGGCATTCATATTGCCTGTTCCACTCACGTAATCGCCCTGAATCAAAATACCGCCACCGGAACCTGCACCGGCAGCTTCTTCACTGCAATTGCCGCCCATCGAGCCACCGTTCATGTTTATTGTTCCCGTGAGGTCAACAACACCTGCCTGAATGGTTACTGCGCCACCACCACCTACATTTGGATTGCAATCGGAGCCACCACCACCGGAGCCCATATTTATGTCTATGCCATTTGGTGTTCCGCTGGCCGCACCACTGTTGCCTCCGGGACATTTACCGCTGCCACCTGCACCCCCGTAGCCACCACCGCCACCGCCACTGCTTCCGCCACCATTGCCCCCTGCACCGGGGCCTGATGCTGCGCCAAAGCCACAGTTGTTTCCATTAATGGTTCCCGCCATAATTACTTTACGGGCATTGAGGGTAAGGGTGGAGCCTTGTACTAAATTGATGGTGCCGCCTGCCTGAATGTTTATCCAGTCGAAGGTTTGAATACCTGATAAAGAGGCGGCTGCATTGAGGGTGTAAACGCTGGGAAATACGGTTGCAAAATTGCTTACGGGAGGAGCCACAGGATTGCCGTAATACATAAAAAGTGTAGTGATGGCATTGGCGGGAATGGTTGGAACTACTACCCAAATTTGTGTGGCAGTGGTATTGAAACCGGTTTCCATCCAGTAATCGAGGAAGGGGCCGCAGGTGTTGTCGGTGAAGCGGATGTCGGCAGCGATGGCGGCATCCATGCGGCCGGCTGCAATGGGGGTTTGGGTATCGATGTTCAGAAGAACCTGGTAGTTGTTACGGGCTATGTTTCCGGGGTAGGTGTTGTCAATGTCTATCTGTACCACATATTGCCAGCCGGGGACATCGCAGCATTGCTGAGCGTGGGAAATGAAGAATGCAGAATGGACGATGCAGAATGTAAGGAAGACTGCAGAAAATGATTTACTGAGTTGGCTACGAAAATTAATTTTCATTTGGATTTTAAAATTCAAAGCACGTAAATATATGAAAATTAAATACTAACCTAACAAGTAGTGTAAACAGAACAAATAAAAAGCCCTTCTGTATTTGCACAGAAGGGCTTTAATAAGAAAGCTATTATGAACTCTATTACTAGTTCTTTTCTTTGGTAAGCACCGGGTCAAACTCAAGTGCAACACTTGTTCCGCCAATTGCAATTTTTTTGCTTTCTTGGAAGGCATTGCGGAAGATAACCCACATGGTGGCGAACTGCATGTCCACATGGCTGGCGGGAACTTTGAAATAGAAATTGAATTTGTCGTCATCACCTTTTTTGAGCAGTTGCAGTTTGTAGTCGGTGCGGGCGCTGGCAAACTCCTGTTCTTTTTCGGTGCGGATGGCAATTTTGTTGGCATCTACCAGACCAATGTCGTTACCGGTGTAGGTAACGCGAAAGCTGCCGGCAGTTAAATCGGTTTTTTTATCCACTGCCAGCAATGAAACTTTGAAAGGGCCGGCAGTAAAATCATTCATAGAAGCGGGCAACTGAAATTCAGGAGCCATTACCATAGTTCCTGTGGCAGCTACTTTGCTCATTCCTTTTAGTTCAAGCGTTAATGCCTCCACATGGAAACGGGTATCGCCCGTTACATTCAGCACTTTTGATTCTTTGTCGTTGGGTTTAATGATTACTTCTTTTTCTTTGGGTTTAAACTCGCCAAACTCAAATTTGAAAACAGATTCAGAAGGATTCCAAACAAGGTAGTCGTTGGTTTTGTTGGTGATTTTTACTTTGCACTTTGCTTCTTCCATGCGCACATAAATGTCCACCACTTCCACGATGTAATCATCGGTTTCCACTTTTGCCACCTTGAAATGGTTGGCGTGTTTGGGGTCAACTTTCTTTTCTTTTTGGGCGAGGGCCGGGGTTGATGCAATCAGGAGCATCAGGATGTAGAGGATGTTTTTCATTGGATTTGATTTATAATTAAGGTTTGATTTTATTTTCGGTGGCGGAAGGCAAAAATAATGCCTTTTTTAGTTTGAGATTGCTTCGTCCCGCAAAAAAGCGGGACTCGCAATGACGGAGGTTAATGTTTTCCGGGAAATACACTTACCATGCCATCGAGCCGGAGGAATTTTGTGCCGGTGGGCACTAATACTTTAACGTGTGCATACCACACGTAAACACCTTGCGGGACAGGGTTTCCGCGGAAGGTTCCGTCCCAGTAATCGCTAAGACTGTTGATGTAGCACATACGTTCGCCCCAGTGATTAAATACTTCCATGTGAAATTCGTGAATGCCGATGCCCTGTGCCTGAAAAACTTCGTTTAGTCCGTCACCGTTGGGTGTGAATGCGGTAGGAATACTGAGTTCGTAATCGGGATAAACGCAGATGGCGTAGGTAAAGGTATCGGTGCATCCGCCTTCATTTATCACAATCAGTGAAGCACTGAAACTGCCTGTATCTGAGTAAGAATGTTCGGGATAAATTCCGGGAGAGAAGGGGAGAATTGTTCCGTCACCAAAATCCCAGAAGCCGGTGTCGGCACCGGAAGTAAGGTCGGCAAATTCCATTAATGCATTTTCAAGCGGATAGCAATTAAGATTAGGATTGAGGGAGAAAAGTGCCTGCAGAAAAGGGAAGCCGGGAACATCAAACGAGGTATCGATGCTGCAACCTGTTGCTGTATTGGTGAGGGTTAATTGCACATCGCGCCCTGCGGGAGCATTGATAGTTTGCGCTGATTGCGGAGGTGATGTATCCCAATGATACTGGTAATTTCCGGGAAGATTGGGTTGAGCGGAAACCTGCACGGGCTGGTTATAACAAGCTGCAGGTGCAGCGGTGATGATTGCAGAAAATTTTGGTTGCACCACAATGAGGATGCTGTCGGTAACGGGGTCGGAGCAACCATCTTCAATAAGCATTACATAATAAGTAATGGTGTCGGGCGAGACTGTGATGGTAGTTCCGGGTGCGGAAGAATTAAGCCATTGGTAATTGAAGTTTCCGTCACCACCTGTTGCTGCAACGTTGATGGTGGTGTATTGTCCGATGCAAATGGTGTCGGATGAAATTGTAACAAGCGGTTGAATAGCTGCACCAACAATAACGCTGGTTTGGTCGGTTACCAGACAGTTTCCGCCACCGTAACTGTAGGTGATGATGTGAGTTCCTTCACCTGCCAGCGCAGGATTGAAGAGGGTATCTGTAACACCTTGCCCGGAAAATACTCCACTGAGCGGTTCACCGAAAAGTTGAACATCAAGCGTAGTGAAACAATAAAATAAATCAAGCCCTGAAATTTCTGCAGGAGCTAATTCATAAACATTGACATTTAGTGTTGCAGCGCAAGCAGCAGGAGAAGTATAGGTCAATACAAAATTCCCCAAGCCTGTTGCCTGCGGGTCAAAGGAATTGCCGGTGACACCATCGCCTGCCCAGGTTCCTCCCGCAGGTGATGCGTTAAGAGGAAATGCTCCCGATAATTCGCACACCGCAGTATCGCTGATTGCGGGGAAATGATGACCGATAACAGTAGTTGTAGCCGAGCATCCATTAACAGTATAGGTAAGTGTATGTGTTCCTGTGCCTGCCGTTTGCGGACTGAAAACACCGGGAGCAAAGGGTGAGGTAATTCCTGTTCCCGACCAGTTTCCTCCATCAGGTGTGCGCCCTGTATTGGCGTAATCCAGTAATACATCGGGTGCATCCGGACAATACTCATATAACTGAACACCGATAGCAGTTTGAATAACATAAGCGATTCGCTGATCGGTGCAGCCGTCAAGGGAATAGGTAAGTGTTGAATTGAAATTTGCACCACCGTTTGCACCGGGATTAAATAAGCCCGAAGGATTGGTAATGCCACTACCAGACCAGGTTCCTCCCTGCGGAGAAAAGTCGGTTAGCTGAAAAGGAGCCTGCTCGGGGCAGGCAGCAAAATCCCAGCCTGCATTAATTGCTTTGACAAAGATTTCGGTTTGAGCAGAACAGCCATTGGCTGAATAAGTCAGCACATTGTTATTTACAGGAGCGGTTGCAGGATCAAACGTTCCTGCAAAAGGATCTGTAATTCCGGAAGTGCCTGACCACATTCCGCCATAAGGAGAAAAGACTAAATCAAAAGCAGCATCACTTTGGCAAACCGTGTCGGATGGCGGAACAGAAAGGTTGGCAACGTGAATGGTTTTTGTGTCGGTGCAGCCGTTGGGTGCGGTGTAGGTAACCGTAAAATCTCCAACCGATGCGGGATTGAAAACACCACCGGAAGTAATCCCGCTTCCGCTCCATGTTCCTCCTGCCGGATTAAATTCTGAAACAGTAAAAGCAGCAGTGCCGGGGCAGGCAGCTTCGTCATAGCCTGCATTTACATTCAGTACAGAAATTATAACAGAGTCCACACAGCCATTGGGTGCGGTGTAATAAACAGTGTGTTGTCCGCCACCGGAATTGTCAGGATCAAAGATTCCGGAAGGATCGGTTATACCATCTCCTGACCATTGTCCGCCCGAAGGGTTTGCTGTAAGATTAGTTGGTGAAGCATTTCTGCACAGTGAAATATCTGCCTGTGCAACAGGTGAAGTAAGCAGACTAATAGTAGCCGAAGCTGATGCTGCAGCAGCAGGACCGACATCATCAACAGTAACTGTATAGACAGTGTTTGCAGTTGGGCAAACCCAATGCGGGCCGGCACTGTTCGGCAATCCGTTGCTCCAGTTGTAGGTATAGGTTCCGGGATTTCCACCTGAAACATTTGCCGTAATTTGTGTACAGGTTCCGGGACAAATCAAGTCGTCTTCCACTACAATTTCAACCTGTAAAGGGCAGTCGTTTACGGAGAGAAATGTATCAGCATAAAGTATGTATTCATTGAAACAGGCATCGGTGAAATTATAAGTGAAATGAAAATCGTATGTGCCACTTTGGTCGAGCCCGGGGCTAAAGTTGAATTGGAATTGTGTAGCAGTTCCGTTCGCGCAATTAAGTGGTGTTATGGAAGTGATGATTTGGTCTAGCGGTGCAGCCATTTCAAATGCTGCAGGATAAACGGAATCGCAGGGAATGGGCTGTGTGAACGTAGCTATAACCGCAGCAGTGCTGCAGGTTGGCATTGAAGGACTGAAATAAAATACAGGGTCATCGGGGGGAGAAATAAAGGTTGTCCATGCAGCCTGCCAGCCTGTGCAGGAAACGTTTGCATCGGAAACAAAATGCAAGGTCATGCAGCCGCTTGTTGCCATTACGGGTGGAACAGTAATGGTTCCCGAAAATGTTCCGAGCACCGGTGACGCAGTGTTAGGTCCGTCATGAATGGTTAAAATATCGAAGCCTGCTTCGGTACAAAATTGTCCGAAGGTCATTAGAATAGAATCGGATGCAGTGATGCAAATGGTGAAAATAAAATCTTCGTTGTGGTCGTAATAACCGGCTAATTGTCCTACATCACTATCCGTTAAAATACCTTCGCATTCGGTTACGGTCTGGGTGCTCATGGTATAGGTGTTTTGAGCTGCCGTAACTACCGGCAACAAAAAGAGCACGTATAAACAAAAACGTTTTATCATGGACGGACAACAACAATTTCCTGACTCTTCAATTCATTGCTTTTGTGCGATTGGCGGTCTTTGATCTGAATGGTGAAATGCAGGCTTTCCATATTGGCATTACCTACCACAAAGAGTCCGTTTAGTTTTACCTGCAAGGTTCCGTTGATTTTTAATTCATTTCCTACAGGTGCGAGCGGCTGTACGTGATAGGTGTCAGCGTTTTGCAGGCGGCTGTCTTTTACAGTGAGTGAATTAATGTTGGGGTCTTCAAAACCTAAATCACCGTCCATATCTTCGTAATCAAAGGTGATAAGGAGTGTATCGGCAAATTCAGTTACGGTATCAAGACTGATGGTGAGGTTTGAAAGTTTTGGATGGTAATAATCAGCAGGTAATTCTTTTGTACAGGAAGAAAGTAAGCAGTAGGCACTGAGCAGTAAGCAGTATGTAAGAAAGTAAATCTTCTTCATTCCTTTTTAAAAGAAAAGTAGTTTGTGATATACTGTAAACTGCCGTCAGCGGGAATTTCAACAGGATTGTGTTGCGGGTCTTTTACATAAATGCGCATGAATATCTGATCTTCGGGATGTTCGGTTAAATCAATTACTGTTTTGTGGTAGTATAGAACATCGTCACCAAAAAAGCCCTCTTGTGTTATGGGCGAAGATGTAACTGTTAAATCTGTTTCAGGAATGGTGTCGAAGCCAAAGGGCAGTGGTGAAATTTTTATTTTGTTATAGGTGAGGTTTTGCGTTGCGGTAGAGTCGTCTGCAAGGCTGAACCATACCGTAACCGAAGCAGAACCAAGGGGCACACGCATTATATTATCAACGATGGGCAAGGGACTTCCACCGCCATTTGCAAAACCAACTACGCCCAGAAACTGAGGTGTTTTATTTCCGGGCACGGGAATGTTTCCGAACATGTCTTTTGCACCATTTTGAATCCATGTTGTTATGTTTTGTAAATATTGTTCACGCTTTTCAGTCCAGTCGCTTCCGGGACTTAATGCCAGGGGCATAATTCCTGAAATTCCATCTATGTCAACTGTTAAACGGTGCATAATAATTGACTGCGAAACATTGTAAGGAACTACACGATAGGTGAAAGAACCGGCAGGGTTATTCTTTATAATGGGATGATTCACCAGAGTGTTATAAGAGCTTTCAATGGTGCGAAAATCAGGTTCAAAGCTACCGTCATGACAACCGGAGTTGGCGCAGGTTGGTTTAAAAATGTTGTAATGCAAGCCTGCAAAACTGTTGGGGTCGAGCGTGTCTCCGTTTGCAGTAGTGTCGGGTGGTTGGTTTGCAGGATCATCAAAGGGATTGATGGGTGCGTCTTTGCTGCAGGAGGAAATAAATAAAAGCAACAGCCCCACTCCAACTCTCCCCAAAGGGGAGAGGGAAAATCCTAAACGCTCTAAACTATTTTTTCTCTGCATGTGGTGAACCTTTTCAAATTCTGTCGAACAAACTCATTGCATCACCGGCCAATAATCCGCTGCTCATTATTTCTGATTTAAAGCCCAGCACTTCAGCAATAGTTGGCGCTCCGTCTGCTGAAATTCCAACGGGGTTTGCTTCGCTGCCAATCACCAGATTTGAAGGCACATTTGGTCCTGCCATCATGGTGAAAATACGTTGGGTGTTTTCATCGCTGTGGTCAAATGCATACCAATCATTTTCATCTGCTATCGGGTTGTGTGCAAGATTTCTTCCGCATTCGGGAGTTACAATTAACACGGTGTTATTTGCCATTCCGGGAATTTGCTGAATGTAATTCCAGAGGTAACCCACTGCATGGTCGGCACGGTGCAAAGCTTTCAGGTAGCCGGTAAAACTGCTATGGCAGCTGTCAACAGCACTCATGTTTACAACAGTTAAGGTAGGTTTAAACCAATTCATTACTTCGCAGGTGTACCCAATAGTTGCAAGGTCACCATTATCAGCAACCGGAGGAAAAGCAATTGCTCCCGCCTGCGATTTTTCGAACATTGATTTCATAAAAAGCTTGATGTCCTGCTTTTCTTCATCGGTGTTATGCACTCCTTCCAACGTTGCACCTACATTGATAAAGCTCTGGTCAAGAAAATATTTCATCTGGTAAATAGGAGCAAGCTCCTCATCGGGATGATAAATTTTTGCGTTGGAAAGATGTTCCACACCTTGTCCGCCAAACGTAACTGTAGGAGCCAGAAAATTTGCACCGTATTGCGCACCGTATTCAGGATAGGTGCTGTAATTGAGCAGTGGTGTTGAGTTTCCGATTCCATTTCCCACGAACCACACTTTTGAAGCGGATGCTCCCAGATGTCTTCTAGTGTATTCAAAAATGGTAGGGTTCACCGGTTTTTGTTTCAGTCCCTGCGAAACCAATGTGTTGCCTTGTAACAATGCATTCAATCCACCGTAGTGCCCGGGCGCAGAACTTTTTACTTCGGGAAATAGTATTCCCTGTTGTTGTAATGTTTGTGAAAGTATTGCAGGAATGGGAGTGTCACCTTCCAGTACACCATTTGTTCCGTAAACGATTTTTTGGGTTGGTGCCTGTCCGTTTAACATGTTGGTCATGATGTTGCCGGGGATATTTATTTCCTGACTGCGTTCGAGGTAGCCCTGTAAAACAGATTCCTGCTGACGTACACCACCCGCAAACATTACATAAACAACGTGTTCCGCCAACTGCGAACCCGAAGCTGCAAACAATCTTCCCGAGGGCAGAATGTATGGCACTGCAAAAGCTCCTGTTGTTGCTATCGCTGCTTTTTTAATAAAATCTCTGCGCTTCATCATGTGCTAATAGAATTGATATTCGTTGGATAAAGCGAAAGAAAAATAAATGTGTTCCGGTGTAATATCGGGATGCGAAAGAATATAATTTTTAAACCAGGTGCGCTCGGCTTCCGTTATTTCGCGGACATAAAAACGGTGGTAGGTTTCGCGCAGGAAGCCATCAATATCACTGCGCATTAAGGAGTCGGTGGGGAGAATGATTTCAGGACGGTTCATGAAATTGCTGATTACTACTTCGTGAACTAAATCTTTATCTCCCACCGATTCAATGCAGTTTGTTATTTCCACTAATTTGTTGGATGAAAGAGCAGTCTGAAAAAGATTGGCAAAAAGAATGGAAACGTATTGCGCATCGGTTTTTACTTTTGTTTTGCCTGCGTTGGGAGGTTGTATGTTTATTTGATTCACCTCGTATTGCGGGTCTTCTTTTTTACAGGAAGTTGCCAGTAAAATGATACTGAATACAAAAATGAGATTGCTTCGGGTGAAAAACCCTCGCAATGACGAGATTTTAAAAATGCGCATATTCATCAGTTATCATTATCTGTTGTTGAACCAAAGGAAGATTATTTGTCAAAACTAAATTCTCTATCAGCGTTGCAGTTTCATCCGTTTTTGGATAACGTGCCAGCAGGTTGCGGTATTCGAAAATAATGAGCCCTTCATAAAATTCCCGTGATGAAATAAGAATATTCAGGTAATCACCTTTGTTTTGTCCGGGCTGCCCTAAAAGAATTCCTGATGTGTTGGTTTCCACCATATCATAGCCTGTATAAAATTCATAATCGGTTGGGAAGCGAAAAAATAAATTGTCAAACGAAGCATTGATGAAGTTAAAGGTGTTCATGTTGATTATATCATAAATCCCATTGAACATCATTCTGCGGTAAACTTCGTTAATGGTAATAAGGCTGTCACGATATTCAGTTTCTGCGTCCAGCAGGTCCTGATATTTTTTTAGTTCCTGTTTTCCGTTTGCCATGCCCACATAATTTTCGTTGAGCGAATCTACATAGATGCCAAAGGCGAGTGGTCCCATCTGTTCACCAATCTGTGCAGCGGATGCGCCTTCAAGCATGCGCACTTTTATTACTTCATACTGACGGTGGTAATAAGCAATTTTATAGGAAAGATCTCCTTCAATGAAAGTTGTATCGGTTTGCAGTTTTACAATTATTTCTCTTCGTGATTCAAAACTTAAGTCGGTTGATTTCAATGCAGCAAGCTCTGTGCTCATTTCGGCATCCAAAGGTTCACGGCCAAGCAAATCAATGTAGAGGCGATTGATGTAATTCTCAATCAGTACATCGGGAATTTCATTGTAATAAGGAGCGTTATTATCGGGAATTAGCTCCGCATCTTTTTTGCAGGAAGAAAAAAAGACGGATATACAGAAGATGGAAAGAAGAAAAAAGCAGAACCTTTTTTTCATTCGTCAAATATACCAAACAATGCTTTCTGCAAATGTTATGGAATGGTGAAATTTATTTGCGTGGAGGCGTTTGTTGTTCCCAATCCGTTGAGCGCAAATGTTACGTTGGTTGTGCTTACCCAATCACCACTGCTGAAATTGTTGTTGCCGTCAGCATCGTAAAGGGCATATAAATAATAGGTGCCGGGATGCATATAGTTAAAGGTATAGCTGTGGTCGTTTGCCGCAAGTATAACATAGCGTGAGCGGTATTTTAAATTTCCGGTATTTAAGCTGATACCTGAAATTAAGGGTTGAGTAGTAATAATCAGGAATACTTTGTTTGCAGGATTTGGGGTGAAGGAAGGTGAGAAGGTATAATTGATAGTTGCCTGTCCCAGATAAGGCTGTTCGCTTTCAGTATAAGGGTCGCCACCGCCAATGGAGTAGTAAACAGTTTCTGTTTCGCCTGTAAATGTTGTTGAAAAATCTTTTGTCAACGTTTTTTGAGGGAAATTAAAATTGGAAACCGCAGGCTGGCAGGAAGAGTTGTCCTGCAACTTTGCAGCCCAAGTCATGTGCAGCGTTGCTGAATCCAGGGTGTTGTATTTATTTGTGTATGATTTCATAATCATGCTGTCGTTGCGAAACAATACATCGGTATAGGCGCGTAGTTTGCCTTTCAACACTTCTGCAAAACGGTAGAACGATTGCGATGAAGTTTCGGAAACGCTGTCGGCAAGGAAATAGGAAACACGGGTTTGTCCGCCAAAGGAACCGCCATTGCGGAAAGCAACTCGGTACTCGTTATTGTATTTGGCGATGAAGAATGACATGTGAATATCATTCATCGTATCCAATTCATTTTTTGCGGAAACCTGATTTTCTGAAATCGGACGAAAATCAACAATCCATTCGGGATAGCCTCCAAGCGGTGTTGATGAAGTTACAGGACCGTTCCAGATTCCTTTTACTTTGTTCAGAACGCCAAACCCGAACGTACTGTCGAGGGTTGCGTAATCGGGATTGCCGTTGTTGTTTGTGTTGTCATCGGGTGTTTTTTCTTTGCAGGAAGTGAGGAGCGTAAGGACGACTAATAAAAGGCTCAGCGACTTTTTCATTTTGATTGAATTTAAAAAGGGCAGAATTTTTTTAAAATTCTGCCCTTTGTTGGAGGTCGCGAGCGGATTTGAACCGCTGTACGAGGTTTTGCAGACCTCTGCCTAGCCGCTCGGCCACGCGACCGTTTTATTTAAACGGGCTGCGAAAATACTAATTAATTACAAACAATAAAGTTTGTACATAAAAAAAGTCCCGCCAATGGCGGGACTTTTCTATAAAGTTATTGATGCTTATTTCAAATCAAAACTGGTGTTACCAATCTCTGTTTTGTCGGCATACAC
>CAMBRL010000025.1 GCA_945870105.1 Chitinophaga pinensis
GCATCGGTGCGGCTCATGGCTTTGCGTTTTACTTTTTTGTAGAGGTTATCCCAGATAGTTTTTTTGCCGTTGGCAACATATTCGTCTTTCAAATCTTTAAGAATTACAGGAACGCCTTTCACTGCCGTAACCTCGGCAATGCCCGCGCCCATAAAGCCCGCACCCAACATGGCAACGCGGTTAAACGGTTTTACTTTATCCGCCATCGGGTTCTTTTTCATCTCGGTCATGGCAAAGAAAATATTAATCAATTGCGCACTTTCGGGTGAAAGAACCAGCTGCTCGAACTTGATAACTTCGGCTTCATATCCTGCTTTCTCTCCCTGGTTCATACCAATCTGCACGCACTCCAAAATCTTATAAGGCGCAGGATAATTGCCCTGCGTCTGGCGGTCAACCATCTCTTTCGCTTTCTTGAAAATAAGGTTGCGCCCGATAGGATTATCTTCTAATAATCTGTCAACCAAAGTCTTTTTGCGCTTGCGAACCAAGGGGCGTTTAATAAGTTCCTGAGCCAATGCAATAGCGCCATTCAGCAATTCTGATTTTTGAGTCATGCGGTCAACCAAACCCATTTTTAGGGCAGGGCGTGCATAAATAGTTTTGCCGGTAAGCATCATGTCCAATGCTTTTTGAATACCCACTAAGCGAGGCAAACGTTGTGTTCCTCCACCACCCGGAAGTAAGCCCAACTGCACCTCAGGAAGCGCAAGATTTGTTCCTTCATCCGCACAAATACGTGCGTGACAAGCCAATGCAATTTCCAATCCTGCACCCAAACAAGCACCGTGAATAGCTGCTACCACCGGCTTTTTAGAGTTGGCAATTTTGGCTAAGCCTTCGTGTCCCTTGCGGGTAACAGGCGCAAAGTCGCCCGGCTTTTTCACTTTCTGAAAAGCCTCAATATCAGCGCCCGCGATAAAATCTTTTTTGCGGCTGATTAAGATGGCGGCTTTCACTGAAGGGTCATTATCCACTTCTTCAAATAGTTTGGTAAAAACATCAATCAGCTCGGGAGAGATCTTGTTTATTTTTTCACCTTGTTGATCAAGCCAAAGAATGGCGATATCGCCACGTTTTTCAATTTCTGCGTATTGGTTTTTCATATTAGGATTTGATGAATTTTAAAATTGTACTTCCTCCTTCAAGCCTGGCAATATAGACACCGCTTGCAAGCTGAGGCATTGTGATAGTATGTTTTCCTTTTTCCAGTTGTTTGCTCAGAATAATTTTGCCGAGCACATCGGTAACAATTAATTCAGCAACGTTTTTTGTCTCTACAGAAAGTAGTTGGTCTTCCTGATTGAAGAATATGTTCTGAAGCAACTCATGTTCTGAAACACCTGTTGCTACTGCAATGGAGCATGGAATAAAAACTTCACCTTCCATTAATGTGTAAGTATTATTACAAGTGAATTGCGAAACTTTTTCAACTACATAACAGGGATACGTTTCGGCAGCAACAGTTGGTGTTCCAGATGCGTGAATACTGAAATCCATAGAACCTGAACTAGTAAAATGAAAGATCATAGGAACCACAGGTTCATTTAAAGGATAGGTGTTTCCTTCACTAACAGCACTTCCGTTTAGTGTCAAAGTCCCGCTCATGGAATAAATATCTAAGGTTAACTCCACTCCCGTTGCAAAAGGCGAAACCTGTGAATAGACTAAGTCAAAATCATAATCCTGTCCGGTGGTGCAGTTTCCGGTGCTTGAATACGTTCCGTTATAAATTACCTGATTGATAATTTGCTCCTGATAAAGTTGGGGAATGAAAATCTGGCTTTTAACAAGCAGCGTGTAAAATAATAAGAGAAGAAAAACAATTCCTCTTTTCATTTAGTTCGGATAACGCTCCAAAATCATAGCATGTCCATGAGCACCTGCAGCGCAGGCAGCCAATATTCCATATTTTCCGTTTTCGCGTTGCAGGCGGTTGGCAACTGTTGTAACCAAACGTGCACCTGTTGCTCCAAACGGATGCCCGATAGCCAATGAGCCACCATGAAGATTGAGTTTGTCCATGTTCACCTGACCAACGGCTTTATCGCGCCCTAATTTTTCTTTTGCAAACTCATCCGAAGCCAAACATTTGATATTTGCCAAAACCTGACCGGCAAATGCTTCGTGCAGTTCAACAACATCCATGTCTTTCAGTTCCAGATTGGCACGTTTCAATACTTTTGAAATGGCATAAGCAGGACCTAATAAAAGTTCTTCTTTTAAATCAGAACCGGTGAAGGTGTAATTGTGGATGTATGCTTTTGGTTTTAAGCCAAGCTCTTTTGCTTTGTCTTCGCTCATTATTAATACAACCGCAGCACCATCAGTCAGAAAAGAGGAATTGGCAGCAGTTAAAGTTCCGTGCGGTTTTACAAAAGCCGGACTTAAAGAAGCAAGTTTCTCCAGTTTGCCTACACGGATCCCATTGTCTTGTTTTATAGCACCAAATTTTGGTGGAAGGGCAACTTCTGTGATTTCCTGTGCAAGAATTCCATCGTCAACAGCTTTTTGCGCAAGTGTATGCGAGCGTAAGGCAAATTTATCCTGGTCTTCACGAGCAACTGAAAACTTAGCTGCAAGAATATCGCAGTCAACACCCATTGTTTTTCCGGTAGTGTATTCAGCAATAGCAGGTGCATCAGGAACAAAATCTTTCAGGCGCAGCGAAAAAATAAATTTCAGTGTGTCACCAAAGCCTTTCAGTTTTTGAGCATTAAAAAGCTTTTTGCGCATCGGTTTGTTGAACAAAATAGGAGCATCGGAAGTACATTCCGTTCCGCCTGCAATTATGATGTCGGCTTGTCCTGCCTGTATTTGCTCTACAGCACTTGAAATTGCCTGATTGGCCGAAATGCAAGCCTGAGTAACGGTGCTGCAAGGAGTTGTATAAGGAATTCCGGCAGTCAAAGCTGCTTCGCGCGCCACATTGCTGGTTTTAACATTGGAAATTACCGTTCCCATAATCACACGGTCAACTGATTTCGGGTCAATACCGGTTTTTTTCAATAACCCGGAAATAGCATATTGCCCCAATTGGTAGGACAATAAATCCATATACTCTGTTCCGCTTTTCAGAAATGGAGTGCGGGTTCCGTCAATGACAACTACTTTTTTCATTTAAGTGTTTTTAGATTTAGGGACGTAAAAGTAGTGCTATTTGCGAAAATTAGTTTATGATAAAGAAACACAACTTGCTTTTTAGCTAAAACCTTCAAGATAATTATCATCAAGCTTTTAGTTTTGATAGAATAAGAAAAAGTATTTTTGCCATAATGGAAAATGAGACGCTGCCTGTAAAAGTGATTACTTCCGAACCAGACACTATAACTGAATATTTTAAAAAAATAGTACTGTATAAATCACTGATACCGGTTTTTGCAAAACGGGATTTAAAAGTAAAATATTCCCAAACCTGGTTGGGATTAGGTTGGACTATTGTTCAGCCTCTTACGGGACTATTAATTTTTACTTTTTTCTTTGGGTATGTTTTGAATTGGAAAGCCGAAGGGCTGCCGTATTCACTTTATGTATTGTCAGGTTTATTAGGCTGGAATTTTTTCACCTACATTGTTTTTCAGGGCATAAACAGCGTGCAGGAATCTTCGCATGTTATTAAGAAAATCTATTTTCCTAAAGCGGTGCTGCCTTTATCAAAAGTTTTGGTTGCTTTGGTTGAGTTGTCCATCAGTTTTTTACTTATAATTCCGTTATTGGTTTGGCATGAACAGGCTTTATCCTGGCGTATTATTTTTGTCCCTTTCATAATATTGTTCAATACATTGATAGCGCTGTTTTTGGTTTTTATAACTGCCGCATTATCTTATCGCATTCGTGATTTATTCCATTTTGTTCCTTTTCTATTGTATTTCGGCATTTGGATTACACCGGTATTCTTTACAAAAAGCATCCTTCCGCAGCAAATTGACTTTATATGGTATTTCAATCCAATGGCATCAGTTATTGAAGCATGGAGGTGGTGTCTTTTTCCGAGCTGGGAGTTTAATATCGGCTTTGTTCCGGCTTTGTTACTTATATTGCCTTTGTTTGTTTTTGGAGTCTACTTGTATTCTAAAGCCGAAAATAATTTTAGTGATTTTTCATGAGTAATGATTGTGCAATAAAGGTTGAAAATTTATCGAAGCGGTATTTGTTGCAACATTCCGTGAAGGATAAAAACGGAATAGATACTCATGAACTTTGGGCATTGAGGGATGTTTCTTTTGAAATTAAAAAAGGCGAATCGGTTGATATTATCGGTCCAAACGGCAGTGGCAAAAGCACATTGCTGAAAACATTGGCAGGAGTTACAAAGCCCACATCGGGAAGAATTGAAATACATGGAAGGGTTGCAAGCATCTTAGATATAGGTGCAGGCTTTCATAATGAATTGCCTGGGCGTGAAAATGTTTTTCTTAACGGGCAAATTCTCGGTTTCAGTAAATCTGAAATTAAAGTTAAGTTCGATGAAATTGTTGCGTTCAGCGGAATAGAAAAATTTATTGATGAGCCTGTAAAAAATTACAGCAACGGAATGTATCTGCGACTTGCCTTCAGCATTATGGCGCATCTGGATTTTGATGTGTATCTGCTGGACGAAGTGCTGAGCGTTGGCGATGTGGAATTTCGAACCAAATGCTTTGATAAAATTTCGGAACTGATTGCAAAAAATGATAAAACCTTTGTGCTGATTTCACACAACCTGAATGAAATTTCAAGAATCAGCGACACTGCTTTTTTTCTGAAAGACGGAATTATTTCCGAACCTCTTTCTATTGATAGAGCGTTGTTTCGTTACACAAATTCAGGAGAAAAAACTACTGTCAGCCTGCCTTCTTTTGTGAAACAGGCATCTGTTATATTTAAAGATGCTGCCGGAAAAGCAAAAAGTGAATTTATGAATACCGAGCCAATCACAATTGAAATACATAATTCATTTCATCCGTCTTCTGAAAAAATTAAAATGGGGATGCGCCTTACCGACAGGCTGAATAATGTTGTGTTTAACACAAGCCCTGTTTTGCAAAAACAAGGAATGCTTGAAATCAATTTTGCCGAAAGGAGCAACTTTACTGCTGTAATACCGGGTTATATGCTGAACACGGGTTTTTTCTCAGTTGATTTGGTTTATTTCAATGAAGACAGGTTGTTGGACGAAATTGTGAAAGCAAATTATTTTACTGTTGGACTGGGAGGTGATTTTTCCAGCCGCAAAATGGTTGGTGAAAGCGGTCCTCTGAAACCGTATTTAGATTGGAAAATAGAATGAACGAAACAAGGCTTAAAATTCTTTTTTTGGTAATTTTTGCTTTCAGTTTCGTTACTGTTATCATGGGTTTGCATTTATATCCTGCCGTGCGTTTTCCGCAATTTCCTAACAAAAAAATGGGAAAACAAATTTCTTATTCCGAAACAAAATTATACAGCTATCAGCAGCAAAAAGAAGTTGATTTAATGGAAGTCATCCAGCCTTATGACAAGCAGTATTATTTGTTTTCGCTGCGTGCTTTATCAAACGAAAAGGCTTCACAAAATATGTTATCGTTCATCAATTATTTGTATCGAAATAAATATAACACTACAGACAGTTTGTATGTGGTTACACAGGAAAAAACAGTGAATATTCCATGAGGCTTTTCGTTTTTATCTATTATTTGTTTTATGTGCTTTCGGGTGGTTTCAGACATTATTCTTTTGATTTTATTTTTTCGGCAACATTAGAGGGAATGCTTGTTTTAAAAACACCTGCTGTTGTTTCAGTTGCTGAAATTATTTTGATGCTTTCAGCTTTTGCAGCTTTATTTTTTCCTTTAAAAAAACAAGTTCATTTAGTTTTTTTCACGTTCCTTTTTTTTATGGATTTATATTTCCAGAACCAGGTAAAATTTATGAGTTGCTTTATTCTTCCACATTTTTATCCACTCTTTTTTTTCCTGTTTCTGCATTTTAAAGATAAAGCTCAGCAGCGCGAATTGGTTTTGTATTCTGCTATGCTTTTCGTTGCTGTAGGTTATATGGCAAGTTGTGTAAGTAAGGCAAATTCAGTTTGGTTCAACTGGTCCGATACTGTTATTTACAGCTACGTGCTTGAGTTTTACAGCGGCTTCAGTGTTCCATCTTTGCTGTCCGGAAAATTGGTTGGTTTTAAAAATCAGTTGTTTTGGAAACTTGCAGATTATTCCGTTTTGACTTTTCAGTGTTCATTTGTGCTGGTATTTTTTAGAAAAAATTATTTCTATTTCATAACCTTATTTGCAGTTTTGTTTCACATTGGAATTATGCTCACGTTGGGCATTGGCGTTGTGTTTTTTGTTTACATACTTTTTTACGCTTTTGTTTTTTCGGCAACAACAAACAGGTTTTATTTATTGCCTGTTAATTCAGATAAATTATTCAGCACAATAGGGTTTATGCTGACTTCCGCACTGCTTTTGCTGTTTATTTATTCCTCTTTTAACGTTCGTTTTTTTAATGTTTTTTTGCCAACTCCAATCTTTATTTTTGCTGAGTATTTCTATACTTTGATTTGCATTTTGATTTATGGTTTTTCATTTTATCAGTGGTATAGATTTAAACAACAGCCAATCGTTACGCCAATTCAAGCATAGATGAATGATATGAATATTTTCAGAGAATTTGACAGGAATCGGGTGCGTGAGCTCGAATACCTAGGTTATACGAGAATTGGAAAACTGGATTCTGAAATACTGCAGGAATTGAAAAGAGAATCGAATATTTTAATTAAAAAAACAAAAAATAAATATCCCAAGGGCGAATTGTTCAACCTGATTAACTGTGATTTTGAAACCAAAACAGCTTCGAACAAAATGGTTGATAAATACCTGAATCCGTATTTGAGAAAAGCGCTTGATAGCAGCAAGGCAGATATTTACCCTGTTTCGCACCTGATAAAACCTTTTGGGTTGAAAAGCGATATCTGGCATCAGGACTCTGCAATTACTGATGAGCGTAAAGACTTTTCGCTCAATGCATGGATGCCTCTTGTGGATTCAACTAAGGTGAATGGGTGCCTGTGGATTTTCCCCGGAAGCCATATCAACACAAATTATTTTCGCCAGTTTGGCTACAATCCGGTTCAGAAAAACTTGCTGAAAGCTTTGAAAAAACACCTTATTCCGGTTTATGTAAAAGCAGGAGAAGTGCTGTTATTTCACCGCAGTATCATTCATGGTTCGTCACGAAACTGGCTTCCATACAGGCGAATAGCTGTTGAAAGCATTATTGTTCCTAAAAACGTGCAGTTCTATAATTTTCACCGCGAGTCAAGCATTTCTACTGAAAAAATTCTGGGCTTTCAGGTCGAGATGGCACATTTTCTAAGGGCGAACCCCAAAGATGATTTTTACAATGGGAAATATAAGTATGTTGAATTTGATGACTGGGGATTTGAAGGAATTTCAAATTATCTTTTAAAAAATATTCCTGTTTTTGAGCAGTACGCGCAAAAATACTTCCATGAAAATAATTGAACAAATACTGAGCAGGAAAAACAGCGAAATACGCAAGCCATATGGATATGACACGCCTGATGCAGTGAAGGATTTTCATAAAAACAGTGATATCATAATCAGCGAGTGGAATAATTATGTGAAGCAGACTTCAACCACTGGCAAACCGATCGATGAACTGTCGGAAGCGCAAAAGCATTTGAATGAAGATAAAAAGTGGAAAGCATTTTTTGTTTTTGTTTACGGAGAGTTTACTCCTGACGCTCACAAATATTTTCCGCAAACAGTAAAACTGATTAATAAATGGAAGAACGAATTAACACTTGTTTTTTTCTCTAACCTTGAACCCGGGAAACACATTCCAGCTCACAATGGAAATAATCATGGTGTAATTAGAGCGCAGTTGGGGATTGACATTCAGCAGCCTAAAACAACGGGCTTGCGTGTGGAAGATAAAATAGTTCAACTGAAAAATAAAGACTTGTTTATCTTTGATGACACTTTTGAGCATGAAGCCTGGAACAAGGGCTCTGCAGTGAGGACAGTGCTGATTATTGACAGTTGTAAAACGTTTCCTCATTTTTATAACATTATCAATAAATACCTGTTGAGTAAAGTGAAAAATACAAAGTATGTTCAGTCAACGCTGGCAAAACTAAAGGAGTAATAATTTAAAGAATTTATTTATGTTGATAATAGGAGCCGGTGGGTTGACAAGGGACGTAATCACATCGTGGGAACTAGATGAGAATACCAAATCAAAACCTTTGTTTTTATTCGATAACATTAATGCTGGCCAAAAATTTTTGTATAACAAATACCCGATTTATCATACGTTTGATGAAGTGAAAAAGCATTTCGAAACCAATGACCGGAAATTTTTTGTCTGCATCGGAAACCCGCTGAAAAGAAAAAGAATGACGGAGCAGATTGAAGCGCTGGGTGGTGACTTAACGCCTTTTGTTTCGTGCAAGGTGCTTACGCTAAGTCCTGAAACACCGCTTGGGAAGGGCGCTGTAATTGAGCCGGGTGTGGGAGTTTCAAGAGATGTAGTAATTGAAAGAGGTGTTTTCATCAATGCAGGGACTATTTTAGGGCATGATGTAATTTTGCGCGAGTATGTTTCGCTGGGACCAGGCGTGCGTGTGCTGGGCGGTGCAGAAATAGGCGAGTGTTCCTACATCGGTTGCAATGCCGTGATAATGCCGAAAGTTAAAATCGGAAAAAAAGTAAGAATAGGTGTGGGCAAGGTGATAGATAAAGATGTTCCGGACAATTCTAAAATTATGTAACATGAATTTTTTCGCAGTATTTAATACAGAAACAGGCAAAGAAAACTTTAAATCAGTTTTTGAAAACAATAAAGTTGTTCATGTTCAGCATAAATTTACTACTGAGTCAAAACCTGATTTTTACAGGAGTTTAGCGCAGACTGCCGGTATTCCGCTTATTTATGAAGAAGACCCTGTTACCGGTGAAATTCATGTAAACAAATGGACTGAAATAAAATACGTTCCCGAAAAATCTTCTGACAGTTATAAGCACAGCAACAAAGCACAACCGCTGCACACCGATTACGGATATTTTGCTTTTGAAATTTATTCGGCATTTTTTTATTGTTCTGCACAAGCGCAATTTGGCGGAGCCACTACATTTATTGATGCCGATAGAATTGTAGATATACTCGAATGGGAAGATAAACCCTTGTTAAATGAGCTTCAGCATCGAAAAATAAAATTCGGCAGACAAGGCAATCTGGTTGCACACAACGAAGATTACATTTTGAAAAAAGACAACATCGGGTGGAAGATAAACTGGAATTATTACCGTGCGCTGAATGATGTAGAGAATAAAGATTTGGTGGAAAGATTTCATTCGTTTCTGAATAATTCGGTTGAGAAAAGCGGTGAATTGTTGGAACTGAAACTGAAGGTTGATGAAGCAGTGTTTTTTCACGACAGAAGAGTATTGCACGGCCGCAACTCATTTGTAGGACAACGCCAGTTGAACAAAGGTGGAATTGCAAAAGAACTGCCCAAAGAAATTCTTCAATTAATAGCTGCAGTTTGATGGAAGAATCAGTTAAGGTTAGCGTTGTGGTGGTAACCTACAATCACGCGAAATATATTTCAGATGCCATCACCAGCATTTTAAATCAGAAACTTGATTTTAAAATGGAGATTGTGGTTGCTGATGATGGTTCAACCGATGATACTATTGCAATTGTCACCAAATTTGAACAGCAATATCCCGGTAAAATTATTTCACTGAAATCGGCACTGAATAAGGGAGTTCGCGAAAATGCTTTTAAAAGCAAGTTCAATGTCAGAGGCGAATATGTAGCTATTCTGGATGGTGATGATTACTGGGATTATGAACTGAAACTGCAAAAGCAGGTTGCGTTTCTGGATGAGCATAAAGACTACAACGGAATTTTCCATGATGCAAAAATTATTCATGTTGATGATTCTGAAAAAGTTTTGTTCGGCAGTAAAAAATTGTATTCGCAGAATTACAGGTTTAAGGAAATTATTTACCCCTCTGATTTAATCTTGCGTGAAATTATTCTTCCTTCTTCGTCAGCGCTGTTGCGGACTTCAGCCATCAGGGACGATGATTTTAAATTGATAAAAGGTAATTATTCATTCCTCTGGAAGCTGTGTTGCCTTATCATCAAAAAATCAAAATTCTATTTTATCAACGAGCCATGGAGTGTTTACCGCAACCACGAAAAGGGAATTTCTAAAAGCAATAATCATGAGTTTCGACTTTCGCATATTCAGTTTTATGAAAGCCTGCTCAACGATGAATTTTATAAAGACTATAAATACGAACTTCATCACTCGATTGCTACTGATTACAAGTTGCTTTTAGATTCAAAATGCGATTACAGCGAGCGGAACAAACGTAAAATTTTTAGAAAATATCTCTGGAACGATATCTTAAAAATCCTGAGTTACAGAAAACAAATATTTGCAAACTGAAGTAATTTTATGAAGCCGGCAAAAGAAATTCCACGCATTTCACCCCTTGATAAAGCAACGTTTTACAGGGATTTTGTTTCTAAAAACAAACCGGTGATTATTGAAGGTCTCGTTAACGACTGGCCTGCAATGAAGAAATGGAACATGAATTTTTTTGCTGAAAATTTCAGCAAAGTTGAACCGGTTACCATTGCGGTTAAAAACGGAAAATGCGATGTAACTATTGAAAACGGGGTGCAGATTTCTTACACCGCTATTGAAAAAACAATTAATAAAATAGTGGAAGGAAATGTTCAGAATGGTTTTGCAATTGCAACCACCGATGATGTTTTTCCGCCCGATTTTAAAAACGATTATCCACCACCTGCTTATTGTGCTGATGGCTGGTATTTGCGCACCCGTATTTTTATGGGCGCTGCCGGCACGACAACCTGGCTGCACCAGGATTTGTTTGAAAACCTTTATACCATGGTGAAAGGCGAAAAACACATTATTCTGTTTTCTCCTTCTGATTCGGTTTATCCTCAATCGCGCTTTTCAAAATTGCCAAACCACGCGCAGCCCGATGTTGGAAATATAGACTATGAAAAATTTCCGCGCATGAAAAATGCACAACCCTACGTTGTAGATTTAAAGGTGGGCGAAACACTATTTCTGCCAAGCCTGTGGTGGCACTATTTACAAAACAAAGAGGAAAGTATTGCCGTTAGTTTCTGGTGGACTTATGGCTTATTATTGCCTGTAGTGTGGGCGGCAGCGCAGTATAAAAAATTGAGGGAGATATAATTTGGTGTCTTTTCGACTGCGTTGAATATATTAGCGTTATTATATCTGCATTTTGACCAACAAAAAATTAGTTTACGGCTTAATCTTTACATTATTACTGGTTATTATTTCACCTTTTGTAAACGATTCACTCCGCTTCAAAGAATCCACAAACGGTCCCGATGTTTGGGAATACCAGACTGTAGCCGTTAATTTCTCTGAATACAACAAATTCCCACTAATGGGTTTTCTCGGTGAGGAAGGGAAATATGGAATTAATCACCTCGAATCAAATACAGTAAAAGACTACCTCAAATGCAGGTTCTCTCAACCCGGAACAATACCCTTTCTGGCTAAACCTCCGCTTTATCCATTAACAATAGGTGTGGTTTATAAAATTTTTCAGCCCGACCTGAAATATGCTTACTACCTGAATTTTATTTTTTTAGGTTTGACACTTTTTCTTCTGCTTTTTATAGGTAATGCCCTGCACGATAAATATGGTGTTCTGATCGGAATTCTTTCTGCTGTCATTTATGCTTTGCTGCTGAAACACAGCCTTTCCGATGTGTTGCCTTCAGCCCTGCTCACCTTCATTTTATCTGCTGTTGCATTGTTTTGCTTGTATGCGGTAAAAACATATTCTGCAAAATATTTTTCACTGCTGGGAATCAGCATCGGCATTGGCATTTTGACAAAAGGAGATATCAATTTCTTAGCAATTTTGATACCTGTTTCATTGCTTTATTTCTTTTTCCGGAAAGAGAAAATTATTTCACGTCTGCTCATTCTCTTCATTTCCGCTGCTGCGGTTTTAATTCCCTGGATAATTTTCGCCAACCTTACCCGCGTTGAAAATAAAGAAGCAATGTCGGCATGGAAAACAAAACTCACAGAAACAGAAAATCTATGTCTGCTGGATACCACTAAAAAAGAGGATTGGGAAAATCGCGGGGCTATTATCCTCAACAATGAATACAGCAAATTAGCATCGCATCACTTCGGGCGTTATGCCAGTTGCGAAAAGCCGGTTTTTATTTCAAACCAGGTAACAACAGACGAATTTTTATCCGTTCACAACGAATTTAGTATTGACGGACACTGGCACCCCGAGTGGCGTTTCAGGAGCACTTCCATCTACAACATCAATTATAAAGATGCATCAGTTTTGCTAAAAATTGCCCGGTTTTATTTTGACCATCCTTCCTACATTTTCAATATTCCGATGGCAAAATTGATGCGCACCACTTCATCTGAATTTTCATTCTTTCTGCTTTCTGCTTTTTTGTTCGGGTGTTTTCTTTGGGTTTTGAAAATTAATTCTGAAAAACGGATTTTGAAATTTTTGATTTTATCAGTTGCTCTCATGCTGCTTTTTATATTGCACCAGTTTCATTATACTACCTATATCATTTACACTTCATTATTTTTCTTTTCAGCATTATTTCTTTATAGAAGAGATAAAATGAAAACCATTCCGTTTATTTTTCCTTTATTTGTATTCAGTTGCTATCTTGTGATACTAATATTTTATGGCGACCCGCGATTTACCGATGTTTTTGAACCATTGACTATTTTTTCATCTCTGTATTTTTTATTTTTGATGTCCAGCACTAATCTTCAGAAACAAGATGGAAGCGTATAAATTACTTAGAATGGGTATGTCGTATGCCCAAAGCTTATCTGCCTTTCATCTACACGGAGCCCCGCGGCCTTTTTCTGCTTCATTTGCAATAACCAACAAGTGCAATCTGAAGTGTGCCTACTGTGATTTACCGAATATAAAAGCACCAGAACTTAGTATTGAGCAGATGGATGTCTTGTTTAAAAAGCTGCGGAAACTCGGAATCCTCAGGCTTGGAATTTTTGGTGGTGAACCTATGGTTAGGAAAGACATTGGCGAAATTTTGCAGCTGGCAAAAAGACACGGCTTTTTCATCAGTCTTAATTCCAACATGCTTTTATACGATCGGGTTAAAGAAGTATTGGGCCCCGTTGATTATTTTTTTGTAAGTCTTGACGGAACACCCGAAAAACACATTGCCAACCGTGGAAAACAGAATTACGAAACCATATTGGAATCAATACGCGATATTGTTAGTCGAAAGAAAAAACTCACTGCAATTTGTGTAGTTACCGACCCCGATATTGCTTCAGCAGATTACCTGATTGATTTAGCTGTTCGTGAAAAAATAGATTTGCATTTCCAGCCCGAAAGTTATGATGCCGAGTGCGCAGGACGGACTGCACCGGATGATTTGCACCAGCAGGAAACAAAAAAATTCTGGCAGTATTTATTGGAAAAGAAAAAAATGGGAGTGCCGATCACCAGTTCAACCGCCTACCTGAAATACCTGATTAACTGGCACAACTACAAAGAAAGTGCAGTTTACGATCCCACTGTTCGTTGCATGGCAGGAAGCGGATTTATTTCCATTGACCCTTCCGGAATTGCCTATCCATGCATATTTACGAAAGGCAGAGTTAAAGGAATTAACCTGATGGAAAACGATTGGTCAGAAAAGTTTGACAAGAAAACCGTATGCACCAAATGCATAGTTGGTCCTTTGTTAGAATATAATTTGTTATTTCACAAACCGGTAAGTTCGGTTATTGATGCGCTTGCCAAGATTAATTAGAAATTTTAAAGAATTTGAAGTGGTTACAAAATCGGAACTGATAAATTATTACAATGAGTGTTGGCTCGAACGTTTTGAAAAAGGTCATAACCCTGTTTCGCACGCCATGCACTTGGGTTATTTTGCTGATAAAAGCGTGGATAATGATACCGCAAAGCTGAATTCCAATGAGTTTTTGGCTAAGCAGGTTAGAATTCCGGCCGACAAAGAAATTTTCATCGCTGATTTAGGTTGCGGAATTGGAGGCACATGTATTTATTTCGCACAGAATTTTCCGCTGGCAAGAATTTGCGGAATAAATATTTCAGAGGAACAGATTGATTTTGCCAACAAAGTAAAGAAGCAGAAAAACATTAACGGTCAGATTGAGTATTTCATATCTGATTATGCTGAAACACAGTTGCAGTCAGGGAAATTTGATTTTGTAATAGGTGTTGAAAGTATTTGCCATGCTCACGATAAATCAAAAGTTTACAGTGAAGCCTATCGTTTGCTGAAGCCCGGTGGCGTTTTTGCCATGATGGATTATTTTGAAGAGAAAAATCCGATAAGCAAAGACGAAATTAACAACCTGAATATTTTCCGTAAAGGCTGGGCAGCAGTTGAATACATCAAAAATTACGAATTGCTTTTGTCTAAGGCAGGATTTAAAACTGTTACAGCGGTTTCAATTCTTGATAAAGTATTGCCTGGCATAAATCATTCGTATAATAAAGCCATCGAACGGATTAATTCCGGAGAATTTTCCGGCTACACAACAGCTTTTCAAAATCACCTGAAAGCCTGTGCTGCTCTGTGCGAACTGACAGAAAAGAAGATTATTGACTACAAAGTTATTGTGGCTCAGAAATAGTTTTTTGCCAGAGCAATTACTTTTATTCCCAACAGAAATAGTCCGGCAACAAGAAATATCGTTCTTGAAATTTTCTGAAACCTTTTGACTTCATTTTGCCTTAAAGCAAATGATAATATCAGTAAAACAGCAGTGGGAATAAGGAATACGCATAATTCTGTTTTACTGGTATACCCCCTGAAAAACAAAGCAATCCAGTAAATCAAAGTCAGCAGTGTTAAACCTGTTCGGAGGTAGTGTATTTTGTCAATACCAATTCTTACTGCCGTTGTCCGGTTGCCTGCTGCTTTGTCTGATTCATAATCCATCAACTCGTGGTGGAAATGCCCGATGGAAAGCAACAACGCGAAATAAACGGAAACGGCAAATGAGCTTTGGCTGTAATCAGCATAACTGCAATAGCCGGAATGAAAATGAAGAATTCCTGCAACAAAATGAATAATTGTGCCAATTAAATAACTTGATTTTAAGCGCAGCGGTGGTAAATAATACAAACTCCATAATGCCATTGCTGATGCACTGAAAACAAAAGCTTTTACATTTATATAAATTGCCAGTGATGAGAACAATATGCAAAAAATTACAAACAAGCTTATGTATTTTGATTTTGAAATGCTGCCAATGATTTTCAGTCGTTTTGATTTTATATCGCTTTCATAGTCGGCAAACGAATTCAGAAAATAAACGGCCATTACATAAAAGAGAACGAAAAAAAGTACTGCAACATTTTTAAGCCAGTTATTCCATAAATCAACTGTGGTAAATAGCACACCGACAAAAGAAAAGCCAGTCATCAGAACTATTTCTTTAAGTCGCAGAGATCTGACTAATAATCTGTAATCCATGATGGAAATAAATGCGTTTATTTGCTTTACTTTGATTTCAGAATTTAGCTGAAAAAAAGGGTAATTATAGCTATAAATCAAATCAATAAATAAATAATTTTAGCCTGGGAAATATAGAAACACATGTGCGGCATTTCTGGTTGTATTGATTTGAATAGAAAAATTTCTGATGAAGTTATTGTTTCGATGAATGATTCATTGAAGCATCGCGGACCTGATGATTCAGGTATCTATATTTCAGATGACCGTAATGTTGCTCTGGCACATCAGCGCCTTTCCTTCCTTGATTTATCCGAATTAGGCAGACAGCCAATGAAAGATAATTCAGGTCAGGTAGTAATTTCATTCAACGGAGAAATTTATAACTACCTTGAACTGAAAGAGGAACTGAAAGCAAATTATTCATTTGAAACGCATACTGATACAGAAGTAGTTCTTGCCGGCTACACGAAATGGGGAATTGATGTGGTAAATAAACTGGAAGGAATGTTTGCGTTTGCTTTATTTGATTCGAAAAAGCAAAAATTATTTCTAGTGCGCGACCGTTTTGGCATTAAACCATTGTATTATTTTTTGTCGGGAAGTACGCTTGTATTTGGTTCTGAACTCAAGGCTATCGTTTACCATCCGGCCTTTGCAAGGCAGTTGGACTATTCAGCATTTTGCGATTTTTTTATTTACCGTTATGTGCCTTCACCAAAATCTATCTGGAAAAACACTTACAAAGTTTCCCCGGCACAGTATGTTGAATTTGATGTAAATAATCTTTCGTTCACATCAGCAGAATACTGGCAGCCTGAGTTTTCTGATAAAAAAATAAAACCTGCAGACCTTGCTAGTCAAGTAGATACTATCTTGCTTGATTCTGTGAAAAAACAGTTGCGCTCCGATGTTCCGATTGGCTCGTTTCTCAGTGGTGGTTATGACAGCAGTTCACTGGTTTATTATATGCACAGGCTGGGTTACAAACCTTCTGTTTACTCAATCGGGTTTAAGGATTGGCAGGAGAGTGAACACAATTATGCTAAAGTTGTGGCGGATAAATTCAAACTTGAGCTGGAGGTTACCATTGCAGATGGAAATAATCTTAATCTTTTGGATGAGATGCCGATGGTTTATGACGAGCCCCTCGCTGATATTTCCATTATTCCCACTTATATGGTAAGCCAGCTGGCGAGTAAAAAAGTAAAGGCAGTCTTTAGCGGTGAAGGTGCTGATGAAATTTTTGGTGGTTATACCTGGCAGAAGAATTTTTTTGCAATGAATGAAAGCCGTTCATGGAATGAAAAAATCAGGAATTGGTTTAAACCGGTTGACACTGTTGAATATTATGCCAACTCAATGGCAATGGGAATTTTTGGAAAAGATGAATTAAAAAATTTTCTGCAGCCGGAATATCATCAACACATTCCGGATGATTTGAATTGGTTTTTCAGGAAACAATTCAAAAAGGGTTTAAGCCCGTTGAAATCGGTTCAGCATTTAGACATGAAATGTTTTATGGGCGAAATGGTTTTGACAAAAATGGACAGGGCATCCATGTTTCATTCGCTCGAAGTGCGCGTTCCGTTTTTAAGTCATAAGCTCTATGAAACAGTTTTTGCACATGATGAAAACAGTTATTATAAAACAGATGTTACAAAATATCTTTTGTTTGAAAATGTAAAAAAGCATTTGCCTGAAAAAATCCTGAAACGTGAAAAGCAAGGGTTTGTGGGACCTGCAGAATATTACACCAACATGGATTGGTATAGAAAAATATTGAGTAAAAGTAAATTAGCAGAAGCCGGTATTGCGAATAAAAACTTTATTTCTGAAAAATTACAGGCAAACGATTACTGGATTTTGTGGAAACTGGCAGTTATGGAAAAATGGTTTGAGAAATGGGGAAATTAATAAACTGTTTTTTTTACCTCAGTCTGTTCTTTTTGTTTTTCAGTTGCACAAATAATGAAAAAGAAAAATCGTATAACTACAAATCGATCGACACACTTTTTCTGAGCGGTAAATCAGAACAAATTAGTATCAGCAGTAATGAAAATCCTGTCAGTTTCCGGTTAAAAATAAACAACAGATTTCCGTTGAGCATTGCTGATATGATTGAAAACATTCAACAAATTTCTATACAAAAAAGTATATCTGAAGAGCAGGCCGCGTGGGAGTTTGTAACAAAAAACACTTTTCACAGTCATCGGCTTACTGAAAAATGCAATCAGCATAATTCTGAGTTTTTTATCAATTCAGTTGGTGGCGGACTTTGCGAAAGCAGGGCAACTGTGCTTGCTGATTTATGGCGTAATATGAATTTTGAATCGAGAATAATTAACATGGTAAATTATCATGTTGTTGCTGAAGTATTTTCAGCCGGGAAATGGAAAATGTATGATGCAGATAATGAAATCTACTACTACAATGAAAAAAACGAAATAGCGTCATTTCATGAATTAAGAGAACACCCTGATTGGGTTGTAAACCCTCTCCAAAACTATGATTTTCGAAGCCCGTATACAGAAAAGAATTTATGGACAGAAAAACTTGGTCAATGGTATTCTTCAGCAGAAATTAATACAATTTCCTGGGAAATAGATTCTATATCCGATGTAGAGTTTTCATTGCCGCCAAATACCCAGATGACTTTATATTTACAGAATTCAAAAAATATTTTCTCAATTAGTGTTGAGCTTACCGAAAAATCAAAAGGATTGATTAAGCTTCCTTTTGTTCCTTATTGCGCAATAGGTGTTTTTTCTTTCAAAGCCAATGATTCTGCTTTTGTATTGAGCAATAACGATACGCTTTTATTTCACAATAACGAATTTATTAAAAACTTCAATATTACCAATGTTAGAAGCAATTCGCGAATTATCTATCTGGTAAATCCCCGCCTGAAAATTCTTAGTGAAACAACTATTATTGTAACTGAAAGCACAGAAAAATTAACTATAAAAACCAGTGAAATTGACAAGAATAAAATACCTGTTTTTTTGCCCAACCGTCTTGCGGTTGAACGCATATTTCTCGACTCGGTTCTTAATACTGTTTATCTAAATTACCTTGCAAATTCGTCAGCTTATACTTCAGAAAACATTGATGAATACCTAAATGTAGAGTTCAGAAAATTTCTTGACACTGATAAATCACTTCAATATGACGACAAAGAATTATTGCTCAAGAAATTCCCGAAACAGTTAAAGTTATATTTATTAGAAATAGGTTCATCAAAAGAAGATTTTATTTTGCTTGTCAATAAATATCACCCTATGTCGCTTTGCTATTTATTCGCCTCCATTCGTTATGACAAGTCTGAATTTTTGATGGAAACTTGGCGCAAACATTTTGATGGTTTATAAAAGAACATGAGTAAAAATCTATTTGTATTTGTTGTATGCGGTGGGCTTGAGCATATTGATACTTTGCATTTTTCACTGAAAGCATTAAAGAAATTTTCTAACAACGAAATCATTGTTGTTACAGATAGTAGCAGGAATGAAATACCTGTTAATCATGAAACAATTATTGATTTTAAAACACCTTCAGTGTATTCTCATCATCAGGCAAGTATTTTTCTGAAAATCAGTCTGCATAAGCTGTTGCCGGCAAAAAACAATTATTGTTATCTTGATTCGGATGTAATAGCTGTAAGCAGCGAAGTGGATTCTGTTTTTAATTTTTTCACCGAGCCAATTACATTTTCGCAGGATTATTCATCAATTGATGAGTTCAGCCCTTTTGCGGTGAATTGCAATTGCCTTGAAAAATTTCAGGTGCTAAATAGAGAATATCAGAAAGCTTCAGAACTATATGAACAAACACTGATGGAGGAATATCAAAAAGTCTTAGAAGAAATAACTCAGGCAACGGAAGAAAACAGAAGTAACATGTTTAAACAACTTGCCAGCTTGTTTAGATATTACTCTGGCAGCGAATTTTATGTTTTGAATGATAAATATAAGTTGAATAAAAAAACAAAACAGTGGCTGAGCAGCGATGGTAAGTTGATTGAAGAAAAATACAGCAGGAATAAATTTATAACTGATAAAACTGGCTTTGTGTGGAATGAAAAAGGGAATACTTTTCTGACGAAAGATGGCTTATTAGTTACACAATTGATGTGTAAACATTTACGTCAACAGGTAAAAAAAACATTCAATATAGAAATACCTGTAAATAGTTGGAAACACTGGAACGGAGGAGTTTTCCTGTTTAATGAAAAATCACATTCATTTATGGATTTCTGGTATGAAGCAACGTTGAAAATATTTGATAACACTGAATGGAAAACCCGCGACCAGGGAACCTTGGCTGCAACTACCTGTAATTTTGGTTTGCAAAATCAGGAAACACTTGATATTAATTTCAACTTTATTGTCGATTACCACAACAAGGAATTGAAATACGAGGGAAATTGTACTTTTCAATCTCACGAAAAAATTCACAAGCCATTTTTCCTTCATATATTTCATCATTTCGGAGATAAAAACTGGGTTGTGTGGCAGGATGTGGAAAAATTATTAGCTACCGCTAAAAAAAAAGAAACTTAACAATCTGCGATTAACTTTGCGAACTCTTGAATTTTATGAAGAAAGTTTTTATTACAGGCGTTGCTGGTTTTATCGGGTTTCACCTGGTCAGGAAATTTCAGGATAACTTTATTGTTCACGGAATTGATTTATTTAATCAGTTAGACGATTCTATTCAGGCGCACCGCCTCGCACAGCTCGGTTCAATTGTGAATTATCATAGTTGCGATATCAGGAATTACAATGATTTAATGAAGATAATTAGGGAAATAAAACCAGATTTTATTATTCACCTTGCCGCCTGCACGGGCATTGCAAATTCTGCGCTGCAGCCCGATTTATATTATAATACAAATGTTAAAGGATTTCAGAATATTTTGGAAATATGCAAGGAATTGAAAATTGATAAACTTTTTTATGCCAGCAGTTCATCAGTTTATAATGCCAGTGCTGATTCTGTTTTTAAAGAAGAAAATACAGGCAAAAACCAATTGTCGGTTTACGGAACCACCAAAAGAAAAAATGAAAAATTTGCAGATGAATATTCAGTGAAGTATGGAATAACCTGCGTGGGAATGCGCTTTTTCACTGTTTATGGTTCATGGGTGCGTCAAGATATGGCAGCATGGAAATTTATGAATTCGCTTATTTGCAGGGAGCCGGTTTTTCTTTATAACGATGGAAAGGTGCAACGTGATTTTACGCACGTTTCAGATATAGTGGAAAGTATTTCCCGTTTGATTTATGCCTATTTGCCGCTACCTTCAAATAGTATTCATGAAATATATAATGTGGGGAAAGGCTCCCCTGTTTCGGTGAAAGAATATTTATTTACCATAGCAGAAAATCTAGGAGTGAAACCCGAAATATTTTATAAACCTTTGCCTGAAAATGAATTGCCTTTTACACACGCAGATACTACAAAATTGTATAGCAAAACAGGTTACAAGCCACAACGATCTCTTCACGAAGGAGTAAAAGAAATGACAGATTGGTTTATTAAATACAGACAGTAAAAATGAACAAGATGATAGTTATTGTTCTGATAATTATTGTTGCAATGATTTATGCGCAGCGCAGACCGCGCTGGGTATATGAAGCACTTATTCATCCTGTTCTTTCTAAAATTGTCAACTATGCGATTTACTATTTCCGCAGATTTGTTTTATTTAAGAGTGTAGAAAAAGCTAAGAGGGAATATTATGTTGATTTTGCGAAGAACGAACGAAGAAAACAGTTACAGAAAACACTAACGAATATTGCTGTAGTAAATAAGAACAGAAACAAATATTCCGAAACATTTATCGACTTAAAAATAAAAGGACTGAAAAAAGCAGGATATTATGTGCATCAGTTGTATGGCGGATATTTCCCTACTTCAGAGGTTCACGAAAATCATTTACTGAGCAAAAACAAAATAATTTTGAAGTTTATTGAGTTTTGGGAACTATTCTGGAATAAGGGAGAAAATTTTTATCTGAAAATTGCGTTCAGAAAATATCTTAAAAGTAATAACGTAAAAATTGTTTTGGCTGAGTTCGGAACTTGTGGTATTGAGGTTTATGACGAATGCAGAAAAGCAGGAATTCCCCTGATAGTTACCTTTCGAGGTTACGATATTCATCACAAAAAAATTATTGAAGCAAATGGTTGCCGATATAAAGAAATGTTTGCGTATTGCTCAAAAGTAGTTTGTGTTTCTAACGACATTCTAAACAAACTGAACAGCTTGTATCATTTGAAGGAAAAATTACTTTACCTGCCATCGCTCATTGACCTGAATTTATTCAGTTACAGCGACCATACAAATAATCCGGCTGTGTTTTTGTATGTGGGCAGATTTGCAGAAACCAAAAGCCCGCATTTGGTTATTCTTTCGTTTCACGAAACATTAAAACAAATTCCCGATGCGCGTTTAGTAATGATTGGCAAAGATGGTGGAGGTGAGCTATTTGAAGCTTGCCTGATTTTGATAAAAGCCCTGAACATCGAAGATAATGTTGCATTAAAAGGTGTGCTTTCACCACAGGAAGTTTATGAAGAAATGAAAAAAGCTCGCGTGTTTATACAGCATTCATTAACAACACCAATCAACGGAGATAAAGAAGGAACTCCTGTTTCGGTACGTGAGGCAATGGCTTGCGGATTGCCTGTTGTTGCTACGAATCATGCGGGAATATCAGAAACCATTTTACATAATCAGACAGGTGTTCTGGTTGATGAATACGATTATCTTGCCATGTCGAAACAGATGGTAACCGTGTGTAAAGACGATAACCTTGTTTTCTCTTTAGGGAAAAATGCTGCTGCTGCAATTCACGGAAATCAGCTGATAAAAAATAATATTAAGATATTAGCGGCTGAAATTGAAAAATACAGATTACGGTAAATGAAGAAAGCGATTGTTTTAGGTGCAGGTGGATTTATTGGTTCGCACCTTGTGAAAAGATTAAAAAGCGAAGGTTATCGGGTAAAAGGAGTTGATTTAAAACTACCGGAATATTCTAAAACTACAGCTGATGAATTTGTGCAGGGTGATTTGAGAAACTTTGAATTTGTTCGCTCGGTAATTGAAGAAAAAACAGACGAGTTGTATCAACTTGCAGCGGACATGGGTGGTGCAGGATATATTTTTACAGGTGAGCATGATGCAGATGTTATGCATAATTCGGCACAAATAAACCTGAATGTGACAAAGGTTTGTGTAGAGAAAAGAGTAAAAGCAGTTTTCTATTCTTCTTCTGCATGTGTTTATCCTGAATACAATCAGTTAGACCCGCTTAATCCTAAATGTGCTGAAAATACAGTATATCCGGCTCAGCCAGACAGTGAATATGGCTGGGAAAAATTATTCAGCGAGCGACTTTATCTTTCTTACAAAAGAAACTACGGACTTAATGTAAAAATAGCGCGCTACCACAATGTTTACGGGCCTGAAGGAGCATGGAACAACGGAAAGGAAAAAGCCCCTGCAGCGCTTTGCCGTAAAATTGCTCAAGCCGAAACTGGCGGAACTATTGAAATATGGGGTGACGGAAAACAAACACGTTCTTTTCTTTACATTGATGATTGCTTGGATGCAACAACAAAATTGCTGCGTTCCGGTAAAACCGGACCATACAACATCGGTTCAGAAGAAATGATTTCTATCAATGATTTTGCAAATCTGATTATGAAAGTGGCAGATAAAAATCTCTCCATAAAAAACATTAAAGGGCCGGAAGGCGTGAGAGGAAGATGTTCGGACAATGCAGTTATTTCAAAGGATTTGAACTGGAAACCCGCGTATAATCTGGAGCAGGGAATTTCCATTACTTACAACTGGGTAGCCAAACAGGTAGAGCAACTGATGGCTAAAGACTGATTTTTCCCAGCAGATTTCTATTCATAAAAAGCTAAGTTTGTCGCTTAACAGTGATAAAGCTAATGGCGCACGAAAAGCAGCAATACCATAATATGTACAGGCTTATTATAGCAGCTTACCTGCTTGCCTGTATTTATTTTTTGGTTTTTTCGCACAATGGCTTTTTTCTTTTCAAAGCAAGCTATGAGGATTTAATTCGCTGGTATCCCAACTATCACCAGGCTGTTTATTTTTTCATTCAGTCGTTCCACATTGGAATTGCAGCAATATTTCTGTTTTTCATCTGGAAGTTGTGGCGATATTCTTCTGATTTCGTCCTACTGAAAAATAATTTTCTCGCATTTGTGCGTGAGGAAAAAAAAGCTTTGACAAAAGGCGAATCAGGAAAAGAATATTTCTTCAAATATTTTAAGGCTTTTATTGTTGCGCAGATTTTATTGTTCCTGCTTTCGCTTGTTGTTTACTATACAATGCGTTATTCCTTTCAGTCTTCAAACGCAGCCATTTATCAGCAATACCTAAGCAGAACTTATTTGTTGTTTGCACTGAACGGACTTGTTTTTTTCACATGGCTCAACAGAGAATATGTTGTTGCTGCTGCAGTCAGGTTTTTATTTACTCCTTCAGGTCCTTACAATCTGGCGGTTTACAGAATTGTGTTTTTCATCATCCTTGGCAGAGAATACCTGAACTATATTAATGATAAATTGCAGTTTGTTGAAAGCAAACCCCGCGAAGTACTTCCCTTCATAGGTTGGCTTATTGATATAATGCCCATCAGTAAAGAACTTTACCTGTATGTCTGCATTGCCGGAATCATTTCTTGTGTTTTTTTAGTATTTGGTTTGTTTACTCGTCTTTTTCTTTTTCTGAATACCATTTTTGTCTTTTATATTATTTCGGTTCCTAATTTTTATGGGAAACTCTGGCATTCGCAGTTGCCGATTTGGATTTCATGGTTCTTAGCATTTGCTCCCGTGTCAGATGTCTTCTCGCTCGATAAATTATTTTTCCGGAATAATGAATTGCCAATTAAGTCATCTAATTATACTTTCCCGATAAAAATTATATGGCTGCAAGTCGGGTTTATTTATTTCTGGTCGGGTTTTCATAAACTGAGTGATGGCGGGTTTGACTGGGCACTGGGCCAAAGCATGATAAATCAGGTTCGGCTGGAGTGGTTTGAAAATTTTTACAGGCTTCCTGTTTACCGATTTGATTTACATCCGTGGTTGCTGTATGCAGGCGGATTGTTGGTGATATTTTTTGAACTGGCTTTCTGGATGTTGCTTTTCCATCGTTGGTTGAAATACGTGAGCATACTTGGCGGATTACTCATGCACAATATTCTGAAAATGGTTTTATACATTGGTTTTAAAGAGCTGCAGATACAATATGTTGTTTTCATCAACTTTGAAAAAGTATTGCTGTTTCTAAAGAAAAAGTTTTCGTTCATTCCCGTAGTTGAAAAAATAGAAAAAATTAAACCGCATGTGAACAGAAAGTTAATCACAGTTTCGTTGGTTATTTTTGGAATGAATTTTCTTTGCGGACTTCTCCAGATTAGTTCATTTCCGTTCTCGGTTTACCCCACTTATTCAGAAATTATTCCGGCACATAAAGAATATTTACACTATTCCATTTTGAATTCAGGAAAAGAAAATACCGATGTTTGGGAGTTGGGAAAAAAATCAGGATTTAACTGGGAACATTTTGCCCGCCTGGAATATGCGATAATTAAAGAATATAACGAACAGGGTAAAATTGACTCAGTGGCGGTAGGCAAACAATGGCAATGGTGGGCAAACCAATTACATGAATTAAGAGATTTAGATACAATTGATGTTTATATTTACAAACGCGCTCTGAATCCAGATTCAGCAAAAATAATTTTAGACAAGCGATATTTATTCAGGCTATACGTAAATGAAAATTAATGACGGAACAAAGCATATTTTAAGGTTCTTTTTTGTAAATGCTGTGCTTGTTGTTATGTTTAAAATTATCTGGTTTCTTGAAAACTTTTCAGGAACATCATTGATTGATCTGCAGAGTATTTATCCGAGATTTAATAAAATTATTTTTTTGATTGCTCATGAAACAGGCAATTTCATTGGCATTTGGTTCATTGTCTTTCTTCTTGTCAATGGCTTACTGATTTATTTCTTCGCCCATCAATTTAATAAAACTGCCGAAATAATTCTTGCAGCAGTTGTTTCCTTGTTACTTTTTATTGCTGCTGAATTTACGTTGCGCAAATCGGGATATAAGCCAGGAATTCATACCAATGTACGTTACTTCAATCGGGTTGATTCGCTGTACATGATGAAGGGGTTTGAAGCGGATGAAACCGGAATTTTCAAGGTGAGTAAAACAGCTATTCATGAAATAGCTAAAAAGATTAAAGAAAGAGATTCTACTCTGGCTGGGAATCAAACATTGGAAGTTTATTCACTGGTTAACGAAAACATTGATTTAATAATTAAAAAAAACAGCAATGAGTTTGCCCAATACTATCATTCACTGTCTGCAAAAGATACTTCACAGCTCTCATCACTTGAAAAATCGATTAAGCAGTTTGTCTCTTCTCCCATTAATACCGATGGTTTCAGAAGTGTTGAGTTTAAACAGTATGGGAATTCAAAACCTAAAATTTTGCTGATTGGCGATTCCTTTACCTGGGGACATTCAGCTACTTTAAAATCAGGATCCTTTGCTGATATTATGTTGGCTAGAGGATATACGGTTTACAATTGTGGTATCAGCGGAACGGATGTGGCGCAATACCTTGCCGTAGCCCAAAAATATATTCCGTTGCTAAAACCCGATGTGGTGATTGTGAATTTTTTCCTTGGCAATGACATTAATTATTTCAAACGCGAAGTAAAACCATACGTTAACGCTTTCTTTCCTACAAATGCCGGCAACCTGATGGCTTGCCCTCATGGAACTTATTTCAAAGACATGCATGAAGCTTATTGTTTCAATCTTCAGTTGTATGAGATTGCTGAGGATGAGAATATGTTCAACTATGTAATGTCAAAATCAGTGATTACAACACTAATGTGGAAAATTCTGCTGAAAGCTGGAATCGTAAATTATGGTGCGCAGGTGCGCAATTATTTTAACGTAAACGAGAAAATAAAATATGATAAGCCTTATTGCAACACCGAATTGACAGTGTTAAAATCAATAGCCGGACAAAACAATGCGCGGTTAATATTATCGTCAATTCCTGAAGTTTACAGATTTACATTTAACACTAAAAAAGATTTTCCGGGTTTGTTTGAAGGGCTTGAGTATGTTGAGATGGAAGTTACAAAAGAGGATTACAAATTAGATGATGGTCATTTCAACGACCGGGGTCACACACGCTATGCAGATTTTTTGATTCGGCAAATCGAGGGGAATGATTAATCCATTACTTTCTATAATTGTTGCCGCGCGTAACGACAACTACGGAGGCGATTTCATTCAACGCCTGCAACAGTGCATGGATTGGAACATAAAATTGTTGGAAAAAAGCAGAATTCAAGCTGAGTTTGTTATAGTCAACTGGAATCCGGTTACTGAAAACAAGGCGCTTGAACAACTTGTCAGTATTCCAAAAAATCTCAACTTTGTTTCTTGCAGGGTAATCAATGTAGCGCATGAAATACATGAACAGTATGTTAATCCTGAGATTAGAAAAACAGTTCCGATGTTTGAATTCATAGCTAAAAACGCGGGCATCAGAAGATCAAAAGGTGAATACATACTTTGTATTAATGCCGATATATTAGTCCATCCTGAGATTTTTGAATTTATAGCAGCGGGAAAATTAAACATGTGTTTTTACTATCGTGCTAATCGTTTCGATTTCAAAAAAGAAAGTGATACACAAACACTGCAATACCTTTACAGGTCAGGATACGCTATCTCGTTGAAAGGTTTTCTATATTATTTTTCAACTTTACCGGATAAAAAGATTCAATATCAGTTTTTAAAATCAGTCAATCAACTCCGTATAAATTTTGAGTTCTGGAAATTGAGAAATAAACGATGGTGTGATTTCTTAGGCATATCGGTTACTCAGGATAATGCATCGTATCAAGCACATTGCCATAACTCGGGAGATTTTATGCTAATGCACCGTGATTATTGGAATGAATTAAAAGGCTATCCTGAATACACTTATATATCAACACACACCGATGCGCTATTTACAATCTTTGCTTTTGCGAAGCTGAAAGAATATGTTTTTGCACAACCTGTTTTTCATCAGGAACACGAAAGAAGATATTCGTGGGATGCAATTAAGCAGGAAACTGTTTTTCTTGAAGCATATACTAAATTCGAAAAAATCGCACAGCAAATAATCTCCGGAAAACCGACAAGCAATTTTTTGAATGACGAAAGTTGGGGTTTACAAAAATTTGCACTGACAGAAATTGTAATTTAGAATAACGAGATGAGCAAACCTTATTTAAGTATTGTTATAGCAGGAAGAAATGATCATTACGGTGGTGATTTTAAAGAACGACTGCAACATTGTTTTAGTTTAACTTACAGCCAACTAACAACATATGAAATTTATTCGGAAATCATTTTTGTCAACTATAACCCATTATCAGAACCTAATATAGAGCAATTCATAAACTGGCAGGTTTCCAATAAATTTGTCACTGTAAAAATTATAACAGTTCCAGCAGAAGTTCATTTGGCATTAATTGAAAGCGGAGAACGGAAAAATGTTCCTATGCTGGAGTACTGTGCGAAGAATGTAGGAATAAGAATATCAGCAGGTGAATATATTTTGTGTCTTAACCCAGATATACTATTGCCCGATGAGTTTTTTAAAAATGTTTACTTGCTTAATAAACATACATACTATTGTGCTGACCGAATTGATTTCAGAAACTTTGACAGCAACAACAAACCTCAAGAAATTTTCAGAATATCAATGAAAGGCCATGCTTATGATTATTCAATAAGCAACCCTTTAAGTTTTTGGTTCCTGAAATTGAAAAACTATCTTTTATGTAAATGGAAGTATCATTCAAAGAAACATAGATTTTTTTTTGAACGTAGGAACTGGAATATTTATTTCCACAACATAGAATATCGCTATCATTGCAACGTTAGTGGCGATTTTATGCTGATGCACAAAAGTATTTGGGAACAACTGAAAGGATATAGTGAGCAAACTTATATTTCTCTTCATGTTGATGCATTGATGGTCATTCAGGCAGCTTCACTCGGGTTGAAAGAAAAAGTAATCAGTTCACCGATATATCATAAAGAACATAGCAGACGCTATGATTCAACTCATGAGAATCCGGAATACAGAAACGCCTATTTATTTTTTGAACGTGAAGCACAAAAAATGCTGGCAGAAAAAAAACCGACTATATATAATGATGAAAATTGGGGGCTAAATAATTTTATTTTGAAGGAGCAAGTAATCTGATGGAAAAGACCCCTTACCTTAGTATAGTAGCAACAACGCGTAATGACAATCATGGCGGTGATTTGATGGAGCGAACAAAATGTTTTGTTGAAGGAATTTATCACCAGAGTTCAAGACATAAATTGCCTCTTGAGTTGATTATTGTTGAGTGGAATCCACCTGCCGATAAGCCTTTACTGAAAGATGCTTTGCCCAAACCTCCTGCAGACAGCGAAGTATTGTTGCATTATGTTATAGTCCCTGAATCAATTCACAAAACTTATAGTTTCTCTTCACGAATGCCGCTTTTTCAGATGACGGCAAAAAACGCAGGTATCCGCAGAGCAAGTGCACCATTTGTGCTTTGTACAAACATAGATTTACTTTTTTCTGATGAACTTTTTAGTTTTCTTGCACAAAAGAAATTAGATGAAAACAGTTTTTACAGAGCAAACAGGTGGGATGTGAAAAAAGAAATTTTGAAAGTTGATGGCTTTGAAAATAAAATTGACTTCGCAAAAAACAACGTAATCAAACGTATTGGAAAGGTTAAAGGAAACGAATACATTGTGGGAGTTCCTGACTTTTTATATTCATTTACTAATTCAATGAAAGTTCTCAATGTTTTCATGAAAAAATTTTTTACCACGTTTTATCCACCAGAAGTTTTTTTACTGTGGAGTCTTGACACATTTGCCTGTGGTGACTTTACCTTAATGTCAAAAAAAAATTGGCTGGAAATTGAAGGGTACCCTGAATTGGATTTATATTCAATACATATCGATAGCATGGGGCTGATTGGTGCGGCAGCAATGGGAATTAATCAGGAAATTCTTCCTAGAAAAATGTGCTCATTTCATATTCATCACGAAGACGGTTGGGAATCGTTTGCCGAAAACCCTGTAGGCTTAATCAGATTTATGGAAAAGCGCCCGGGTCTTGACTGGTACACAGTAAATGAAACAGGCAAATGGCTGGTTCAAAACAATAAAACCTGGGGATTGAATAAGCCAACTTGGGGTTTCATTAGCGAGAAACTTAAAGAATATATCTTTGAAGCCGGAAAACCAATGAAGGAAGTCAATTGAAAAAAGCAGGTATTATAGGTGTTGGAAAATTGGGATTGTGTTTTGCCCTGAATCTTGAAAAATCGGGCTTTGAAGTTTATGCAGTTGACGTTTCGGAAGAATATGTGAACTTGCTGCAATCACGCAGATTTTATTCAACCGAACCTGGTGTGAACGAATTGCTCAGTGAAGCAAAATCATTTTTTGTAAGCTCAAATGCCGAAACCATCATCAACAACGAAATAGAAGATATTTTCATTATGGTTGCTACGCCATCATTACCAGATGGAAGTTACAATCATTCACAAGTAGAGAAAGTAACAGACGAATTAATTGCTTTTGGTAAAAGGAAAAATACGGTTCATTTATACATTGGCTGCACTACTATGCCAGGTTATTGCGACAAACTGGCTGAGAAAGTGCTTGCCTATAATTACACCGTTTCTTATAATCCTGAATTTATTGCCCAAGGTAATATTATTCACGACCAGCAGTATCCCGATCAGGTGATGATTGGTGAAGCGAATGAAGAGGTAGGTGAAAGATTAGAGAAAATTTATCGAAAAATGGCAAAAAACAACCCAGTGTATTGTCGTATGAGCCGCATAAGCGCTGAAATAGCAAAGCTTGCAACTAATTGTTTTCTTACAACTAAAATTTCGTTCGCAAATTCTATTGGTGATCTGGCAATAAAGGCAGGAGCTGATTACGAAAAAATTCTTGCAGCTGTTGGTGCTGATTCGCGAATCGGGAAAAAATACCTGAACTATGGTTTTGGTTTCGGAGGACCTTGTTTCCCGCGCGATAACAGGGCTCTAGGAGTTTTTGCAAAAAGCAAAAACTATGAACTGACTATTAGTGAAGCAACCGATAGGGTAAACAAAAATCATCTTCATTTTCAGTTGCAGTATTACCTTGAAAAATATCAACCGGGCGATCCGATTCATTTTGAACATGTGACCTACAAAGATGGGTCAGTGATAATTGAAGAATCGCAACAACTTGCCTTAGCAGTAGCTCTTGCACATGAAGGAAGAAAAGTAATAGTTACTGATCGAGAAGAAGTAAAAATTGCAGTAGAAAAGATGTACCCGGGATTGTTTGAATTTCGATAATTCTATTTATATCGAATAAATTATTTAATTTAAATACTGATGCCTTCATCAAAATTTAACTATAAAGTTAAAAAGACTAACTCGGATAGATTAATTTCAAAGTTGTTGATTATCATTTCAGTATTTAGTTCTTTACTTTATGCGACCACGATTCCGAATAGCTACAATCTTGATGATGAATTAGTGACAATGAATCATCGTCTTACTTCAAAAGGAATAAGTGCCGTACCTGAAATTTTCTCAAGTCCTTACTATAAAGATGCAGCTGGCAATGAATATGAATACCGTCCTGTAA
>CAMBRL010000026.1 GCA_945870105.1 Chitinophaga pinensis
TTCAGGGGTTCCAATGGCAACTGAACGGGTCAAATATTCCACTTGCTACCTCTGCACTTTATACCGTTACAGCAGCCGGAAATTATACTGTAATTGTTACCAATACCAACAACTGTCCAACCACATCGGCAGTTACAACAGTTGTAGTAAATGGTTTACCAACCATTACAGTTAATCCGTTTACAACAGCAATTTGCAACGGCTCATCCATTGCACTTACAGCAAGTGGAGCAAGCACCTATTCATGGTCTCCCGGAACAGGTTTGAGCGCAACAACAGGTACAACTGTAACAGCAAACCCAACCTCAACACAGACTTATACAGTTACCGGAACCGATGTAAACGGTTGTGTTAACAGCACTACAAAAACAGTAACGGTAAATAACCTGCCAACAGTAAACGTATCACCATCTGCACCTACTATTTGCAATGGTTCATCTGTTCAGCTGACTGCTTCCGGTGCTAACAGCTATTCATGGTCGCCAGCTACAGGCTTGCTTTCTACAACAGGAGCAACCGTAACTGCCCAACCTACTTCAAATCAAACATACACCGTTACCGGAACTGACCTAAATGGTTGTTCAAATACACGTACAGTTACAGTAACAGTAACAAATCTGCCTACCGTTACTATTACGTCTAACCCTAACCCTGCTACAATTTGTTTAGGACAAAGCATTACCCTGACATCCAACTTTGCTACCGGAAATCTCTGGTCTAACGGAGCAACAACACAAGCCATAACTGTTACACCAACTCAGGTAGGAACAAGCACTTTTACTTTGTTCTCAACACAAAGCGGATGCACAGGTTCTGCAACAAAAACTGTTACTGTAAATTCTGTTCCTTTTGCTAATATAAGTCCACAGCCAACAGTTGCTATCTGCGCAGGAAGCAGCACAACACTATCAGCTGTTACTGATAACGGAACCACTTTCTTATGGTCTCCGGGAGGGGCAACAACTCAAACAGCTACTTTTTCAACTGCAGGAGCCAAAACAGTTACTATAACAAACAGCTTTGGCTGTTCAACAACTTCGCCAGCTACAACAATTACGGTTAATTCTTTACCAACAGTAAGTGTATCACCTTCGGCTCCAACTATCTGTAATGGAGGTTCGGTTCAGTTAACAGCTTCGGGTGCCAGCACCTACACCTGGTCACCGGCAACCGGCTTGCTTTCAACATCAGGCACCAGCGTAACTGCAGAACCAACCGTTACAAGCACATACACTGTTACAGGAACGGATTTAAACGGATGCGTAAATACGGCCACAGTTACAGTTACAGTTACAAACAACCCTGCCGTAACTATTACCTCTGCTCCGGTTAATGCCACTATTTGTTTGGGACAAAGCGCTACCCTTACTTCCAACTTTGCTACAGGCAATCTTTGGTCAAATGGTGCTACAACACAAGCTATAACTGTAACCCCGGGCTCTATTGGCAACACCACTTACACCTTAACTTCAACACAAAGTGGTTGCCCGGGTTCAGCATCAAAAACTGTTACTGTTAACCCTCTTCCTTTTGCGGTTATTAACCCAAGCCCAACAGCCTCAATATGTTCAGGCGGAAGTGTTACACTTTCTTCAGCAACTGATATAGGAACAAATTATTTATGGTCGCCAGGCGGAGCAACAGCGCAAACTATTTCAGCTACTTCAGCAGGCAGCTATACAGTTTTAATAACCAACAGCGCAACAGGCTGTTCAACTACTTCAGCTCCAACTGTAGTTTCTGTAAACAGTGCGCCAACAGTTAGTGTAACAGCTTCACCCGTTTCAGGAATTATTTGTTCTCCCGGAACCGTTACCTTAACAGCAACAGCAGGCATGAGTTCATATGCGTGGTCAAACGGATTAGTAGGTCAATCAATTACTGTAAGCACCAGCGGAACATATACGGTTACCGTTACGGATGCTAACGGCTGTACCAACACTGCTTCAAAAGTGGTTACCATCAACCCATTGCCTACAGTAAGTTTCAGCGGATTAGCTGCCAGCTATTGCGATGATGATTGCAGCGGATATTTGCTTACAGGTAGCCCGGCAGGAGGCACATTTACCTATACCGGATCAACCGGTTTTAGTGCTAATACATTTACTCCTTGCACTGCCCTAGCAGGAACATATACCATTACCTATACCTATACAGACGGCAATGGTTGTATCAACAGCAGTTCACAAACCACAACGGTTCATCCCGTTCCACAGCCAACAGTTAGTGCACTTACACCTGTAACCGTTTGCTTTGGTGATGATGTAATACTTACTACTGAAGCTGCAACAACTTACTTATGGTCAAACGGAGCAACAACTCAGAGTATATCATTAAGTCTGGTAAGCGAAACCGGCAACTATAATGTAACCTCAACTGATGCTTTCGGATGTTTCGCAACATCTAATCCTGATCTAGCAGTTACCATCAATGCACTTCCAACACCAACTATTTCAGCAGCAAATAATGACCCAACCACCTTTTGTCAGGGAGGTAGCGTAACGCTGACAACAGGAAATTCATCTTCCTATTCATGGCTGCCCGGCTTACAAAGCACTCAGTCAATTGTGGTTACTGCTACCGGAAATTATCAGGTAACTGTAACCGATGCTAATGGATGCGAAGGAACTGCGGCAGTAACTGCGGTAACTGTAAACCCGAATCCTGTTCCAACTATTTCAGGAAGTTTAACATTCTGCACAGGAGGTAGCACTAATCTTACTTCAAGCGCTGCTACTTTTTACGACTGGTCACCAAATAGTGAAACTACTCAAACGATTACTGCAACGGTTGCAGGGACCTATTCTGTTTTAGTAGAAGATGCAAACGGATGTACAGGAACTGCCTCAGTTACCGTTGCTGAAACTCCGGTAAACCCTGTTATCACAGCACTGAGCAGCACAACTTTCTGCGCAGGTGAAAGTGTTACACTTTATTCAAGCAGCACAACCGGAAATCTTTGGACACCAAGCAATGAAACTACTCAGTTCATTACTGTTTCAACATCAGGACCTGTTACACTAACCGTATCAGCGGGCAGTTGTCAGGGAACAACGAATGTAACGGTTACTGTTAATCCTCTTCCAACTGTTAGTTTCTCAGGTTTAGCTGCCGCTTATTGCAATGATGCAGCATCTGCAACGCTTACAGGGAGTCCTTCAGGTGGTACATTCAGCGGTCCCGGTATTTCAGGAAATTCATTTAGTCCTTCGGCTGCCGGAAACGGAATTCATACCATTACCTATACTTACACCGATGGTAATAGCTGCGAAAACTCTTCTTCAGAAACAGTTGAAGTTACCAATTTACCTTCAGTAACATTCAGCGGACTTGCCTCACAATATTGTGCAAATAATCCTTCCGCTACACTTTTCGGTAGTCCTGCAGGAGGCACATTCAGCGGAACAGGAATTACAGGAAATATATTTGACCCTTCAGTTGGTGCAGGGAATTATACCATAACCTACACCTATTCTGACGGCAACGGCTGCGAAAGCAGTTCATCACAAACGGTAACAGTTAACCCTGTTCCATCAGTTAGCTTCACAGGATTGGATTCTGATTATTGTGCAGATGAGGCTGCAGTAAACTTAACAGGTTCACCTGCAGGCGGCAGTTTCAGCGGAAACGGAATTGTTGGAAGTCAATTCTTCCCGACTATTCCTGGCGCAGGAAGTCATAGCATTACTTATACCTTAAGCAATTCTTTCGGTTGTTCATCATCGTCATCACAAACAGTTACTATTCATGCAATACCACCAGTAAGTTTCAGCGGCTTTAATGTACCGCATGCTTACTGTGTTGATGCATCATCTGTAACATTAACAGGTAGTCCTTCAGGTGGAACTTTCAGTGGAACAGGTATTACCGGTAACAGTTTTGATCCGGCAACAGCAGGAGTTGGAACCTATGCTATTACCTACACCTACTCTGATGGATTTGGTTGCAGCAACACGTCAACACAAAATGTAACAGTAAATAGCTTACCTACTGCTGTTGCTACCCCACTTGGTTCTACTACAATTTGTATTGGCGGTAGCGTTGTCATTTATTCTTCAAGTGGTACAGGAAACGTTTGGTCTCCTAATTCTGAAACAACACAATTTATTACTGTAACCGCAGCAGGGAGCTATGCAGTAACAGTTACTGACGGAAATGGCTGCTCAGCAACTTCATCACCAGTAAATGTTATTGTAAACCCTCTTCCTCTACCTGTTATAACAGCTAATGGTCCAACTACTTTCTGCCAAGGAGGAAACGTTGTATTGAGTACTGCAATACCTTACTCACAATATTTATGGAGTAATGGTGCAACAACCTCTTCTATTACTGTTTCATCTGCAGGAAATTACTCAGTCGCTGTTACTAACAGCAACGGTTGCTCAAATACTTCTTCGGCAACCGCAGTAACAGTAAATCCATTGCCAACTGCAGGAATTTCACCTTCCGGAACAATTGGTATTTGCAACGGATCAAGTATTACAATTCAAGGAAGTGGTGGTGTTTCTTATTTCTGGAATAATGGGGCTACTACTCAGAATATTACTACAGCAACCGCAGGCACTTTTTCGGTAACAGTTGTAGACGGAAATGGCTGCAGTTCTGTTTCACCAAGCACAACAGTTGTAGTCAACAGTAATCCTTTACCAACAGTTAGCGCATTAGGTGCTACTACTTTCTGCCAAGGCGGAAGCGTAACACTTGTTTCACCGGCAGCAGCAAGTTATCTGTGGTCACCAAACGGAGAAACCAACCAGATTATTTCTGCTTCTGCTTCTGGCAACTATTCAGTTACTATTATAGATGCAAATGGATGCACAGGCGCATCAGCACCAACAGTAGTTACAGTTAATCCATTGCCGGTTCCAGTAATAACAGCTAATGGTCCAACTACTTTCTGTGCAGGTGGAAATGTGGTATTAAGCACAGCAACCCCTTACTCACAATATTTATGGAGTAATGGCGCAACAACATCTTCTATTACTGTTTCTGCTGGCGGAAATTACTCAGTGGCAGTTACTAACAGCAATGGCTGTTCAGCTACTACAGGACCTACTGTAGTTACTGTTAATAGTTTACCGACTGCAGGAATTTCACCTGCGGGGACAATTGGCATTTGCAGTGGATCAAGCATTACTCTTCAGGGAAGTGGTGGTACATCTTACTTGTGGTCACCTAATAATGAAACAACTCAAAACATTACTGTTGCAACTGCAGGAACCTATTTTGTTACAGTTACTAATGCAAATGGTTGTGTTTCTGTTTCACCAAGTACAACAGTTGTTGTAAACAGCAACCCTGTTCCAACTGTTAGTGCATTAGGCACAACTACCTTCTGTCAGGGAGGAAGTGTTACATTGGTAGCCAGTGCAGGAGCAAGCTACCTGTGGTCGCCAAACGGTGAAACCAACCAGATTATTTCGGCTACAACATCCGGAAATTATTCGGTAACTATTAATGATGGCAACGGCTGTGTGGGAACTTCAAGCCCGGCTGTTGTAGTAACGGTAAATCCTTTACCTGTTGTTTCTTATGGAACTCTTGCAGCAGCCTATTGTGTTGATGCTTCTCCGGTTCTTTTAACAGTAAGTCCAGCAGGCGGTTTCTTTACCGGACCTATTACCGGAAATACCTTTAACCCTTCATTAGCAGGTGTTGGAACACATGTGATTACTTACCAGTACACAAACGGAAATGGTTGCGCTAATTCTTACAGCCAGACTGTTATTGTTAATCCTTTACCTGTTGTGAGTTTCAGCGGATTTAACGTACCGCACGAATATTGCGTTGATGCAGGAGTAGTTACATTAGCAGGTTTACCTGTTGGCGGAACATTCAGCGGTCCGGGTACATCAGGTTTACAGTTTAACCCTGCAACAGCTGGTGCGGGTACGCATACAGTTACTTACACTTATACAGACGGAAACGGTTGCGTAAACAGCCAGTCACAAAGTGTAACCGTTCATCCATTACCTGTTGTAAGTTTCACCGGATTGGATGCTGAGTACTGTATTGACGAAGCAGCATCAACCCTTGTGCCTTCACCTTCAGGTGGCACCTTCACCGGAACGGGCATGAGCGGCAACGTGTTTAACCCTGCAACAGCAGGTGCTGGAACGCATACAATTACCTATACTTACACGGATGCAAATACCTGCACCAACAGCATATCACATTCAGTAACGGTACATCCGCTTCCTGTTGTAACATTTACAGCCTTGGCTAACCAGTATTGCATTACCGAAACTTCGGTTACTCTTTCAGGAAGCCCAAGCGGTGGAACATTCACTGGAACCGGTGTAACCGGAAATATCTTTAATCCTTCGGTTGCAGGTGTTGGTTCACATACACTTACCTACACTTACACCGATGCAAACGGTTGTACTAATTTTGCTACACGCACAGCAGTAGTAGTTCCATTGCCGGTAGTTTCTTTCAGTGGTTTAGCTGCAACTTATTGTGTTGATGCAGCAGCTGCTCCTTTAACAGGGAGTCCATCTGGTGGAACATTCAGCGGTATCGGTATTTCAGGAAACAATTTTGTGCCTTCACAGGCAGGAGTTGGTACGCATACAATTATCTATACGTATACTAATCAGTTTGGCTGTACCAACAGCACTTCACAAAGTGTAGTGGTTAACCCATTACCTGTTATCAGTTTTACAGGATTAGGACAGGATTATTGCATTAACGAAACGCCTGCTACGCTTTCCGGAAGTCCTCAAAGCGGCACGTTCAGCGGTGCAGGAATCTCAGGAACTGTATTTAGTCCGGCTGTTGCCGGTGCAGGTGTGCACACCATTACATTCACTTATACCGATGTAAACGGTTGCACTGGAGTTCTTACTCAAAGTGTAACTGTTTATGCGTTGCCTGTTGTTTCAATTACTCCTATAACGCAACAGTTTTGTGTTACTACTACTTCTGTTCCGCTTACTGCAACACCCGCGGGTGGCACATTTAGCGGCAGCGGTGTTACAGGAAACATCTTCAATCCTTCGGTTGCCGGTGTAGGAACACACAACATCATTTACTATTACACCGATATTAATGGTTGCACCAACTCGGCAAACATCAACATTACGGTGTTGGCATTGCCGGTGGTTACTTTCAGCGGACTTTCAACACAATATTGTGTGAATGCTTCTACAGTAACACTTGTTGGTAATCCAACAGGCGGCACCTTCAGCGGAACCGGTGTAACAGGAAATACCTTTAACCCTGCAACAGCGGGTGTAGGTATAACAACAATTACATACACCTTTACAAATGGAAGCGGTTGCACTAACAGCACATCGCAAAGCACTACTGTAACTCCGTTACCGATTGTTAGCATCTCAGGGCTTGCAACGCAATATTGTGTTGATGCTTCTGCAGTTTCTCTTACCGGAAATCCTGCTGGTGGCTCATTCAGTGGCGCAGGAATGTCGGGTGGTATTTTCACTCCTGCCAATGCGGGTCTGGGTATTCATACTATTACTTACAGCTACACCGATGCAAATGGTTGCAGTGCAACAGCAACAGCAAGTGTAACTGTTAACGACCTGCCGGTAGTTACCATTAATAACACCACTTTACAGTATTGTGTAAGTGAAACAACTGTAGCACTTACTGCAACTCCATCAGGCGGTACTTTCAGCGGAAACGGAGTTACGGGCAGCAATTTCAATCCTTCACTTGCAGGCACCGGAACACATACCATTACTTATGATTACTCTGATGGTAATGGCTGTGAAAACAGTGATGCAGTGAGCATTGAAGTAGTGCCATTGCCTGTTGTTAGTTTCTCGGGGCTTGCTTTGCAATATTGTGAAAATTCGAATCAGGTAACACTTACAGGAAGTCCTGCAGGTGGTACATTCAGCGGGGAAGGAATGACTGGTGACACTTTTGACCCTTCATCAACTACTATTGGATCTATAGCAATTACCTACACCTATTCAGATGGAAACGGTTGTACCAACACGTCAGTGCAAACGGTTAATGTTTATTCGTTACCCATTGTACAGTTTACCGGTTTATTTACTGAATATTGTGTGGATGCCGATGATGTTGAGTTAACACCGCTTCCTGCGGGAGGTGCTTTCATTGGTCCGGGATTAAATGGAAATACATTCAGCCCATCTTCTGCGGGGGTTGGAACACATACAATTACTTATGCTTTTCAAAATGGTGTTGGTTGTATAGGTACCGTTCAGCAAACCACAGAAATCCATGCTCTACCTGTGGTTTCATTTACAGGTTTGGGTACTATTTACTGTTTAGAATCAGATTCAGTACCTCTTACTGGAACTCCTGTTGGTGGCTATTTCTCAGGACCTGCTTTAAATGACAGCGTATTCTATCCTTTCTATGCAGGAGTCGGCCAACACACGATTACCTACACTTACTTTGACAATAATGGTTGTGAAGCCAGCTACTCTCAACTTGTTAACGTTTATCAGTTGTCGCAGCCGCAGGTAACTGCCAATGGACCGGTTGCTTTCTGCGAAGGCGATGATGTAACGCTTACCGCACAGCCGCCATTTGTTTCTTACTTATGGAGCAACGGTGCAACAACTCAATCTATTTCAATTGATACAGAAACCGAAAACTATGTAACTGTTCAGGATGTAAATGGCTGTCGTGCAACATCTGATACTATTGACGTTACCGTTTATCCGCTGCCGGTTGTTGATTTGGGCGATGATGTTTCTTTGTGCCCCGGCACTTCGCTTACCTTAGATGCAGGAGCGGGTTTTGCAGAGTATGTGTGGGTTCCGGGTGGTGCAACTACTCAAACTATTACTGTTGTAGCAAGCAATTCAACGGCTGGTGACTACCGCGCGAGCGTTACCGATGCTAACGGTTGCTTTAACTATGATGAGATGACCTTGGTTGTTTTCACGCCTCAGGTTCCTGTGGTTACAGCGAATGGATCGCCATCAATTTGTGACGGACAAACGTTGGTGCTTAATGCAGGGTCAGGCTTCCAGGAATATTTATGGAGCAATACTGCAGATACACAACTTGACTCTATCACACAATCGGGAAGCTATACAGTAACAACAACTGATTTGAATGGTTGTCAGGCTACATCTACTCCATATAACGTAACAGTTATTCCTCTGCCGGTGGTTACTGTTTTTGCAAATGGACCAACAGAGATTTGCGAAGGCAATTTTGTAACACTTGTAATGCCTTCAGGTTATTCAGCTTACGTATGGAATAATGGCGCTACCACCAGTTCAATAGTAGTAAATCAGGAAGGCGATTACTTTGGTTCTGCCACCAACAGTGCAGGCTGCAGTAATATTACCTCCACTATTAGTGTAACAGTTAACCCACAACCTGAACCGGTGATTACACCGCAAGGCCCGGTTACGCTCTGCTTTGGCGAAAGCATTTTGCTTGATGCCGGTGATTTGGGTTATGATACTTATAACTGGTTCCGTAACCTTAATCCGCTTACTGTTCACTCGCAGTTTGCGCCTGTGGGCACAAGCGGAAGTTATACCGTAGAGGTAATTGATACCAACGGTTGCGGTGCAGGTGTTAACTCACCTCCGGTTGTTGTAACCGTATTGTCTGAGCTGATACCACTTATCAGTATTTCAGCCGACCAGGATACGCTTTACTCCACTCCGGCACAAACCTATCAGTGGTATTACAATGGAATTGCTGTAAACGGAGCCAACCTCCAATACTTTGTTCCTCAGGCAAGCGGAAACTATTCTGTAACCGTAACGGATAATAACGACTGCGAAGGAACATCCGCAATTATAGAATTCAGTTTCTCCGGAATCGGAATGAATGAGAATGTATTCAGCTACATCAACCTGTTCCCTAACCCGGGTAAAGGAAGATTTACTGTTGTGGCTGAATTTGGCTCAGTAACTTCTGCAAACATTGTAATTACGGATATGCTTGGACATAACATTATGCCGGCAATTAATCTCAAAGGAATCACATCGTTGAAGCAGGAAATTTCAGTGGAAGAATTTGCCAACGGAGTTTATTTTGTAAACATCATGACAGACAACGGTCAGAAAGTAATAAGGTATATTAAAGAATAAAAGACTTAGCATGAAGAGAATATTATTAGCAGCAGTTGCCTGTCTGTCCTTTGCGGGAGCAGCAACAGCGCAGGACTTTACCATAAACGCACCAAATAGTCTTGTAAATACTACTTGTGGTGCAGTAAACAACTGTGCATTCAGTCCTTCTGAAGACCATATTATTCAGGTGAACATACCTTGTGCGGGTGACTGGAATTTCTCTCTTTGCGGTTCGGCATTCAATACCAGAATGTTTCTGACAACTGCAATTTGTGGAGGCACTACATTAGCTTCCAATGATGATTTCTGCGGATTGCAATCTGAGTTTACCGCTACACTTGGCATTGGCGTTTATTATGTGGCCATTGAAGGTGCAACCGGTGTTGATTGCGGTGCATACACCTTGATGGTTTCTGATGATGAAGCCCCTGTAATTGTAAATTGTCAAAGTGATATTTCCGTAAACAATGATGCAGGCGATTGCGGTGCGATTGTCAACTTTTCGGCACCATCGGCTACTGATAATTGTGTGTTAAGCGGCTTCAGTACCAATCACAATTCGGGTGAGTTGTTTCCTGTTGGAACTACAACCGTAACCTACACTGCTACTGATGGCGGAGGCAACATTACCACCTGCAGTTTTGATATTACCGTAACTGACAATGAAGACCCAACGATTGCCAACTGTCCTTTAAACATTACTACTTCCAATTCAGCCAATCAATGCGGAGCTACTGTTGCATGGGCTGTTCCGGTGGCTTCTGACAATTGCAACGTAAACAGTTTTACAACCACTCACAGCCCTGGTGCATTTTTCCCGTTGGGAACAACAACAGTTATTTACACCGCTACTGATAATGCAGGAAATTCAACTACCTGCACATTTACGATTACGGTTAATGATACACAAGTTCCTACCCTTTCCTGCCCTTCAAACATTTCAGTAAACAATAACCCCGGTTTGTGCGGAGCAACCGTTAATTACATTGTAACCGGAACAGATAACTGCCCGGGGGTTGTAACTTCTTTAACCGGAGGTTTAGCAAGCGGCTCCTTCTTCCCGGTTGGTACAACTGTTGTTTCATATCTTGCAACCGATGCTGCATCAAACACCGCAACATGCTCATTTACTGTAACTGTTACAGATAACGAAGATCCTATTTTCACCTGCCCTGCAGATTTGCTGGTATGCGGTGATAACTCAGTTGTAACGTTTTCCATTCCTTCCTTTACCGACAACTGTTCAGGTTCAAATGCTGTTCAGGTTTCGGGGCCAACAAGCGGTTCAACCTTAACTGTTGGAACATACACGGTAGCTTTTCTGGCAACCGATGTTGCAGGAAATTCAAGTTCGTGCAGCTACGATATTGTGGTAGCTTATAACCCGGTTGCCGATTACGGTTACAGCACTTCGTGCGCAGGTGATTTGATTTTCTTTACTGAGTTCTCAACCATTCCGGGCGGAACAGTTGATGCTTACTCATGGGACATGGGCGATGGCAGCGGGCCAATTTCTACCCGAAATCCCGTTTACCAATTTCCAAATACAGGATTTTATGATGTTACACTAACCGTAACAAGCGATATGGGTTGCACAAACTCCTATACCGAAACAATTAATATCACCAACGTTCCTTCGGCTTCATTTACTGTTTCGCCACAGTGTGCAGGTTTGCAAGCGGTGTTTAACAATACCTCAACCATTATTACAGGCGATCTGGATTATGTATGGGATTTTGGTGATGGGACAAGCGGACTGGGTGATGACCCTGTTCACGTTTATCAGAATCCGGGAACATATACCGTAATTCTTACCGTTACTTCCATTGACGGTTGCGTAGATGATTTTTCTTCTACCATAAATATTCTTGCTAACCCGTTGGCAAATTTCACTACTGCAAATCTTCAATGTTTTGATGACGAGAGTGGCGAACTTAACATTTCAGGTTACGGAAGTCTTTCACCTTACATCTATTCATTAGATGGCGGGAACAACTATCAGCCAACAGGAAGTTTCAACGGATTAGATGCAGGTTCATACACCGTGATTGTTGAAGACGATAACGGTTGCTCTTCTTCTTACAACTTTTCACTTACTGAACCCACTGAACTTATTTCAGCGCTTTCAAATTCTGAGAACCTTTTCTGCTTTGGTGATGAAGACGGAAGCATTGTGGTTTCAACAACAGGCGGGGCAACGCCTTATTATTACACACTTGACAATGTCAGCTTTCAGTTAAGCCCTGTTTTTAGCAATCTTGGCGCAGGCGATTATGTTGTTGCCGTTAGTGATGATAACGGTTGTGCTGATACTGTTGAAGTAACATTGAGCGAACCAACTCAACTAAGTGCTGTTGTTTTCTCTTCAGAAAATGTTGGCTGCTACGGAAATAATTCAGGCTACCTTGAATTATTTGCAAACGGTGGAGTAAGTCCATACCAATATTCTATCAATGGCGGACAAACATTTCAGTCAAGCCCTGAGTTTAACAACCTTGCTGCGGGCACTTATGCTATTGTTGTGAAAGATGATAACAACTGCTCGGAAACATTTTCTGCAACTATTACACAGCCTGCGGTTCTTGCATTCAGCGTTGATGCAAATGATGTGCTTTGTTATGGTGGTAACAGCGGAAGTATTGTATTTTCTGTAACAGGCGGAACAGCTCCTTTTGAGTTCTCAACCGATGGCGGACAAACGTATGGTTCACTTTCAACGGTTACAGGTCTTGCTTCGGGTAATTATGTGGTGAGTGTAAAAGATGCTAATGATTGTACTGTTTCAGGCGGAGCATTTATTAATCAGCCGGCAGAAGCGCTTTCTGCTTCGGTGGCTTCACTGCAAAATGTCTTGTGCCGCAGCGAAAATTCAGGAACAGTAACTATTGTTGCAACAGGGGGAACTGAAACCTATACTTACTCAGTTGACGGAGGGCAAAACTTTCAGACAAGCAGTATTATTTCAGGATTGGTTACAGGCGATTACGAAGTGATTATTGCCGATTTCAATGGCTGCGAAACTACTGTTGATTTCTCTATTACAGAGCCGGCAGAAAATCTTCGTATTGACCTTGTAGTTGCAGAAGATGTAGTTTGCTTCGGAGACGGAAGCGGCTTAATCAGCATTCTTGCAGGTGGCGGTACTGCTGCTTATGAATATTCAATTGATGAAGGAACAACGTATCAATCAAGTGACGAATTCAGCGGACTTGGTGGCGGAACGTATTACATCAGTGTTCGTGATGAAAACGGTTGTATCGTTGCTGACACAGCAGAAATTGCTGAACCATCGGCATCCCTTACAATAGCATTCAACGGCTCAACCAACGTAATTTGCGAGAACGATACAACAGGAAGTCTGAGCGTTACAGGTTCAGGCGGAACTCCTCCTTACCTTTATTTCTTAGATGGTCAGAACGGTCAGCTTTCAGGAGTATTTTCAGGCCTGACTTCAGGCACATACAATGCGTTGGTTAAAGATTTGAATGGTTGTGTCAACAGCGTTGACATTATGATTGAAGCGGTAAGTTATTTGCCTGATGTAGATTTCTCTTATCAGGTTGCCGGACAAAGTGTGGCGTTTCAGAATACTACTTCGGGTGCGCAGGCCTATACCTGGTATTTTGGTGATGGCGGGACATCAACACAAACTAATCCCACTCACCTGTATGCTACTTCCGGTCAATTCACGGTGAAACTTGTTGCTGAAAATACTTGTGGTTTTGACTCCATTACTAAAAACATTTCCACTGTAATCATCAGCATTGAAGAAAATGAATTGTTCAGCACATCCGTTTATCCTAATCCGGCAACCGAACAGTTTACAGTGAGTTTAACTTCAAAAGAAAACCTTGAAAACATCCGTATCAATCTGCATTCAGTTGATGGCAGACTTTTATTTTCAGAAAGCAATTCTGTTCAGGGAAATGCATTCACACGCACCTTCAACACACAGCATTTTGCTCAGGGAATTTATATGCTTGAACTTGTTTCGGACAAAGCAAGAACAAGCCGCCTAATCACTATTAATCACTAAGAGAATTTACAAGGAATACTTTAAACGATGATACGACAACTAATTTTCAGGTTTTTCGCAGCAGCAAGTTTGTTTTGTCTGGTTACACAGGCAAATGCAAGCACAGCAAGTTTTACCGCCACCAACGTTTGCGAAGGCAGCAACACGCTGTTTCAAAGCACCTCAACCGCCAGTAGCGGAACCATTACCCAATGGCTTTGGGATTTTGACTATGACGGCCAGTTTGATGATGGCTCAGGACAGAACGTGAATTACGTTTTTCCTACATCAGGAACCTTTCTGGTTGGCTTGCGCATTACTACCGATTTAAACGAAACAGTTCAAACCTACAACACCGTAGTTATTAATCCGGTTGCAGTTGCATCGTTTCTCGCTCCAGAAGTTTGTGCAGGAAGCGCAACTTCATTTACTGACAATTCAACCATTGCTTCTCCCGGAGCGATTGCCGCCTATGCATGGGATTTTGATAACAACGGAAGCTACGATAACGGAGCAGGTGCAACAGCACAATATCTTTTTGGAGGTGCAGGAACTTATGTTGTAGGCTTACAGGTAACCAGCGACAGCGGCTGTGTTTCGGTAACACACGGTTCGGTAATTGTTAACCCTAACCCTACTGCCAACTTCAGTTTCACCGAAGTTTGTCAGGGCGATTCTACACACCTCATGGGCAGCGGAACGGTTAGTTCAGGAAGCATTGTTTCTTATGCATGGGAACTGAACGGTGACGCACAATACAACGATGCAACAGGCGCAAGTATTTACAATGAATTCATTAACGCAGGAAATTATCAGGTTGGTTTGCGTGTGACTACTAACAAAGGCTGCTCAACCGATACCGTTGGCTTGGTAGTAATTGCTCCGATACCGTATATCAATTACAGTTTTGATGGTGCCTGCACCAACACGGCTATCAGCTTTACCAACCTTTCGTTCAGCGGAGTTGGTACCATGAGCTACACATGGGATTTTGGTGATACAACAGCAACTTCAAATGTTGTAAATCCAACACATATTTACGATAGTCCGGGAGAACACACCATTACCTTGATTGGTATTTCATCTTACGGCTGCAGCGATACTACTTCACAAAATATTATTATCAACGGAACACCAATTTCTGAGTTTACGGCAGATGATGTTTGCCTGTGGCAAGAAACAGAATTCAACAACTCGGCAAAACCTAACGGCAGCGTTATTGAAAGCTATTACTGGAATTTTGATGATGGTGGTGAAAGCGTGGAAACCAATCCTGTTCACCTGTATACACAACCCGGAACGTATACCGTTATGCTGGTAACTTACAGCACACAAGGTTGTATTGACACCGTAGAAGTTGATGTTAATGTATGGGCAAATCCTGTTGCAAACATCACAACATCAACACCAACTGAGTTTTGTATTGGGGGAAGTGTTACGCTAACTATTGATCCGGGAAATGCAAATGTATTGTGGTCAAATGCTGCTGATGCAAACAGTATTACCGTTGATGTAAGTGGCTCGTACAACGTTCTGCTTTATGATGAGCATGGTTGCAAAGACCGCGACACCATTGTTGTAACAGTTTACCAGCTTCCGGTTGTTGTCGCAGGACCTGATACTTCCATCAGCGCGGGCTTTTCTGCACCGCTATGGGCAACAGGCGCACAGGATTATGTTTGGACTCCTTCTGATTATTTAGACCAGACCAACATTGCCGACCCAACATCAACTCCGCTGCAAACCATTACCTATACTGCAACAGGAACCGACCAATACGGTTGTGTGAATTCTGACGAAGTAACCGTTACCGTTAATTACGATTACACGTTGGTTACCTACAATCTGTTTTCGCCCAACAGTGATGGAGTAAATGATTTCTTTGAAGTAATGAACCTGCAATTGTATCCCGATTGTGAAGTGATTGTTTACAACCGTTTGGGAAGCCCTGTATTTTCTTCCATGGGTTACCAGAACAACTGGAACGGAACTTTCAACGGTGAGCCCTTACCCGATGCAACCTACTACTATGTGATTAAATGCACAGGAACAGAAAAAGTATTTACAGGACCAATTTCAATTTTGAGATAAATTAAAATATACCGCAAAGACGCTAAGGCGCTAAGAAATGATTTTGCTTAGTGTCTTTTAGGAAAAAAAAGTACCTTTTTAAGAAAGAAAAGAATAAATAAAAAGATGAAACATATTTACAAAATATTCTCGCTTGGTTTGTTGATGTTTTCGTTTGCAACTGCAAACGCACAGCAAATGGCGCAAACCAATTTATACCTGGTAAACAGGTATATCATGAACCCTGCAAACGCAGGTGATCAGGATCAGCTTTCGGGCTATCTGTCACACCGCCAGCAATGGGTAAACATTGAAGGAGCGCCCCGCACCAGCATGCTGAGCGTACACAGCCCCGTTGGAAAAAACGTAGGCTTTGGCGGAACCATTATGAGCGACAAGACCGATATTTTTGAGCGCCTCTCCGTAAATCTCACCTATGCTTATCACATTAAATTCAGCAAAAAAATAAAGCATTCACTCAGCCTTGGAGTGTCAGGCGGTTTCTTGCAAAATAAAATAGACGTTACCGATGTAAGAATGGCTGCTCCCGGTGATGTGGTTATCAGTCCCGGAAAATTCAACGGTATTACCTTTAATGTTGATGCAGGTTTGCGCTACAACATTTACGGACTGGAAATAGGAGCTGCTGTTCCGCAACTGCTGGAAACAAAAGTAAAATACAAACGTGAAATTCAGGACCAATACTATAAACTGGTGCGTCATTATATGTTTTTTGCAAGTTACAAAATCAATATTTCAAAGCATACCTGGTTTGTTCAGCCATCAGGTGTTTACCGTTATTTCCCGTATTCAAAATCACAGTTTGATGCCAACCTGAATTTTTATTACAAAGACCTTGCATGGGTGGGCGGAACGTATCGCTATGATGCCGGCTATGTGGTTTCGGCAGGATTTAAAGTAGCTGAACAAATTTCGATTGCATACGCCTATGAGTTTGGAACAACAGGCATAGCTGCACAAAGTGCCGGTTCGCACGAAGCGATGCTGAGCTTCCACCTCTTCAGCCGAAAAAATCAAAAACAAGACGAGGAAATAGCCCGTCTAGATGAAAGCCAAATGTCTATTCTTGGTATGGTTGACAGTTTAAATAACCGTATTGATAGTTTATATGCCTTGCAGGACAGCGCAGGTAAAGCTAACCCAGAACAACAGAAAGAAATTGCAGAAGCCGTTAAGCGAATTGATTTAGTGGAAAATCAGATGAAAGCTTTTGAAGGTCAACTGAGCGACATGGAAACGGAAGTTGATTTTATGAAGATGCGCCTAGATACTCTTGAAATAAAAGGCAGTTACAAACAGGTAACCCGCGTTATGGACATGAACACCGGCAAAGAAAAGATACAAAGTGTTCCGCTGGAAAAAGGGTATTACGTAGTTGTTGAATCATTCCGAGGCTTTGATAATGCCGAGCGTTACATCAAAGCATTTAACGAGCGTGGCGAAAAAGCAATTGTGGTACACAATGTTGACCGTGGTTGGTATTACTGCTACCTGAAGAAATTTGATGACCTTAAAACTGCTCTTGTAGCCATGGAAGCAACCCGTAAAAACGGTTTTGAAGATGCATGGGTGCATATTTATAAAGGCGGGAAATAAATAAAAGGAATTATGCAAGACGTTCCGTTTACCATCTCATCACTTGAAAAAAAGGTAAACGAACTTGTAAAGCGTCATTCTGAGGTTAAACGCAGGAATGTGGCTTTGGAAACCGAGCTGGTGGAACTGCGAAAAACAGTTGATTCTCAAAAAGAAGTAGTAAAAAATTTAGAGGACAAGAATAAAATAATTAAACTTGCAAAGTCTTTAGCAGACTCAAACCCGGACACGGCAGCGATGAAGTATAAGATAAATGAACTTGTGCGGGAAATAGACAAGTGTATTGCACAAATGAACAGTTAACAACAGATTGGTCTTAAAAATGGCAAATCTCTCGATAAAGGTAAACATAGCAGGACGGATGTATCCGCTTACAGTTGATGGCCGCGAAGAGGCACAACTGCAAAAAGCAGCAGACGAACTGGCGAAAAAACTCAAAGCTTTTGAACAAAGCTATGCCGTTCGCGACAAGCAGGATTTGCTTGCCATGTGTGCCTTACAATATGCAACCGAAGCCCTGAAACAACAGGAAGAAACCAACGAGCATATTACACAGAGACTGACAAAATTAGAGCAGGAAGTTACGAGTGCATTACACTGATTAAAATCGTTCTTTGAGAATTTAGAAGACAGTTCAAGGTTTGAAAGTTCAATGTTGAAAGTTATAATACTTTCATCTGTGAACTTTTCAACTTTCAAACTTTGAACTTTAAACTAAACAAGCATACCCGCATTAATTCTACACGTTTTTTAAACTCAACACTTAAAACACTTGGAACACTAACGCTCAGGTATTTAAAAACAGGCCTCAATCCGCTTCGGTGGGTCTCTGATTTATCAGGGCAGTGGACGTTTGAGAATTACCGGCAGTTCCAACCATGTCAACAGGGGTTTAATAAACCTTTGGGAATTATGCGGGTTTTTTTTTGCCCCGGGGCTAAACACCACGGGGTTATTTTAACTAAACAATTAATTAATTAAATGGACAATTCAATTCTTATTATCATCAGCATAGCGGCAAGCGTGGTGGGCATATTGCTCGGCATGGGCGGCACCATTTTTTACAACAAAAAAATGCAGGCTGAAAAAGCAACTCAGATTATTAAAGATGCCGAAGCAAAAGGTGACATCATTGTTCAGGAAAAAACATTGCAGGCTAAAGAACGTTTTCTGCAACTGAAAGCTGAGCATGAAAAAACAATCAATGAAAAGAATGCACAAATTCTTTCGGGCGAAAACAGGATCAAGCAAAAAGAGGGAACCATTAACGCAAGAACCGAAGAACTGAAAAAGAAAGAAACAGAGGTTGATAAGGTGAAAGACCGCCTGCATGCGCAATTGGAGATCAACACCAACAAGCAGGAAGAAATTGAAAAACTGCACAAGCGTCAGGTTCAGCAACTGGAAGTAATTTCGGGACTGAAACAGGAAGAAGCAAAAAATCAGTTGGTGGAAGCATTGAAAGCTGAGGCTCGCACCGATGCACTTTCGCACATCAAAGAAATTGTTGATGAAGCAAAACTTACGGCCAGCAAAGAGGCAAAGAAAATTGTAATTCAAACCATTCAACGGGTGGCTACTGAACACGCGATTGAAAATTCTGTTACCGTTTTCAACATTGAAAGCGATGAAGTAAAAGGAAGAATTATCGGTCGCGAAGGAAGAAATATCCGTGCGCTGGAAGCTGCCACAGGAATTGAAATTATTGTTGATGATACACCGGAAGCAATCATTCTTTCAGGCTTCGACCCGATTAAGCGGGAGATTGCCCGTTTGGCGCTTCACCAGTTGGTAACCGATGGACGTATTCACCCGGCACGTGTGGAAGAAGTAGTTGCCAAAACCACTAAAAAATTAGAAGACGAGATTGTTGAAATCGGAAAACGTACTACCATTGATTTAGGTATTCATGGTCTGCATCCTGAGTTAATTCGCATGGTAGGAAGAATGAAATACCGTTCTTCTTACGGACAAAACTTATTGCAGCACTCACGTGAGGTAGCCAACCTTTGTGCCATTATGGCTGCCGAATTGGGACTGAATGTTGCATTGGCAAAACGTGCAGGATTACTGCATGATATTGGAAAAGTTCCGGATGACCAACCCGAACTTCCACACGCTTTATTGGGTATGCAACTGGCAGAAAAATATAAAGAGAAGGCTGAAGTTTGCAACGCTATTGGGGCTCACCACGATGAGGTGGAAATGACCAGTTTGATTTCTCCTATTGTGCAAGTGTGCGATGCTATTTCAGGTGCGCGCCCCGGTGCAAGACGTGAAATGGAAGATGCATATGTAAAACGTTTGAAAGATCTGGAAGCACTGGCGCAGGCTTATCCCGGAGTTAAACAATCGTATGCTATTCAGGCTGGACGTGAGTTACGCGTGATTGTGGAAAGCGAAAGAGTTTCGGACAAAGAATCGGAAACACTGGCATTTGACATCTCACAGAAAATTCAGAACGAGATGACTTATCCCGGACAAGTGAGGATTACCGTTATCCGTGAGGTGCGCTCGGTTAGTATAGCTAAGTAGTATTGCATACATACAAATGTCATTAATTGACTTCATCAGGAAACACCCTTTCTTTACTGTTTACTGTTTCATAATTATATTTCTGTTTCCGGGAGTATATTATAAATCAGGCTACCAGTTTTTTGATGAATTGATTTTGCATTTAGTTGCATTTATTGTCCTTTACTTTTTACTGCATAAATACCTTCCCTCCTCGCCTGCCAAGGCAAATCTGTTTGCAGCTGATAAATTTAAACCGCTTACAGAATACCTGCCTAATGCAGCATTGGTATTAGTTTCCTGTTTTGTTGTTTTTCATTTTGTGCATCTTGGATTTCTCCCTTTGCTTTCATCAGCAAACTCAGACAACATTGTTGACATTGCCTTAATCAGACAAAATGTTACCGTACAAAGCAGCGGCTGGGTCAATTACCTGAGCAGTTTTATCATGCGTGCGGTTATACCTTTTTTTGTAGTGTATTCGTGCATAGCACAGAAAAAACAATTCTTTATTGCATGGGTTATTGTTGGCGCTTTTTATGCGCTCAACCTTATTCAGAAAAGCCATATAGTAATGGCATTTGTTCCGCTGGCACTGTATTTTGTACTCAACAAAAAATACCTGAAATCAGTTGCTGTTATGCTTATTCCTGTTGTCGGTGTTTTCTTTCTGGTAATTCTTACCAATCCCGGAAAAGTAACGCAGCAAGATCAACCGGTAGAATTAACGGCACAGGAACAACTGAATAACAGTTCACAAAGTCTGGCGCGTAGACTAATGATTGTTCCCGGAAAAACAGTTGGTGACTGGTTCTTACTTATTCCTGCCGAGTATCCGTTTCTCAATGGTTGCGGCTATCGTTTTGCAAAACTGTTTGGCTGCGAATACACCGAATATTCAAAACTCTTTTACCCGCGATTGTATCCGCATTATGCCATAAAAGGTTTGAAAGGAACAGTGAATGTTGCCAGCTTTATGTACGAGTATTCTAACTTCGGAAAAATTGGTTTGGTGCTGGGAGCATTAATTATTGCCTTACTGTTTTTTACTGTGCAGAAGTTGTTTGCCGGTGAATTTGTATGGCTCATGGTGTTTAACTTTTTTCCTGTGTTGATGCTCAGTTCCAAATCATTTACAACACTTCTTTTTTCAGGTGGCTGGGGATTAACTATTCTGTTGTTTTTTATTTTCAGAGATAAACTAATCGTTGCTGACAACCGAAAATAATGGCTGTTAAAGTTTGTCATTTTACTTCTGCTCACCCGCGCTACGATATCCGCATTTTTATGAAAGAGTGCAAAACACTTGCAGAGGCTGGTTACGATGTATCGTTAGTGGTTGGTGACGGGAAAGGTGATGAAACAAATTCAGGAGTTAAAATTAGTGATGCAGGAAAAAGCAATGGAAGACTTTCGCGCATGACAAAGACTGTCTGGAATGTTTACAAAAAAGCAGTGTCAGTTGATGCAGATATTTACCATTTTCACGATCCGGAATTGATTTTTGTGGCTTACTTGCTTAAGCTGAAAGGCAAAAAAATAATTTACGATGTGCATGAAGATTTACCTCGGCAGTTGCTTGGAAAGCATTACTTAGGAAAACTGCCGGCAACTGTTTTGTCTTTTTTTGCTGAACTGGTTGAAGACTTTTTCTCAAAACGGTTTACGGCAATCATTTCGGTTACACCTGTTATTAACCAACGCTTTCTGAAGTTGAATTCTTCTTCAGAAATGATTCGCAATTTTCCTTTATTCTCAGAATTTGAGAATATACAAAGTGATGCAAAAAAGGAAAATGAAGTTTGCTATATCGGTTCCATTACTGCTGAACGCGGAATATTGAATATGATTGAAGCCATGAAGAATATTCATGCAAAGCTTAATCTGGCAGGTGTTTTCGGAACGGAAAAACTTTTTCAGGAAACACAAAAAATTGAAGGTTGGAATAATGTAAACTTTCATGGCAGCATTTCAAGAAAAGAAGTTGCAACTATTTTATCGCGTTCAAAAGCAGGACTTGTTTTTTTTCTTCCGCTACCCAATCACGTAAATGCCTACCCGATAAAAATTTTTGAATACATGGCAGCGGGAGTGCCGGTTATAGCTTCTGATTTCCCATTGTGGAAAGAAATTGTGGAAGGAAATGATTGTGGTGTTTGCGTTGCACCTGATAACACAAAAGCGATTGCCGATGCGGTAAACAAACTGCTCAGTAATGAAAGTCTTGCACAGCAAATGGGAGCAAACGGTAAAAAAGCAATAAAAGAAAAGTATAATTGGGAAGCGGAAAGCCGTAATTTGCTTTCTTTTTACGCTAAACTTCAATGAGCAAAAAAGTTTCAGTTGTAATTCCCTCCCGCAACGAAGAAGATTTTATTCTCCGTTGCTTAGACTCTGTTTATAATTCTGATTACCCAAGCGAATTAATTGAAGTGCTGGTATGTGACGGAAAAAGTGATGATAAAACACCTGCACTTGTTGAAGAATATTCAAAGAAGAATTCAGGAGTTCGTTATCTGGTTAATGAAAATATAACAACGCCATTTGCATTGAATTTAGGCATAAATAATTCACAAGGAGAAGTGATACTGATTTTGGGAGCGCATACTGAACTTGCAGCAAATTACATTTCTGAATGCGTTGCAGTGCTTAACCAAATGCCTGATGTACGGTGCGTTGGCGGTGTACTGCACAACGTAAGCAGTGACGAGCTGACAGCTTCTGTTTCGTTGGCTATGTCATCACCATTTGGTGTGGGCAATGCACATTTCCGCACAGGAGCAAAAGATGGTTATGTGGATACAGTTGCTTTTGGTGCTTACCGCAAAGAAGTGTTTGAAAAAATTGGATTGTTTGACGAAGAACTTGCCCGCAATCAGGACGATGAGTTTAATTATCGTTTGCTGAAAAACGGTGGAAAAATCTGGCTCAGTACTGCTACTTCTGCAACTTATTATGTGCGATCGTCTTTCCAAAAACTGTTCAAACAATATTTTCAGTATGGCTACTGGAAAGTGTATGTAAACAAAAAACACAAATCAATCACAACCTTGCGGCAATTGGTTCCGGCCGTTTTTGTGATGGGCTTATTCTCATTAATGATGATGGTAATTTTGTTCCCCTATCGCTGGGAATACCTGATTTTGTTTTTAGGTATTTATGGAGCAGGTGCCTCGCTCTTTGCATTGAAAGTGGCGGGAAGCATTAGTCAGTTTTTTGCTGTTTTATATTCATTCTTTATTCTTCACATCAGCTATGGAATGGGCTATGTAGAAGGCATTGTAAATTTTATTTTTTTGAATAAAAAAGCTTCAACCACAAAATCTGAATTAACAAGATGATGGAAGAAGCAGAAAAGATAAAGGGGCGTTATGAGAAACGCAGAAAAAATGATGCAGGAAAAAATGAAAATGCTGTATTTATTGAGAATGTGATTAAAGAAAGAGAGACTGTTTATTCCAAAATAATAAAAGAACATTTCAGTGAAACCGACAAGGTTAAATTCATAGAAATAGGCGCGGGAGAAGGCGCAAACATTGACTTCTTTCGTTCGCTGAAAATTAAAGATGAAAATATTGTTGCAGCAGAATTGCTGCCTGAACGTGCAGCAAAGCTGCGTGAAAAATATCCTCAGATAACGGTAGCAGAAGGCGATGCGCTGCAATTAAATTTTGAAAATTCGTTTGACATTGTGTTTCAATCTTTAGTTTTCACTTCTATACTTGATGATGATTTCAAGAAGAGTCTCACACACAAAATGTGGGATATGCTGAAGCCCGGAGGCATTATTCTTTGGTATGATTTCAAGTTTAATAATCCTACAAACAAAGATGTAAAAGGAGTTACTAAAGCAGAGATTAAACAACTGTTTCCGTCCGTTAATGAAATTGACTTTTATAATGTAACACTTGCTCCACCTGTTGGACGCAGGGTTGGCAGTATGTATGAATTCGTAAATTCGGTCTTTCCTTTTTTGAGAACTCACCTGATTGCTGTAATTAAAAAGTAATGATTCCTTTCTCCCCACCCCGCATCGACCAACTGATTATTGATGAAGTTACTGCTGCATTAAAAAGCGGCTGGATAACCACCGGTCCGCGCACCAAAAAGTTTGAAAAAGAACTGGCTGCATTTTGTGGGGTTAATTCTGTTCTGTGTTTGAACTCTGCCACTGCAGGACTTGAACTGGTATTGCGATGGTTTGGTGTTAAAGAAGGTAATGAAGTAATTGTTCCGGCATATACGTATTGTGCAACTGCAAATGTGATAATGCATTGCGGAGCAAAACCGGTAATGGTAGATGTGAATAAAAATGATTTCAATATTTCTATCGAAAAAATAAGAGCTGCCATAACTGATAAAACCAAAGTGATTATTCCTGTTGATTTTGGCGGTTTACCGTGCGATTACGATGCATTTAATAATTTATTGGCAGAAGGTTATTTGCACAAACGGTTTAAACCTGCTACTGATGAACAGAAAAAACTAGGAAGAATTTTGGTGCTTTCTGATGCTGCTCACTCATTAGGCTCGTACTACAATAACAAACCTGCAGGAAGTTTAACAGACATCACCGTTTTCTCATTTCATGCCGTTAAAAACCTTACCACTGCTGAAGGTGGTGCCATTGCATTTAATCTTCCCGCACCTTTTGATAATGAAAAATTGTATCAGCAGTTTTGTATAAAGAGTCTGCACGGACAAAATAAAGACGCCCTTGCCAAAACACAAAAGGGCAACTGGAAATACGATGTAGTGGAAGCCGGTTATAAATGCAACATGACCGATTTGCATGCTGCCATCGGCTTGATAGAATTAGCGCGCTATAAAAATGATACGTTGAAGAAACGCAAGCACATCTGTGATTTATACAGCAAACTTCTATCACACTTCACTTGGTCAGAACTGCCGGTTTTTAAAACCGAAAATTCAGAATCTTCTTATCACCTCTTCCCACTGCGGATTAAGGAAATTACAGAACAACAGCGCGATGAAATTATTCAGGAAATTTTCAACAAAGATGTTTCTGTGAATGTGCATTTTCAGCCTTTGCCTATATTAAGTTTCTATAAAAATTTGGGTTATAGAATAGAAGACTATCCTGTTGCTTACGATAATTATTCACGTGAAATTTCGTTGCCGGTTTATTATGACTTAACGGACGAACAGATTGAAATGATTGTAAATGCTGTGGTTTCTTCCGTTGAATCTATTTTTAAAAGATAATGATTAAACGAATTTTTGATTTCACCCTTTCTCTTGTGGGAATCATTATTCTGCTTCCGCTCTTCGCTATTATTTCCCTCTTAATTATTTTCGATTCACCGGGAGGTATTTTTTACCTTCAAACACGAGTAGGCAAAAACAACAAAGATTTCAAACTCTTTAAATTCCGAACGATGAAAACCGATTCGGATAAAAAAGGTTTGCTCACAGTCGGTAACACCGATAGCAGAATTACGCGTACGGGTTTATGGTTGAGGAAATATAAATTAGATGAACTTCCCCAGTTATTTAATGTGTTGATTGGCAACATGAGCTTAGTTGGACCAAGACCTGAAGTGCGGAAATACGTTGAGTTATATTCATCTGAGCAAAAAAAGGTTCTTTCGGTAAAGCCGGGTATTACCGACAATGCATCTATTGAATACGCTGATGAAAACGAGTTATTATCAAAACAGTCGGATCCCGAAAAATTCTATATCAGCGAAGTAATGCCGGCAAAGCTTAAAATCAATCTGGAATATATCTCCAACCAAAATATGGCAGAAGATTTTCGAATTATTCTTAGGACTTTCTTAAAGATTTTTAAGCAATAGTAACTGCTTTGAGCAGTTTTCTAATATCCTTTACCTTATCAGGATATCCTAATTTTTCATAAGCATGTGAAAGATTATTCACTAATCTTCTTATCATATCAATGTTGGTGCACGGCTCGTAAAAGGCGGGAACCGGTTTAACTTTCAGTTGTCGCAGAAATGAATCCACTTCATGTTTTCCGAAAACAGTTCCCTTACTGAAAGGATTGATGTAAAACATCACTTTATCATCTTTACTGCTGATAGGCACAGGTAAATCAGTTTTTTCAGTGGCATAAGCAAGAATAAAATGCTCGGGCAAATTCACTCCGTAGATAGGAATATCAAGCGATTGCGCAATGATGCTGTATAAAATAGAAAGCGAAAGCGGATTGCCGCGTTTGCTTTCCAAAACATTGTTGATGTATGAATTCTGAGGTGCGTGAAAATTCGTAGTATTTCCACTGAAACCATGTACTTCAAAAATAATGTGATTCAAAACACGTACCTTTTCCAATGCTGTAAGATTCGGATTTAGCTCCAGCCAGGCATCGTGTTTTATGCGTTCAATTTGTTTGAGAATTGCAGCCTCATCAAGGTCAGGATATTGATAACGGGCAATCAGGATTATTCCCGAAAGCAAATTTTTTCCTCCGCTTTCCACCCACTTTTTGAGGTTTAAAAACGTGTCGTTAAACTGAATGTGATGAATTATATTTTCAATCCGTGTTTGAATAACGCTTTCAAAAGATTTCTCCCACTCTCTTTCCAGAAAAGGAATAACCGGGCTTCCATAGGAAAGTAATTTTTCACGGATGTGAGAAAAAATTTCTTCGTCCGGGTCATCAAGAAGGCTAATCAGGGCGGTAATGTCTTTTTCGTTCATGCCTTAAATTGTGGAGTAAATTTAATAAATTCGTGTCAGTTCATCTAATCAGCGCATGTTTTTCTTCAATAAGATTCCGCTTTTCAGGTTGGCATTGCCATTTACAACCGGCATTATCGTTGGCATTTACGTTGGCGATTATGTAATTAATTCATCAGCGCTTCTTACAGTGTTGATAACGGTTCTTATTGTTTCATTTTGTCTTTTACCATTCTTAAAAAAAACTTCTTATCGCAAAAGATGGCTGTTTGGAATTCCTCTTCATCTGTTTTTATTATCAGCAGGAATAATAACAGCAATTGTAAACACCGAGCGATTTTATCCAAATCATATTTCACAACTTGACGAAAAGCAGCATCAATTTGTTGTTAAAGCAACACGTAATGTTGTTGAAAAAACTAAATCATTCAAGCTCGAAGCAGAGGTTCTGAATTTATTTGAAAACGGGAAAGAAATAAATGCAAATGGAAAAGTTATCTTGTATTTAAAAAAAGACAGTATTTCATCAACAATTAAATATGGTGATGTTTTGATTGTGAATACTGCACTTCAATCCTTGCGCGAAACTCAAAATCCAGCGCAGTTTAATTACAAACAGTTTCTGCTTTTTCATCAAATTACCAGACAGGCATATATTCCTTCTGAAGCATTTGCTGTTACCGGAATAAACAAAGGCAATGCAGCACTAAAATGGATTTATAATCTGAGAGATTATTTGCTTAATATTTTGCAGCAACATGGTTTGGAAGGTCGAGAATTTGCAGTTGGTGCAGCATTAATACTCGGCTATACTGATGAATTAGACCCTGAAATTATGCGTGCCTATGCAGGTTCAGGAGCATTGCATGTATTGTCAGTTTCCGGCTTGCACGTAGGAATTATGTACGTGGTGGTAGCATGGTTCCTGTCGTTTCTTGACAAAATAAAAAGAGGGAATATTATCAAAGCATTTCTCTTAATCACATTTCTTGCTTTCTACGCTATGATTACGGGGCTTTCGCCTTCGGTGCTTCGTGCTTCAGTTATGTTTGGATTTATTGTAATTGCTAAATCATTTAACTACCATACCAACATCTACAATACACTTGCCGTTTCTGCTATTTCACTGCTTATTTACGACCCGTATCTAGTAATGCAGGTTGGTTTTCAGTTGTCATACCTTGCGGTTATTGGCATTGTGGCCTTCCAGCCTTTATTAGTTGATTTATGGGAACCAAAAACAAAACTGATGAAATGGGTTTGGGAAATTACATGCGTTTCATTAGCTGCTCAGATTGCAACCGCACCACTTGGATTCCTTTATTTTCATCAGTTTCCCGTATATTTTATGATTTCAAATCTGATAGTAATTCCGGTGTCAACAGGGATTTTATATGTTGGACTGGCAACACTTTTATCTGCATTTATTCCACAACTCTGTAACTACCTGACATTGCTTTTAAAATGGATGATATTGGTGCTGAATAAATCCGTTGAATTAACGGAAGCATTGCCCTATTCAATTCTTGGCGGAATTGACATAAGCATTGTAGAAACATGGATGCTTTACTTCATAGTGGTTGCACTATTTATATTTTTTACACAAAGAAATATGGCAGGGCTTTATGTTGCATTTGTTGCATTACTTATTGTTTCTGTAACTCAGTTTATTGAAACGGTTGAACAAAATGCTCAACAAAGATTTGTTGTTTACAATGTTGCCGGAACAAGCGTATATGATGTAATTCAGGGTGCACAGAATTCATTCTACGCACCCTCAACGCTAATTAATGACAAAGACAAAATGTTGTTTAATGTTGAACACAACTGGTGGAAAAACGGGTTGGAGAAACAAAAGTTCATCCAACTTGATACTATTTATCCTTCAAATGGAATTTTGCAATTCATTGCAGACAACAAAAAAGTTTTAGCAATCAACAAGCAATTTAATTCTGAAACAAAATATACAAAAAAGGTAAAAATTGATTTTGTAATTCTAAGAGACAACACAGAAATTGAAATTCAGCAAGTGATGGAATATTTCAATCCGAATCTGATCATTTTCGATTCTTCCAATTCAACTAAAATGTGCAGGAAATGGGAAACCGCCTGCAAAAAATCAGGTGTTAACTATTATGATGTTTCAAAGCTGGGTGCGTTTACCACCGGATTATGAAAATCAGTACTCCCACAAATCACTCTCCATCGTAAAAATATCATCCTTCACCTTCTCCGATTCAAGCATAGAGTTAATACCAGTGGTATAATCTGTAATTTTGCGATCGTACACATTCTGCACTTTATAAATATAGCTGCTAAACATACGTTTCCAGAATAGGTCATCATAAGTCATTTCCATATTGCCATTAAAACGTGTAAACACGCGTGTAGTTGAAAGTATATTTCGCAATTCAGGAAAGTATACCCAAAACATGGGTGAAAGTCCCCGCACCTCGCCTGTTGTAGGATCAATATTTTCTGCAACAGGACAAATACCAACAATTCTCACATTTAATTCCGACCGTTGCTTATCAAAAAACCAAACCTCTTTAATACGAAATTCTTTTACCGTAGAGGGATCAAATTCCCTCTGCACTAATTTCATTTCAACATCATATGGCGGATCAGGATTTGGAACATAGATAGTGTCAATCTTAGAACCGAAGTTGCGAACTGATGTCCATGAAAGTGGTGTAGAGAATTCATCGTTCATAGCATCATAAGCAGTAAGCGAGCCTTCGCTGAGCGCATTTAACATCAGTTGCACTAAACTAATGCGCTCTTTTGTTGCCTCAACCGGATAATAAATCGGATGGTTCATTTTTTCACGCATATCTAATTTGCGCCACACTGTGCGACTCCACATCACATCAGCTTCACGCAAATAGGGATAGGAGATAGGTGGTCTGTCACCATTATCGTTATGCCAAACTGTTTGGCTTATGTCCTCTCTGTTATTAATGTCGTAAACACGTTCGCTTTTATTATAAATTCTGCCCTCAGCGGTTTGGGCTTGCGTTGCAAATGCTATAAGCAATATGCAGCTTGTGACAATAATTGATTTCATAACACAATAATGCTTTTGATTCTGTTTTGTTACAGGGGATAAAACAAAGCCCCGTTAAATTAATAACGGGGCTTTTATCAGAATATTGTGTATCAGGAATTAGTATTCCCAAAGATCATGCTCCAGCACAAACAAATCATCTTTTACTCTTTCTGCTTCAAGCAATGCGTGAATACCTTGTTTATAGTCAGCTATTCTACGATCGTAAACGTTTTGTTCTTTATAAACGTAGCTTCCAAACATGCGTTTCCAAAACACATCTTCTAAAGTTCTGCGTTCTGCATCGTTTGAACGGTTGAATACTTCAGCACTTGCAAAAATATTTCTTGCTTCAGGGAAGTAAATCCAAAACAATGGAGTAGAACCTCTGATTTCTCCTGTTACTGGGTCAATGTTATCAGCAACTGGGCAAATTCCTATAATGCGTACATCCTGAACTGAACGTTGTTTATCAAAAAACCAATCTTCTTTAATACGGTACTCTTTAACAGTTCCCGGATCAAACTCATTTACTACAATCTTCATTTGAAGATCATAAGGAGGATCAGGATTTTCAACATACATCGTGTCTGTTTTCGCACCGATTTTGTCAATTTCTGCTTTAGTAAGTGTCAATGTAAATTCATCGTCAGAAGCAGAATAT
>CAMBRL010000027.1 GCA_945870105.1 Chitinophaga pinensis
TTCATCCCAGTTTTCAGGTCTTATGGAATAGCCTGTTGTGAGGTAAGATGATTTGCGGTTGGCGGTAATGCGGATCATTACCGGGTGAGTGCCGTTTGCATAAGTTTTATATTTGTAGAAAACTACAGCTATCTTTGGTGCAGACATAATCAGAAGGAATAATGAAAAGCAAAACAAATGTAAGCAAAATAGTTGAAGCATGGTTGAATCACAATCAACTATTTATGCACAATTGGAACCAATTATGCCAAACTCTATAAAATATAAATCCCTGTGCACAGGGATTTTATGTAATTTAACTGGAAATAAATAAACTAAATTCTACTCCTGAGCATAGTCGAAGGGCCACATTATAGTTGCCACGGCCTTCAGTAGTTGCCACGGCCTTCAGGCCGTGGATTCAAAAGATCACAAAAGAAACTAAACAGGGCTTCAGCCCTTCCATAGATAACCTACCTCAACACTGTAACCGACCCAATATTTCTTTTATCAGCATCACCAATAGCAGAACCCTGCCATATCTTGCCATCTAGAAAAGTGGCTGTAATAAACCACACATAAGCCCCCTGCGGAACAACCTGCCCCTGATGCCTTCCATCCCAACCCTCAACCGGACGGCCTTCTTCTAATTTGGTGCTATTCCACAATAGATTCCCCCACTTATCATAAACCGAACACTCATAATTAGCCAACCCTCTTCCTTTCGGCAAAAACAATCCAACATCTCCACCTTCCCCGTTTATCAAGGCATTTGGAACATACAATCCGTTTTCCATTTCCGGTTCAATGTATTCCGAAGCCGTGTCACTGCAGCCAAATTCATTCTCTGCAATCAGCGTTACTAAATAGTTGGCAGGATTCTGATAATTATTTACCGGATTAGTTTCCGTAGAAGTATTTCCATCACCAAAAGTCCAGTCATAATTTTCTGCCCCTGATGAAGTATTCGTGAAAATAATTTTCCCATCCGGATCATAAGGATCTTCATAATCCCATATAAAACCCGCAACCGGAACAGGAAATACAGTTACTGCATTGCTTACCGAAACAGTATCAGAACAACCGCCCGCACCTGTAACTACAAGCGTAACATCATAACCACCCGTTTCAAAATAAGTGTGCGAAGGATTGCTTAAGGTAGAAGTTAAGCTATCTCCAAAACTCCAAAAATATTGTAAAGCCCCGCTTGAGTTATCATCAAAATTAACAGACAATGCAGGACAACCCTGATTAGAAGAAAGCGAAAACGCAGCCACAGGTTTTTCATACACCGTAAATATCTGAGTAGCGGTATCACTACACCCTAGAGAATTTGTAGCAATTAAACTGACTGTAAACGCCCCAGTGTTATTAAATGTAACCACAGGGTTCACAGTGTTATAACTATTCCCATTCCCGTCATTCCAGTTGCACTGTGTAGCTCCAGTGCTGTTATTAATAGTTGAAACCACAACAGGAAAAGTGCACGAAGAATTTTCACTTAAAGTAAAAGCAGCAGAAGGCGTTGGATAAACCGTTACCGGAATATTTGTGAATGAAGCAGAACAACCCTCACCATCTGCAACCATCACATCTAAAGAACCTGCCTGCTGTGGAAAAACAGAAATGCTTGCATCGCTTCCCCCGTTCGACCAATCATAACTATAACTTCCGTTCCCACCGCTTACTACAGCACTCACAATTGTTTCCGCTCCCGGACAAACCGTTGTTGGATTGGCAATCGTAATACTTATTTCATCCGGCTCATAAACGTTAACAATAAGTGTATCCGAACACGCATTCGCATCTCTCACAGTAAGCTCATACGTTCCTGCAACTAAGTTTTGCAAATCCTGTTCAGTGCTGCCATCCGACCAGGTATAAAGATATTGAGGAGTTCCTCCCGTTACCGTCACATCCACTGAGCCATCTGCTAAACCGAAACACGAAACATCATTAATCACAACTACACTTGCATCAAGCAATCCCGGTTCAGTTAGTGTTGTATCATCTGTTGCTGTACATCCGTTTGCATCCGTAATCGTAACCGAATAATTTCCCGATGCAAGATTTGAAATCTGTTGTGTTGTTTCATTTGTTGACCACAAATAAGAATACACTGCAACGCCTCCTGAAACAATTATTTCTGCCGAACCATTTGCTGTTCCGTTACACAACGGATTTACAACTTGGAAGAATGAACTTAATACTTGTGGTGCAACAAGCTGAATAGCCTCTGTAGCAGTACATCCGCTGTTATCCGTAATGTCCACAGAATAATTTCCCGCAGCAAGATTGCTTATTGTTTGTGTTGTTTCAGTGGTTGACCATAACAACGAATAAGGTGAATTTCCACCCGAAACAATTGCAGTTGCCGAACCATCTGTTGAATTATAACAGCTTACCGCAAATCCGTTGTAGTCAGAAACAAGTTGAATGCTTGCATCTAATTCAACAGGTTGTTGAATTTGTATTTCCAGACTATCCGAACAACCATTTGCGTCAGTAACAACTACCACATTATTTCCCGCAGAAAGATTTGTTACCTGAGCATCTGTGCCTCCGTTGCTCCACAAATATCCGTAAGGTGCTGCACCTCCCGAAACACTTACTGTTGCCTCCCCATCACTAAACCCGAAACACGAAACATCAACAATGGAAGTTGCAGTTATTGTAATTGCAGTCGGTTCTGTAAGAACAACATTTTCTGTGTGCACACAACCATTTGCATCTGTCAAAGTCAACGAATAATTTCCTGCTTCAAGTCCCGAAATATCTTCATTGGCAGAAACAAATCCGTTCGGCCCTGTCCATGAATAAGTATAAACTTCACAATCTGCACCACCCGCAAAATCAACATTAATACTACCGTCAAAAGCACCGTTACAACTAATATTATTACCGCCTGCGTAAGTTGAAAGTAGAACAGAAGTTGTTGAAATTAAACTTGGCTCTGTAAGCGTAATGTTTGATGAAGTAGCGCCTCCGTTAGCATCAGTAACTGTAAGCTGATACGTTCCTGCACTCAGATTATTAATGTTTGCAGTTGTTTCACCATTACCCCATAAATACTGGTAAGGTGGACACCCTCCAATTACATCAGCAGCAATACTTCCATCACCCGAGCCGGCACAAGAGATATTATACCCGCATTGATAAACTGTTGGCTGCAAATTCAACGCAACCGCAATAGATAATACTTCAATATCAAACTGACATTGCGCTATATTTCCCGATGGATCTGTTACATCATAACTAACCGTTGTTATCCCAACTGGAAATACATCACCGGATGAATGTGAACTTGTAACCGTGTAACTGCAATTGTCCGAAATCTGAGGTTCTGTCCATGTTACTGAAGCCAGACAGCCTGCAAGATTTGGCGTTATCTGTATATCACCAGGACAGCTTTGAATAACAGGACTAATACTATCCAGAACAGTAACAGTTGAAGTACATGAAGCAGAATCGATGAGAGAATAAAACACAGTTACATCAACAGTAGTTACTCCCAGATTGGAACAGTCAAAATCTGATTGCGACAGTTCAACTGTTGAAACTCCGCACAAAGAATTTAAGTTGGTCACAATATCATTTTCATTTATGGAAACTGTTCCACTGGCAGAAACATACGTTGTCAAATTTCCACAATTAGGAGCAGGAGGACTACTGTATTCAACTGTTACTATAGCAGCGCAGGAAGAAAAATTTCCACTTGCATCAGTTACTGTAAGCACCACATTATTATCACCAAGATTATTGCAATCAAACGAGTTCGGGCTTACGGTCATTGAACTAATTCCGCAATTATCACTTGAGCCAATATTAATGTCTGCCCCTGTTACAGTTGCAACTCCAAATGCATCTAAAGCAACATTTATGTTTTGACAAACAGCAACCGGAGGTGTATTGTCAACTACCAGAATAGTAACAGAAGTTGTGTCAGTACATCCGTTTCCGTCAGTTACAGTCAGCGTGTTTACTCCCGGAGAAAGATTGGTTACTACTGCCGTTGTTTGTCCACCCGGTTGCCACAAATAAGTATAAACTCCTGAACCACCGGAAGCGACAACTGTTGCACTGCCGTCATTATTTCCAGAGCAGGCAACATTTGAAAAAGATGAAATTGAAACACTTGGATTTGAAAATTCATTCACATTCCAAACGGCAGAAGTTGTGGAACACCCGTTCGAATTTGTAATAATAACAGTGTAATTGCCTGCTGCTGTTGCAATATAAGTTGCAGCAGTTGCTCCTCCAATATTACTTCCGCTTAATTGCCATTGATATGAAGAAATTGTTCCTGAACCTGCTGTTGATGTTGCTGAAGAAAGCGCTGCGCTATCGCCTGTACAGAATGAATTAGTTCCCGTTATAGTTGCCACAGGACTTGCAAAAGCTGTTACACTAAAAACTGCTGATGTTGCTGAACAACCCAAACTGTTTGTAACAACAACAGTGTAGTTTCCTCCCATAGTTGCAGTATATGTTACAGCGTTTGCTCCACCAATATCAGTACCGTTCAGTTGCCATTGGTAAGAAGAAATTGTTCCTGAGCCGGGTGTTGATGTTGCAGCAGATAACACGCTGTTATTTCCAACACAAAAACTATTATTCCCAGTAATTGTTGCTGTTGGAGTGTTTGATGAAGTTATAGTGAATACAGTTGATGTAGTGCTACACCCATTGCTATTAGTAATTATAACGGTATAGTTTCCTGCACTTGTTGCTGTGTAAGTTGCAGCAGTTGCACCACCAATATTTACACCGTTCAATTGCCATTGATAAGAAGTAATGCTTCCCGACCCAGGTGTAGAAGTTGCCGCAGAAAGGACAGTACTTGTTCCTCCGCAAAAGCTATTACTTCCTGTTATTGTTGCAGTTGGCGAACCCACAACATCAATTGTTGCTGTTGTGTTTGAAGAACAACTTCCGCTATTGATAGTGTGCGTTACAGTAAATGTTCCAGTTGAGGAATACGTATGTGTTGCATTAGTTGTAGTAACAGTTCCGCTACCATCACCAAAATTCCAGATGTGATTAATTCCGGGACCGCTTGAACCGGTGTTGGTAAAGGTAAATGTGTTTCCGGCCAGACATTGAGGCGAACCACCTGATACCGTAAACCCTGGTTGAATAACAGTAATTGTTTGTTGACTTGTTGCAGTTTGTCCGTTGCAGGCATCGGTAATAGTTACAGTGTAAGTTGTTGTAGTAGTTGGCGAAACATTAACTGAATTTCCAGACCCCGCCCCGTTGTTCCAGTTGTATGTGTAAGGCCCCTGACTTCCTGCTGCAATTGCTGTAAGCGTAATTGCATCGCCCAGACAAATCGTATCACCTCCAGATGAGCTTGCAGTGAGCACTGTGTTATTAAGTATATTAATTGTAGCAGTTGGTGGTGCCAGACAGTTGCATCCTGAACTGCTCAGGTTTACAGTAACTGTTTCACTTCCTTCGGCTGTGCCGTCAGCTAATGCATTTAGGTTTAGTGTTGTTGAATTTTGCCCTGCAGGTATGGTGATTGTAGTAGTTATTGTCGTGTAATCTGTTCCGTTTGTTGCTGTTCCCGAAAGTGTATAATTTACTACAACCGGTTGACTGTTATCACTGCTGTCAAGCCTTGTAAATGTAAAGCCTGAGCCGGGGCAACCTTCAGAAATGCTGGTAATATTTCCGATTGTTCCGAGGGCAACGCTTGCAACAGTACCTGCAGTAAAACTTCCTGCCTTCAGCAAAACAGCAGAGTCGTAAATTCTGTCTAATGCATCTGCAATTGCGAATTTTATGTGATATTGCTGACAAGGCTGCACAACCGCAAAAGCAGTCATAGGAGTAGTAAACCCATCGTACTGAACGGTTGTTCCTCCGCAATTATCAAAATAATAAGCACAGTTTACGCAAGGACCGGTAGCAGGGCAAACTGCAGAATAGCCATTGTTAATTGTATTGATGGAAACAGGAGTAGTTGTTCCCGGAACTCTTGCAATGTTATAAGGCGTTCCGTAACCAGGGCCGCTAATGAAAAAGGCAACCGGATCATTGAACAGGCCTACATATTCATTGTATTCCTCAGAAGCATAAATGTATTCAAAGCGAATGGTGTCCGAATAAGGGATAAAATCAAACTCCAGAATACTTGCATCAAACGTATTGGTTCCGGCAATTGCAGTTAGTTGGGCATCACCACCCAGAGCGTTGTTAGTTGAGCGGTTGGCGATATTATTGGGGCCCGGAGCATTGTTAGCACGTCCATTTGTCATAATTATTCCTGTATTCATACCAATGTTCGAAGCAGTTCCGTTAAAAGAACCTATTGCCCTGAAAGCACCTGTGTATTGGATATTTGAAATGTTAATGCACGAATTCAGCAGCACATTGTTTACTAAATTATCAACATCGGTTTGGTTGGCTGCCTCCTGAACGGTAAGCTGGGCTTTGGTTTCTGACGAAGAACCTAAAAATGCAAGTGCAAAGAATATACACCCGATAAAGCGACCCGAACGTTTTATTTTCACTGAAAACCTGTTACACAAAGTCATGAAAGACTATATTCCTTAATAAATAAAACGCATACGAAGAATTCAATATAAGGTTTGTTAAGTTTTGTTGAAGTTTTTAGAACAGCAATATTTTCAAGACAAATACATCTATTTTTGTCGTTCATCAAAAAGAAAGAATATGCTGGAATTCGGAAGTATTATCAATGGTAAACAGGAATTTTCGGGAGAGCGGTTGTCCATTCACAGCCCCTACTCCGGAAAAGTGGTTGGTCGTGTGTCCTTGATTTCGCCCAAAGAATTAGAAAAGGTAATTCAGCAAACACATGCCACCAAAATAAACCTTACCCGTTATGAGCGCTCCAATATTCTGAATAAAATGGCGGCAGTCATCGACACAAAAACCGATGAGATTGCCAAAATAATTACCGATGAAACAGGTCTGTGCCTGAAAGACACAAAATACGAAGCTTCACGTGTAAGCGATGTGTTGCGGTTTTCGGCAGCAAAAGCATTGGATGACGATTCAGAAGTTTTTCCTTGCGACATTACTAAAAACGGCCGCCCGCGCAGAATTTACACCATGCGTTATCCTTTGAATCTGATTTCAGCTATTACACCTTTTAACCACCCTATGAATCAGGTGGCGCATAAAATTGCCCCTGCCATTGCTACCAATAACACCGTGATTTTAAAGCCTTCTGAAAAAGCTCCGCTTTGTGCTTATTATTTTGCGCAATTGGCTTTAGATTGTGGTCTGCCACCCAATATGCTGAATGTGGTAAACGGTCCAATTCAAGAAACCTGCGATATGTTGGTTACCCATCCTTTAGTAAGTATGGTTTCGTTTACAGGAAGCAGCGCTATCGGCAAACACATTGCGCAAACAGCAGGCTATAAAAAATTAGTTCTGGAATTAGGCGGAAGTTCTGCCTTTCTTGTTTTGCACGATGCAGATATTGATGAAGCTGTGGATGTAACCATTGCCGGAACATTTAAAAACTCGGCACAGCGTTGCACTGCAATAAGACGCATTTTAGTTCATGAAGAAATTGCTGATGAATACGCAGAAAAACTTGCTGCCAAGGTGAGTAAAATAAAATACGGAAATCCATACAACGAAGATACCGAAATGGGAACCGTAATTACAGAAGCATCTGCCATTGAGATAGAAAAACGTATTAATGAAACTATTGCAGCAGGCGCAAAATGTTTGGTTGGTAATAAAAGGGATGGAGCGTTACTAGCTCCTACAGTTCTTGATTTTACCAAAAATGATTTTCCGGTTTGTGCTAAAGAAACCTTTGGTCCTGTTGTTCCTATTATTCGTTTTAAAACATTAACAGAAGCTATAAAAATTGCAAATGATACACCTTACGGACTTTCGGGCGGAGTAATGAGTAATCACTGGCCTTCTATTCAGCGCGTGATTACCGAATTAGAAACAGGAACAGTAAACGTGAACGAAGCACCCAGCTACCGTTTGGAGTGGACTCCTTTTGGTGGAGTAAAAGACTCCGGCTTAGGCTACAAAGAAGGTGTCATTGAAACGATGAAGGCCTTTACGCACGTTAAGACTTATTCACTGCCTTGGGATGTGGCTTAATAATCCCTCTTCAGCTTAGTGAATTTTAGCGGATTTGCAGAAATTTCTTTGTGTTCCTGACGTTGGCGAAAAATATCGCAGGCAAGGTAAACCGCTTCACGGAACGAATTTTCGGAAGCCTTATTTTTTCCTGCTAAATCATAAGCCGTTCCATGATCGGGCGAGGTGCGAACAACGGATAGACCTGCAGTGAAATTCACCCCACTGTCAAACGAAAGAGCTTTAAAAGGCACCAAGCCCTGATCGTGATACATTGCTAAAACGGCATCAAAAATTTTCCAGTTCCCTGAGCCGAAAAAGCCATCGGCAGGGTAAGGTCCGTATACAAGCATCCCTGCTTCTATTGCTTGTTTAACAGTTGGTGTAATGATGTCTTTTTCTTCATTGCCAAGTAAGCCATTATCGCCTGCATGTGGGTTTGCCGAGAGCAATGCAATTTTTGGTTTGCTAATTCCGAAATCCTGAATAAGACTTTGTTGCATCAGTTTCAACTTGCCAATAATTTTTTCAGTGCTAATGGACTTGCTAACCTCATTCAAGGGAATATGTCCGGTAACCAAACCAACACGAAGGTTGCCATTTACCATAAACATAAGGTGCTCTTTTGCTTCAAATTGCTGAGCAAGGTATTCGGTATGCCCTGAGAATTTAAAAGTCTCGCTTTGGATATTGTCCTTATTAATAGGCCCTGTAACCAATACATCCACCTCTTTATTTTTAAGTGCTTTGGTTGCTGCTTCCAATGAAAGTAGTGCATATTTTCCACCGTTGGGAGTTGATTTTCCTATCTCCAACGGCACTTCTTCCTGCCAGATATTTACAATGTTGGCACGCTTTAGATTGGCTTCTTCAGGTTTTGTAATCGGGTTAAAACTGAAATCATTTATCTCCAGAATTCTGCGGTGCGCAGAGGTAACTTTATTGGAACCAAAAAGAATTGGCGTACAGATTTCCAGCATCCTCGGGTCAAGGAAAGTTTTAATAATAACCTCCGGACCAATGCCGTTTATATCACCAAGTGATACGCCTACTTTTATTTTTTTTTCGTTTTCCACTTTGCTGTTTTAGCGCTCAGGGTGACAATAAATAACTCAACTATTTTTTGCAAAATCAAACAACAACCTTACGCCAACGCCTGTTCCGCCAAGACCGCGATAGCTATCGCGCTGTTCAACAAACGAAGGACCTGCAATATCAAGGTGAATCCAAGGATAATCGGTAAAACGTTCTAGGAATTTTCCTGCTGTGATTGCGCCTGCATGCGGACCGCCAATGTTTTTCATATCGGCAATATCACTTTTCAGAAGTTCTGCATAATCATCCCAAAATGGCATTGGAGCCAAACGTTCAAAAACACGATTACCGCTTTCTGCCAGTTTGCTCATTTGTTTTTCGTTGGCTGTTCCCATGCTCACAATTCCGTATTTACCGATTGCAGCAACGGCAGCACCTGTGAGTGTTGCAAGGTCTATCACTAATTCAGGATTGTATTTTTTTGCATAGTGAAGAGCATCACCTAACAGCATTCTTCCTTCTGCATCGGTGTTCAATACTTCAATATTTAAGCCGCTCATCATTTTCACCACATCACCCGGAACATAAGCATTTCCGTCAGGACGATTATCCGTTGCAGGAACCAAACCAATTACGTGAACAGGCAACTTTGCTTTTGCAATGGCATAAATTGAGCCTGCAACAGCAGCAGCCCCCGCCATATCGCTTTTCATTAAATCCATGCTGCCTTTGGTTGGTTTCAAACTCAAACCTCCGGTATCAAATACAACTCCTTTTCCTACAAAAACAATCGGTTTTTTATTTTTTGATTTTGCGGGTTTCCATTCCAGAATAGTAAATGTTGGCGGGTCAATACTTCCTTTGTTTACTGCGAGCAAACCACCCATTTTCAGAGCTTCGATTCTTTTCTTGTCTAATACTTCTACTTTAAAGCCGGCCTGCTTTCCAAGTTTTTTTATTTCATCAGCAAAAACAGTTGCAGTAAGATAAGAAAGCGGTTCGTTTACCAAAGTGCGTGCAACGTTTGTGGCTTCGGTTACAATATTCAACTCATCACAATTTGCCTTGCTTACATCTTTATGGTCAACAAAAACTGTTTGCAGGGAGTTGGTTTTTTCTGCAGCATCCTTAAAGTATTTCAGAAACTGGTAACCTGCAAGTGCAAGCCCTTCAGCAAAAGCAAGCAGTAAGGCCACTTTTTCACCTGCAGCAGAAATTTTTATTTCTTTTATTTTAAAATCGTTGAGGTGATTAATAAGTTTATCAGCAGCTTTTCTTGCTAATTCATTTTCAGCATTTGCATCTTCTTTTTTGTCAATAATGATAAGAAATACAACGCTTTTATAACGATTAAGGGTGATAAGTTTTTTATCGCTTTTCAGTTGTGCAGCAACAAAATCTTTTTCGTCTTTGCTTAGATTAAGAATACTTAACGATGAGTTTTTGCGCACAAGAACGGCATTAGCTGCCAGAGCCTTTTTCCCATCGTGCTTTACTATATTAACATTCATTTTTTACTGGTTTAGGGCGGTAAAGATAGAGATTTGACCACACCATCAAATCCTTTGTAAAATGGAAACGTTTTACGGTGAGTTTCAGGAATTTTTACTTTTGTCGCATGAGCAAACCTTTTTACAATAATTTCAAGTTAGGCGTTTTGGGTGGCGGTCAGTTGGGCAAAATGCTTATTCAGGAAGCGGTTAATCTCAATATTTCCACTTACATTCTTGACCCTGATGCTAATGCGCCCTGCAAAGATTTATGCACTAAATTTTTTTACGGAAGTCTGAAAGATTTTGACACAGTTTATAATTTCGGCAAACAGGTTGATTTACTCACGATTGAAATTGAGCACGTAAATGTGGAAGCGATGGAGAAATTGCAGACCGAAGGAATCTCTGTTTTTCCTCAGCCCGAAATCCTTAGAATGCTTCAGGATAAAGGTTTGCAAAAACAGTTCTATCGCTTGAATAAAATTCCGACTGCGCCCTTTCATCTGATAAATAGCAAAGATGAAATAAAACAATTCGCTGCCGAATTTCCGTTTTTTCAGAAACTGCGAAAAGAAGGTTATGATGGGCGCGGAGTGGTTCGTTTAACAGATGCAAACAACCTTGAAAAAGCATTTGATGTACCAAGTGTTTTGGAGAAATTGGTTGATTTTGAAAAAGAAATTTCGGTGATTGTTTCCCGAAATGCCAAAGGTGAAGTTGCTGCTTTTCCAACTGTGGAACTGGTTTTTAACCCCGAAGTAAACTTGGTTGAACATCTTTTTTCACCCGCCAACATAAGTACAGAAATTGAAAAGCAGGCAAAGGAGATTGCAATTCATGTAATTGAATCACTGAAGATGGTTGGCTTGCTTGCCGTTGAAATGTTTCTTACTAAAACGGGTGAAATTCTGGTGAATGAAATTGCTCCGCGTCCGCACAACAGCGGACATCAAACCATTGAAGGAAATTTTACTTCGCAGTATATGCAACACTTGCGTGCAATCTTGAATTTGCCTGCCGGAAATACAGATATAAAAACTCCGTCAGTGATGGTGAACCTGCTTGGAGAGCCAGGTTTTACAGGAGATGCAGTATATGAAGGATTGGAAGAAGTGTTGGCAATAGATGGTGTAAACATTCACCTTTACGGAAAAACAAGTACCAAACCTTTCCGCAAAATGGGTCATGTTACCATTATTGATAATGACCTGAAAAGCGCGATGAAAAAAGCTGAGATTGTTAAGAAAACATTGAAAGTAAAAAGTGCGTGATAATTTTTAGATTTACATTTATAATTTTCAAACTATGGTTGGTATAATAATGGGCAGCAAAAGCGACCTTTCCGTAATGAAAGAAGCTGCTGCATTTTTAGATAAAGTTGGAGTTCCGTATGAAATTACTGTTGTGTCTGCGCACCGTACGCCCGACCGCATGTTTGATTATGCACGTAGCGCCATCAAGCGCGGATTGAAAGTAATTATAGCCGGAGCCGGTGGCGCTGCGCATCTTCCGGGAATGGTAGCTTCACTCACTCCGCTGCCGGTTATCGGAGTTCCAATAAAATCTTCTAATTCCATTGATGGTTGGGATTCTGTTCTCTCAATTTTACAAATGCCAAACGGTGTTCCAGTTGCAACGGTTGCATTGAATGCTGCTCAAAACGCAGGAATTCTGGCTGCACAAATCATTGGAACATCAGATAAAAAAGTGCAGAAAAAACTTACTGACTTTAAAGAAGAGTTGAGAGAAAAAGTGATGGGTTCTATGGAAGAAGTTGAGAATACTAAAAAGAAAAAATAAGAATTTGGTAACATACAGTTTTGTAAAGGGTGTTACCTTTCACGCAAAATTCTGATGAAAAGACTTTTACTTTTTTCACTTCTGTTTACTTGTCTTCAACCTGCGTTTTCAGGAAATGAAAACCTGCCTGTTGGTGCACGTTCTGCTGCTATCGGCAATGCCTCTGTTTGTTTAGTTGATGTTTGGTCTGTATATCACAATCAGGCAAATCTTGCTTATCACAAAAATATTTCTGCTGCGGTTTACTACGAAAATAAATTTCTGGTAAAGGAAATGAGCTTACAAGCAGTCGCCTTTGTTTTACCTACAAAAAAAGCGGGTGTGTTCGGTGTCAGCTACTCGCGCTTTGGATATTCACTCTACAATGAGAGCAAATATAATTTGTCTTATGGAAAGAGTTTTGGCCCCAACTTTTCTGCTGGTGTAGGAATGAATTATCTCTCGGCTTACGTTGCAGAAAATTATGGAAGAAAGGGTTCGTTTACCGTTGAACTGGGCGTTCGGGCAATTCTTTTAAAGAAACTTGTTGTGGGTTTTCATGCCTATAACCTGACGCGTGCAAAAATGGCAAACTACAACAACGAGCGTATTCCAACCATTCTGCGTTTAGGGTTGCAATACAATTTTTCCGAAAAAGTTTTTCTCAGTGCTGAAGCAGAAAAAGATATTGACCACAAACCGATTTTTAAAATGGGAATGGAATATCGTCCGGCAAAATTGTTTTACCTCAGAGCAGGTATTTCAACCAATCCATTCATCAGCAGTTTTGGAATCGGGTTTAATATTTCCGAGAAATTTAATATTGATTTGGCTTCAACGGTGCATCCTGTTCTGGGCCTTTCGCCAATGGCTGCGTTGAGTTATAATTTCAAGTGATGTTTGTTTTTTCACCGCAAAGACGCAAAGACGCGAAGGATTTTTATCTCTCCTTTTCTTTGCGCCTTTGCGCCTTTGCAGTAATTTTCTTTTTATTGGTTTCAGGGAATTCTTCTGCTCAAACAATTGATAACAAAGACGAAAACCTGATTGAGAAAAAAGTAGAAACAATTGCTGAGAATACCGAAGAAGAAATTGATTACACCATGCTGGTTGATCAACTGACAAGGTATCTTCAAAATCCGCTAAACCTCAATAACGCTTCGTTTGAAGAGCTTGATGAATTGAGTTTGCTCAGCGATGTTCAAATCAATAATTTGCTTGATCATATTGCCCGAAATGGAAAACTGATTTCGGTTTATGAACTGCAAAGCATTGACGGATTTGATTTGCAAACTATTCGCGCCATCACCCCTTATGTGAACGTTTCAGGTGATATTGACAAGCCGAAATTCGGGTTGCGCGATATGTTTAAATACGGAAAACACGATGTGTTTTTCCGTTATCAGCAAAATATAGAAGAACAGGAAGGTTATGCCGAAAGCGATTCTACAACAAGTGAGAATTCACGTTTTGCAGGAAGTCCGGCAAGACTTTACATGCGTTACCGTTTCACCTATGCCAATCATGTGAGTTGGGGAATTACAGCAGAAAAAGACCAAGGCGAAGAATTTTTTAAAGGCTCACAAAAAAGAGGATTTGATTTTTACTCAGGACATTTTTTTCTGAAAAATATTGGTCACATGAAGGCCTTGGCTATTGGTGATTTTCAGGCACAGTTTGGTCAAGGGCTTACGTTTTGGAGTGGACTTGCATTTGGAAAAACAGCAGACGGAACTTCCATGAAACGCAATGCAACAGGTTTAAAAGCGTATGCCGGAGCTGATGAAAATCTTTTCCTTCGCGGAGTTGGAACAACCTGGCAGTTTGGAAAATTTCAGGCAACGGGATTTTTTTCGCACAAGAATATTGACGGCTCGGCAATTCTTGATACAACAAGAGATGAGGTAACTTCCGTTACTTCTTTCCTTACCTCTGGTTTACACCGCACGCCTTCAGAATTGGCGAAAAGAAAGACGCTGAGCGAAACTATTTATGGTGGAAATCTGAGTTTTATTCAGCGCAGATTAAGAGTAGGAATTACAGCAGTTCACTATGTCTTCGGAAGTAATTATCAGCGCACCGATGAGCTTTACAACCTTTATGAATTCAGCGGAAAACAAAACACCAATGTGGGAATTGATTACAATTATGTTTTCCGAAATTTCAATTTCTTTGGTGAAGTTTCAATGTCTGCAAACGGCAGCATTGCACATACCAATAGTTTGTTGTTAAGCGTTGACCCGCGATTGACATTTGTTGCCATGTACCGCAGTTTCCCGAAAAATTACCAAGCAGTTTATGCAAATGCTATTTCAGAAAATTCAAGAATACTGAATGAAAAGGCAACCTATTTTGGTTTCCGTGCACAAATTCTGAAAAGCTGGAATCTGATGGGCTACATGGATATTTTCAAATTTCCGTGGTTGCGCTATCAGGTTAATGCACCTTCAAAAGGTTATGAGTATTTAGCTCAATTGACTTTTTCTCCTTCAAAAACACTGGAAGCCTATTTCCGCATTCGCAGACAGATGAAAGAAATAAACACGAATGATGATGAACTAACAATTGATTACCTGGATGAGTACAACACTACAAATTACCGCTTCAATATCACGTATAAAGTTTCTCCTTCCATTCAATTGCGCAGCAGAGTTGAACATGTAACTTACGAAAGGGGAAATGATGGCAAAGAAAAAGGCTGGCTGATGTATCAGGATATTACTTATAAAGCATTGAAAAGCCCTGTATCATTGTCGTTCCGCTATGCCTTGTTTGATACCGATACTTATAATGCACGATTATATGCTTATGAAAATGATGTTCTTTATGCGTTTTCAATTCCTGCATATTACTATAAAGGAAGCCGAACATATTTAACGTTACGTTACAAAATAGTTCGCGGAATTGATGTATGGTTAAGGTATGCCGTAACTTTTTACAACAACAGAAGCATTATCAGTTCAGGCACCAGCGAAATTCAGGGAAGCACAAAATCCGAAATAAAAGCGCAAATCAGGTTCAGTTTTTAAGTTGCTATATTCGCTGCCGCTTTTAAATTTTTCATGCTTTCTTTCAGCAATACAGAAATAGCCTTTAAAGATAAAACTGAGAAGGAACTGCGCAGAGCATTTTTGCTCTTTAAGTTTATCAGCTACCCGATACTTCTTAAAATTGGCAAGCCTTTGCTGAACATTGCATTATGGCTAAACCTACCTGTTGAAGGAATTATAAAGGCAACGGTTTTCAATCATTTTTGCGGTGGCGAAAATCTTTCCGAAACAGAAAAAACTATTGAACGTCTTTCTAAAAATAAGGTAAAAGGAATTCCTGATTATTCAGTAGAAGGAAAAGAATCGGAAGAAGATTTTGAAAGAGTTACCAACGAAATAATCAAAATCATTGAATTTGTGAAAGGTAATATCAATACACCTTTTGCCGTTTTTAAACCCACTGGAGTCGGACAGTTTGCATTGCTTGAAAAAATAAATTCAAATAACAGACTTACGCCTGAAGAAGAAGACGAATACGAAAAAATCAGAAAAAGGATAGATAGAATTTGCAATGCTGCAAGCCAGGCAAATGTGCGTGTAATGATTGATGCAGAAGAATCATGGATTCAGGATGCGATAGATTTGATGACAGAAGAGATGATGAAAAAATACAACCGCGAAAAGGCTGTTGTATATAACACGCTGCAACTCTATCGGCACGACAGGCTTGCATTTTTGAAGACAACTGTTGAAAAGGCGAAAGCCGAAAATTGGTTTCCTGCATTTAAATTGGTACGCGGTGCCTACATGGAAAAAGAACGTGAGCGTGCCGCAAAAATGGGGTATCCATCGCCCATTCACAAAAATAAAAATGATGCAGACCACGATTATAATTCAGCGTTGGATTATTGTGTTGATTATTTCCCTTTTGTTTCTGTTTTTGCTGGAACCCATAACGAAGAAAGTTCACTTCACCTTGTAAAGAAGATGGCAGATAAAAAAATTGAAAGAGCAGACGAACGAATTTATTTTTCACAGCTTTTCGGTATGAGTGACAACATTAGTTTTAACCTGGGTTCTGAGGGTTATAATGTTGCAAAATACATTCCCTATGGTCCTGTTAAAGATGTTATGCCCTACCTGATTCGCAGAGCTGAAGAAAATACTTCAGTTGCGGGGCAAACAGGAAGAGAGTTGAAACTGATTACTTCAGAAATCAGCCGCAGAAAAGGGAAAAACTAAATCTGTTTTCTTCTACAACTTTCGGTTATAACTTAATTTTCTCATTTTTGTATTGTACAAAAGTGCAATAAAGCAACTATGGTGGGAAAGAAAAAAACAGCTCCTTTAGAAAGTCGTAATAGCGAAGCTTATCTCCAGTTGATGCTGGAAAACACCATCAAGTCTTTTATTCTTTTGGATAAAGATTACAGGATTTTGATTTTCAATAAGCCTGCTGATAAAGGCATGCGCTTCTTTTACGATAAACCAATGGAAATTAACACTTCTTATTGGAATTATGTAGAAAAAGCAGGCAACAGTTCATTTATTAAACACTTTGAAAAAGCATTAGCAGGAAAAAAAATAACGACAGAAAAAGCACTTAAAAATCCTGAAGGTGAAACCATTTGGATTGAGTCGAGTTTTGTTCCAGTATTTGATGAAAATAAAAAAGTAAGCAGCGTACTTTACTCGTACCTTAACATTACCGATAAAAAGGAAGCCGAACAAGCGCTGAACGAATCGGAAGCAAACCTTCGTGCTGTATTTAACAGTAGCCGTGACGGGTATTTTCTTATCGACTCAATGTTCAAGGTAATTTCACTAAATCCTGCTGCACGCGATACCTTTAAACATTTGTACAATAAGAAATTAAATCTTGGAGATAATATTCTGGATCATGTTGAAAGTGATGCTAAACTGAGGTTTATCCGAAATATGAAGATTGCATTGAAAGGAGGATACGTAACAAGCGGAGGACAGAAAGAAGTAAATGGCAAACCATTTTTTTATGAACTGAAATACAATGGCGTAAAAAATGAGGACGGAAAAATTTATGGTGTTACACTTGTAGCCTCAAATGTTACTGAAACAAAACTTGCTGAAAAAGCGCTGATTAGTTCCGAAACGAATCTTCGCGCCATATTTAATAACACCACGCACACGTTTTATTTAGTTGATAAAGATTTTAAAGTTGCAGCGTTTAACCAGGCTGCATCGCGCATGATAAAGATGCAGTTTAACCGAGAATTAAAAAAAGGAGAAGACATTGCCCAATGTATTCATGAAAGAAACAGGCTGTCGTGCATTGAGGAAATAAAAAAAGCATTTAACGGAAAAACTATTCTTACGGAAAGAGCAGTAGAAATAAGCGGAAAAGAATTTTGGTTTGAGCGCCAATACAACCCGGTTTACAATGAAAATAATCAGTTAACAGGAGTTACCATCTGGTCGTCAAACATTACGGAACGAAAGAAGGCGGAAGAAACGACTCGTATAAATGAGCGGAAATTCAGAACCCTTACAACGCTTGCACCTGTGGGAATTTATCAGCATGACGCAAACGGAAATTTGATTTATGTAAATGAAAAATTGCTCGAAATTTTAGGAATTTCTATTGCAGAGGCTTACAGTTCTTCTCCGCTTAGAAACACACATCCGGAAGATTATACTGCAGTAAAAAGGAAGTGGGATAAAATATATGCTGCACAAGGTGAATTCAATATGGAATATCGTATTATTTCTCCGGAAGGAATAATACGATATGTGACGGAACAGGCTGTACCACTCAAAGACAACGAAGAAAAATTTATCGGATACATGGGAACTGTAACCGATATAACGGAACAAAAACAAAAGGCGCAGCTTGAAACAGAAAAAGAACTTGCAGAAAAATCGTTGAAATTCAAATCAGAATTTCTTGCAGGAATGAGTCACGAAATAAGAACTCCGCTGAATGGGATTCTTAGTATGTCTGAATTGTTACTGGATACAAATCTTAACCCTGAGCAATATGAATTTGTTGAGAACATTCACAACTCTTCAATAAATCTCCGCTCCATTGTAAACGATATACTTGACCTTAGTAAACTGGAAGCAGGTAAAATGCGCCTTACACCCGTTGCTTTTCATTGGGATGCATTGATTGGTGAGATTATTAAGACATATAAAGCACTTGCAAGCGAAAAGAATATAAATCTTGTAACAGAGTTTGCATCTGTTATACCTGATGTTGTTATTACAGACCGCAGGAGAGTGATGCAGGTAATAGTAAACCTGTTGAGAAACGCTATTAAATTTACTCCTCAGGGAAGCATCACCATTAAATCAGAAGTGATGGAGCAACGCGGGACAGCATTGAAACTAAAGGTGTCTGTTATTGATACCGGAGTAGGAATTGAACAATCTGATATTGATAAACTGTTTATAGATTTTTCGCAGATAGACACCCCTTTTTCACGCGACATGGAAGGAACAGGATTGGGATTATCTCTCTCTAAAAAATTAGTGAACATACTCGGTGGCGAAATTGGAGTAGAGAGCGAAACCGGCAAAGGAAGTACGTTTTGGTTTTATGTAATTGCAGACAGTGAAATAAAAAAGGAAGAAGTAAAAAAGGATAAACCAAAACCTGCTGAGTTGAAATTTGATTGTAACGTATTAGTAGCTGAAGACAATCTGATTAATCAACGAGCATTTTCTGTTATGTTGAAAAAAGTGGGTTGTACTGTTGAACTGGCTTCAACCGGCATAGAAGCATCAGAAGCCGCAGCGGCAAAAGACTACGACATTATTTTTATGGATATACAAATGCCCGAAATGGACGGATTTACAGCTGCCGGACATATTCGTAAGAATGGCAAAAAAGCTCCGCCCATTATTGCACTTAGTGGAAATGTAATTGATGTTCAATCGCAAAATGAGGAGACAAAATCAATGGATGATTATTTGCTGAAACCAATTGTTTCCAATGACTTGGTTAACATGTTAAGAAAATGGACAAGCAGTAAAATGGTTTCAGCTGAGCAGTAAAAGGCTGAACAAAACAATCAGAAGGATTCCTGCAATATCCAGAAAAAATCCTGCCTTCATCATATCATTTGCTCTTATTCTTTTGCTGCCAAATACTATTGTATTTGGTGCAGTAGCAACAGGCATCATAAAGCCTAATGATGCTGCTAAAGTTGCGGGAAGTAAAAGAAGCAGTGGATGAATATCTAATCCTTTTTGTATGGAAATTAAAATCGGTAATGCTAACTGTATGCTTGCAATATTGGAAGCAAATTCGCTGATAAGACAAATCATCACGCAAACGAGCAATATGATGAAAATAATGTTTGCCGTTTTAAAAAACTCAAGTTGAGCAGCAAGAAAATTGCTCAATCCCGAAACTTCAAAACCTTTTGCAATGGCAAACCCGCTGCCGAAGAGCAGAATAATATCAAAGGGAAGCTTTGATGCTTCTTGCCAGGTAATAAGTGCACGACCTTTTTCATTTTTTGATGGAATTATAAATAGCAACAATGCCATAAAAACAGCTACCGTACTGTCTTGAACCAATTCAGTCTTGCCGAATAAACTTACCCAACCGGGAAGTGTAAAACTTCCGAATTCCATTCCGCTGCGTGTAAACCAAAGCAGGGCAGTAGTGGTGAAAATTACTCCCACCGTTTTTTCTTCAGCACTCATTTTTCCTAAGTTTTTATAGCCTGTTAAAAAATAGTTTCTGTCAAATTTGATGGATGAAACTTTGCGCATAAAGATAAATTTCAGCACCAAAAAACAAACACCTAAGAGGGTGAGTGAAAGCGGGAAACCAATTTTAAACCAAGTAAAAAAATCAAGGTCGTTGTTTTCAGGATAGGCTTCGGTGTAGAAGCGGTAAAAAATCATGTTGGGTGGAGTACCCACCAATGTTGCCATCCCGCCAATAGTGGCAGAGTAAGCAAGACCAATAAAAAGTGCAGCAGCAATATTATTGCGTTGTTTTTCATCAATGATGTGATGTTCTATTTGATTTACTACAGCAAATACAGCAGAGATTAGCATCATCGTTGTTGCCGTGTTTGAAATCCACATAGAGATAAGATATGCTGTGAGCATAACCCCCAACAAAATACTGGATGGAGAACGCCCCAGCATGGAAAGTATTTTGAGCGCAATGCGTTTGTGCAGGTTCCAACGTTCGATGGCAAAGGCAATGATAAAACCACCGATGAACAGAAAAATTACCTGATCCATGTATTGATAGGCAACTGTTTTTGCATCGCAAATATTGAGTACGGGAAGAAAAATAAAAGGCAGTAATGAGGTAACAACAAGAGGAACAACTTCCGTTAACCACCAGATTGCAATCCAGATAGTGATGGCTGCCATGCGGGTTATCATTGGATCGCTTGGGTCAAGATTGACAAAAAGTGTGATAAGTGCTGCCGCCAGCGGACCTGCAATCAATTTAAGCCAATAGGTTTTATTCAAGTTGGTAAGTGGGGTAAATAAAGTGTGAGGTTACGGATGTTTGTTTAAAATTGCAACATGATAAATGATGTGTTGCTTATTTTTCTTAATGGTTCATCTGAGCAGACAAAGCTATCTCAATCGTTGGGACAAGAAAAAGCGCAGGAGATAAATGAAAAGTTACAGCTTGCAGTTTGTTCTGCTGCAAAATCTGTTGCCTGCAGTAAAGTTGTTTTAGCTGATGAAACTGTTCTTGAAAAGATTTGGGATAAAGACAAATTTAATAAAGAAGCACAGACCGGGAAATACCTGAATAATAAAATACAAAATGCACTTGCCAAACACATTATTCAGGATAAGGAAGACGTGAATAAAGTAGTTTTCATCTTGGCAGATTGTCCGCAACTGACGCAACAGATTATTGAAAAAGCTTTTGAGATTTTAAACAAATACGATGTGTGCATTGGCCCTGAAAAGAAAGGTAGTTATTATTTAATTGGCATGAAAGAACCTTTGCCATTTCTGTTTGACGATAAACTCTGGACAGGCAAACATCTGCTTGACGATACACTGGAAGAGTTGATTGACCAAGGCAAAAAATATTTTCTGTTACCTGAGTTGCAAAGCGTAAATGATATTTATGATTTGCATTTGGTGAAGTAAATCTCTCAGAACTTACACAGAGAAAAGCAGGAGAAGGCACAGAGGTTCACAGAGTTAAAATACTTCTTACTTTTACAATCCTATAAATTTCTCTCGATGAAAAAAATACTACTTCTACTCACGTTCTCATTTTCTTGCCTTCTTACTTCTTACGCACAGCAGCACGATACCATAACGGTTCAAACCTTTACTTATGGTTCGCCACAAAATGCCTGGTTTGCCTTGCCGCCTGATACAGCAGGTTACGAGAAAATTCTGATGTATTATAAACTTAAGTGTAATCCTGCACAAAGCCCTGCCTGCGGTGAGTGGGATTATTTGACTTATACCTATTTATATGACCATACCGGGGTATTGGACTCAACACTTTATACCGCACCAAGTTTTACCGTTGAGGGAACAAGTCCGGATACATTCGGCTTTATGAATACACCAACGTATACCTACTTTCCGCATTTTCAGGATTACATTGTCTATACCGATACCACTTTGCTCAACACGCATAGCATAGGTCAGGCATCCACTTCAAATGATGAGACCTTTAACGGAAATGCAAATTCGCGTTCACAATACATCTGGAAAAGTGCTGAACTTTTAAGTGGCGGAGTAACTGCAGGAAACATTACTGCGCTTGCTTTGCAGTTTGATGTTCCGGGAAGCGAGCTAAAGAATTTTACCATTCGCATAAAACATACTTCGTTGGATTCGCTTACTGCAACTGAGTTTGAAAACAGCGGTTTTCAAACCGTATTTGTTCAGAATATTACGATTGCTTCTTCAGGTATAACAACGTTCAACTTTACCACACCTTTTAATTGGAATGGAACTTCTAACCTTGTAGTTGATTTCAGTTACAGCGCTGCTGAAGCAGGACTTGCAAACACTGTATTTGGTGAAAATACAGGTTGGAATTCAGGGATTAATTCAACGAATGATGACAAGTATCTTTCTTTCAACGGACCCGATTATGTGCAGGTTCCCGGTGCTGCTTTTGCTGAGCTTGACAGCTTTGTAACAGTAATGTTCTGGCAATATGGCGACCCTGTTATTCAGCCGCAAGCCGATATTATTTTTGAAGGTTATACTGCACAAAACCAGCGCGTGCTGAATGTGCATCTTCCGTGGGATAACGGCAATATTTATTGGGATGCGGGGAATGCCGGTGGCTTCGACAGGATTGAATTGGCTGCACAAACTGCACAGTATGAAGGACAATGGAATCACTGGGCCTTCACCAAAAATGTGGCTACAGGAAGCATGAAGATTTATCTCAACGGAATCTTATTTCACAGCGGAACCGGAATGATAAGACCAATGACAGGCATTACCAACTTTAAAATTGGTTCAGGTGGGGACGGTAACCTGAATTATGACGGATACATTGATGAGTTTTCGTTTTGGAATAAAGAGCTTGATGCAGCTACCATTCTGGAATGGATGAATAAAGATATTGACGGTACGCATCCTGATATTAATGAACTGGCCTTTTACTACCCTTTTAATGAAACCTCAGTATTATATGCGTTTGATGAGGGAGCCAATGCTTATACAGGTTTACTTGCCGGCCTGCCTGCAAGACAAGCAGTAAAAGGGTGGGATATTTTCAGAAACCTGAATGAAACTCAACAACGTCCTTTTGTTGTGTTGGAGCAAGGTGTTTTTCAAAGCTATATTGATTCATCATTTGTAATTGACACCATTGCAACGCCAATGCTTCAGTTACTTGTTTATGCCGATTCGGCTAACCCGTTGGTTGCAACCGATACGCTTGGAGTATGGGCACCACAACCCATAAATTATGTTTACGACAGTGGCGGTAATGCACTAGACTCAACTATTGTAACAGCTGAAGACAGTGTGTTTCTGAGTATCTGGGAATATTACGGAGTTCCTTTTGAAGTGATTGACCGCTACGAAATAGGTCGCTTTATAACACCGTACGGTTTTGGATTGGATCTACATGATGGTTTCACCTGGGTTTATGATGTTTCGGATTTTGAACCGTTGCTGCATGATTCAGTTCACCTGAGTGCGGGCAACTGGCAGGAATTGTTAGACCTGAAATTTGAATACATTGTTGGAACACCTGCACGCGAGGTGTTAAGTGTAGAAAATTTGTGGAACGGTGATTTTGGTTTACCAACATTTGACCAACGTGTAACTGCAAAACGCAAGTTGATGAATCCTGCTGCTTCTGCATTCCGAATGAAGACAGTTGCTTCAGGGCATGGCTTTAATCAGGATCCGCAGAACTGCGCAGAGTTTTGTCCTAAAACACATTATGTAAAAGTTGATGGAACAACGGTAAATGATTTTCAGATATGGAAAAAATGCGGTTCTAATCCCTTGTATCCGCAAGGCGGGACATGGCTTTACGACCGCAGCGCATGGTGTCCCGGTGCTCCGGTTGATATCTATGATACCGAGTTAACCCCTCACGTAACTGCCGGTGATTCTGCAACGCTTGATTACGATATTCAAACCGGTGCAGCCGGAAACTATGTGTTTGAAGCGCAGCTCATTTCTTACGGTGCAAGCAACTTTACTATTGATGCAGCAGTGGATGATATTATTTCGCCAAGCAATAAAGACGAGCACTATCGGGATAACCCTATTTGTGTAGGACCAAAAATCAGAATTAAGAATAACGGTACTTCTGCGCTTACTTCGCTTACTATTACTTACGGTGTTGTTGGCGGAACTTCGTCTTCACAGAACTGGACAGGCAGTTTAGGTTTCTTAGAAACAGAAGTGGTAGAGCTTGGCGCACTTGACTGGACAGGCATTACAGGCGGACAAGGTGTATTTGAAGTAACGCTGAGCAATGCCAACGGCAGCGAGCAGTACACAGCCAATAACACGATGCGCTCAACCTTCACGGTTCCTGAAATAAGAGAATACAGTTTTGTGGTATGGACAAAGACTAACGCTTCAGCGTTTGAAAATTCATGGACTATAAAAGATGAAAGTGGTACAGTGTTATATTCACGAGACAACATGGATCCTAACACTACTTACAAAGACACCGTTAACTTGCCCAACGGTTGTTTTGCAATGGAATTAATTGATGCAGGTGAAGATGGTATGGACTGGTGGGCAGGAGAACAGGGAGGCTACATCCGTTTGAAAAGTGCCACTTCCAATCAAACACTCGAAAACTTTGACAGCAAATGGACCATTGCCGGTAGCGCAAGCCAATACCGTGGTGATTTTGGTTCAGGGTTTAAATACCACTTTACTACCGGTTGGGCATTGCCTGTTGAGGAGAACGCGATTGAACCTGAAGTATTTGTTTATCCTAACCCAACACAGGGGCAACTTACTGTTGATGTAATGTTGAGTAAAAACGAGAATGCACAAATTGAGGTGTTTGATATAACAGGACAACTGATTTATAACAAACAACTATCGGGTGCTGATTTTTATTCGCATAAAATTGATTTAAGTGCTACAGCAAAAGGAATGTATGTAGTGAATGTGATGATGGAGGGTGGGGTAGTGACGAGGAAGATAGTACTTGATTAGGTTTTAGTTCACAGAGGAAGGAGTTTATCGCAGAGGTTATATTAAAATTTGTGAACATCTGTTTTCTTATAACCACCTCGTTATCAAACTCAACGGTTTGTTAAGATTATATTAAACCTGATTATAATCATCTTATTTGCTCAATAAATATTATATATTTGACACATCAAATCCTTAAACCAACCCATATGAAAAAAATCATTTTAACGTTGTTGCCCTTAGCAGGTGCGGCTTTGGTAAATGGTCAATCCATCTCACCGCAGGTTATTGCAAGTGCGGGAACTCATTACAGTGCAGGTAATGCACAACTGAGTTGGACTATTGGAGAGCCCGTTATCACAACCGTTTCCAACGGCAGCAACATCATCACGCAGGGTTTTCATCAGACCCTTCTTACTACTACAGCTGTTGAAGAACAGACTGTGGCAGGAGTAAATGTTTCGGTGTTTCCAAACCCGACAGCTGATGTGTTGAACATTAATCTTGTTAACAATCTTAAAGATTTGCAACTGGATTTGTTTGACATGAACGGAAAACTTTTACAGGCCCGCAAGATTGGCGCTGTTGAAGGCAATGTTCAAATCAGCATGAATGAGTATGCGCGTGCAAATTACCTGCTGCGTGTTTATTCAATTGATGGAAGTGTGAACTACACTTACAAAGTTCAAAAAATGAATGCACACTAATTAACCTAAAAAAACAAAAACAAAATGAAAAAGATTTTACTATCACTATTTACGGTGGCGCTATCAGTTGCAACCGTATTCGCACAAGCCCCTGAGAAATTGAATTATCAGGGTGTAGCTCGCGACATCTCAGGAAACGTATTGGCAAATCAGGCAGTAGGTTTACAAGTTAAATTACACAGCACAACCTCAGGTGGTGCTATTGTTTATCAGGAAACCCATGCAGCAACAACCAATGCATTTGGATTATTTAATGTTCAGATTGGCGGAGGAACCGTTCAGTCAGGAACATTCTCTTCAATCGGTTGGGGAGCAGATGCTTTTTATGTTGAAGTATTGATGGACGCAACAGGCGGAACATCATACGTTAGCATGGGAACACAACAATTGATTTCTGTTCCTTATGCATTGTATGCTAAGTCATCAGGTACTGGTGGAGCAACAGGAGCAACGGGGGCTGCAGGTGCTACAGGAGCAGCGGGAGCAACAGGTCTTACAGGACCAACTGGTCCTGGTATTTCTGGCAGCGGAACAGTTGACTATTTACCATTATGGACAAGTGCAACCGGTTTAGGCGACAGCAGAGTTTATCAGGATGCTAATTCAGTTATTATTGCAGCTCAAGCTTCTTCAATACCTGCTTTGTCTGTCTATGCAACTTCTGCAAGTGATAAATGGTCAATTGTTGGTTCTAATTCAGGTGGTTCATCAACTAATGGAACAGCTTGGGATTATTTTTCTCTTGGAGGAGGTGGAGTTTTGGGTCTTAATGAAAGTTCTGCTGAATATGAGTCAGGTGTTCAAGGAAAAAACTGGTTTTCAACAGCCAATAATATTGCAGGTGTAATTGGTAATACAGAAGGAAACGCAACATGGGGTGCTTTGTCTTATAAAGATAATAATGGCGTGTGGTCTGGTGTTTATGGTACAACAGAATTAGCTACCAATGCTGTTAATGGTTACAACAGCAATAATACAACAGCAGGAACTTCATGGGGAAGTGGCAACAATTATGCAGGTGTGCATGGTGAAGGTGCAGTAGGCGGTGCATACCAGGCGGGTGTTTATGGTTACATGATTGGTTCATCAAATAACTCAGGTGGTGTTGTAGGTGCTTATTCAGCTGCAGTATGGGGAGGTTTAGCTTATATGAACTCAACTGGAAATCTTTTTGGTGTATATAGCAACGGCAAAGCTTATGTTGGCGGTGTGCTGCAAGTAGTAGATGGTACACAAGGTGCCGGTAAAGTTTTTGTTTCTGATGCTAATGGTAAAGGAAGTTGGAGTGCTTCAACTTCTTTCAGAGCAAGAGTTGCTCCTGCAACTGCAAATACTTCAGGATCAGCTATTCTTTTCAGCACTCAGGATTATGACAACGGAGGAGATAATTACAACCCGGCAACAGGACTTTTCACTGCACCGGTAGCAGGTGTTTACCATTTTGACGCAGGTATGAGAGGAACTGGCACAGTAGCTGGTGAATTTCGTATTTGTTTCTATTCATCTCTTACTACGTATTTTGGATGTAGTGAAACAGATGTAACTGCAACTGCCCTTGGTTATGCCACCGTGCATACAAGTGTTGATGCTACCCTTGCCGCAGGAGAAACCGTACAAGTTGTTATGGATGGTTTTACAGGAACGTATACTCCAAATGCTACTGGTAATTTTACTTACTTCAGCGGACATTTAGTACACTAATCAAAATAATATTGGATTGGGAAATACCCAATCCATCTCAAAAAAAATAAAATTTAAAAAACAGTAATCATGAAAAAAATAATCTTATCAATATTTACACTAGTTCTTGCAGCCGGTATCCAAAGTGCTGTTGCTCAAAGCACAGTTATCAGTTCAACTTCTGACCAGACCCAGGTGCATAGCACCCAGGCGAACCAGGAAAACCTGAATGCTGCCGAAAATGCAAAAATTGAAGCTGCTAAACAGGCAGAGGCTCAAAAACTGCAAGCCGAGCAAAAAGAAAAAGAAGCCTATATACTAAAATTGGAAAAGAACAAAGCTCAAGCAGCTACTTCTTCTGCAACAAATGTAGCGGGTTCTTCTGTTTCAACAGGAACCAAACAGAACTCTCCCTCTGTAAAATAAAGGCAAGAGTTCTAAACAAAAACGTCCCGCCACAAGCGGGACGTTTTTGTTTTAAATGCTATAAGCATAAGTTAGTTGTATGCATATTACAGAGGCTAAGGTCAACGCTCAACTGCAACGCCCCGTCCCTTTCCCTCACTAAGCGGACTTATGCAGCTTACTGCATAAGTCAATACTATTCGTAAATTTTTACATTTACAGAATAATTACCTAACCGGTCGGCACAAGAGGCTATTTAAAATCGTCCACCCATGAAAACCAACCTCACTCTTCTGTCCATCTTATTGCTCTCCCTCTCATCCTGCGACCTTAATGATGATCCCGGAAGCGGTGACACTCCTTTTTATTTACGTGCAAACATTGATGGAGTGGCATGGGCTGCATCACCCACTAATATTGGTGCTTCGGTAAACAGTGCTGTGTGGCCTTATGGTGTAAAAATACATGGCGACCTTGTCGGAACTAACGATTATTTCTACATCCTTTTTCCGGAGATGGTTGGAACGGATACTACCATTGTATCCACAGGTTTTGCAAACCGCATGGAGTTTCACCGCAACTCACAAACATGGGTTTCGGTGAGCGGTAATCTTACCATTCACTATGGTGGAAGTCCAACGCATCGCGAATACAGCGGTATTTTTTCGGGCAGCTTTTTTAATGCTTCAGACGGCACAACTCTTAATGTTACCAATGGTGAGTATCTGGCGCAGGGTCTGTTTTAGCAGATTGTTACAACGGATCTAACCCCGCACCCTCACTCAGTGGACTAACCCCGCCTGCATTGGCTGCATAGAAATAGATATAATACATACGGCCTTTGGTTAGGTCTGTAAATTTTTTCTTACGGGCTTTATTAAAGTCCAGTATAAAATAAGTACTGCCGGGTGTGGGTCCTGCAGATATAGTATTATTACCCGTTACCACCACTTGCCCTGCTGCATTTATGCCAATGTTATCGGGCAGGGGATTATCGGCTGTAAGCAGCGCACCGTAATAAACCACTTTATCCATTTTAGTGCACTCGGCAAGCAGCTCACCGTTTATGCCGCGCTTTATAATAAGACCTGTAGGCTGCGATGGCGGATTTACCTTGCTTGCATTTCCTTTGGTTGCCTCATATCCGCCAAGGGTAACGGTGTTGGCATTACCTTTTGCTTCGCTGTCAACATAATCGGCAATGGTATCAAGGGCTGCCATCAGATTATCTTTGGCGGTAATAAAAACGGTGCGGGGCACATTGCCGCTTTCGTAGCTTCCTTTTTTATTACCAAACTCGGTTATTAAACCTCTGAAAATGGGTTCAGTAATTGTAGGTGCAATAAATGTAGTTGGGTTGCCATACACACCATCGGCAACGCCTACGGCAAAGTCATTGATGTCATCGAATTTAAGATTGTGGAATGTTAGTTTGCAGCGGATTTTGTAGATAGCCATGTTGTTTTTGATTTTTTAGTTAGTAGTCAGTGTTTGATAAATAATTTCGTTTTTTTCGTTTTTAATTAAGTTCGGCACATACTTAATTAAGCGTGGAGTATTTAAGATTAAGCGTGGCTCATCTTTAATTAAGCGTGTAGCATTTAAGATTAGGCGTGGCTCATACTTAATTAAGCGCGTAGCATTTAAGATTAAGCGTGGCTCATCTTTAATTAAGCGCGGAACATTTAAGATTAGGCGTGGAGCATCTTTAATTAAGCGTGGAGCATTTAAGATTAGGCGTGGCTCAGATTTAATTAAGTGTGTAGCATTTAAGATTAGGCGTGGCTCAGATTTAATTAAGTGCAAGGCAGACATAATTAAGTTCAGCGCATTTAAGATTAGGTTTGGTGCAGACGTAATCATTTTTACTTTTTGAGTGGTTTTTTTTCAGGCATAACACCTATAAATGGGTGTGGTTCTATTATTATAAGTACACGACAACCTAAATAGTAGCTGTTTTCAATTAAGGTATCAGTTTCGTAGTTGTTATCTTTTTTCAAAAACTCTGAAATGGTTGGTCTGCTTTTAAACGTGTTTTTTGCGAAATCACTTTTGTTCCAGTTTAAATTATCAAGATGGGTGTTGAAATAGTTTTTAATTTCTTTTGTTACACGCATTTTTTCCAATTGTATTTCCTCTTCAGGTAGCATATTGAATTTGTTTGATGATGCAAATTAATGGAAGCTGAAAAAATTAGTTGTAAGGTTTTCACCTAATTATTAAATTATTTTTTAATACTCCTTGTTTAAAACTGTTTTAAAGTCACACCCGTTTTAAACACACATTTTTATAAGTTTGTTGAGTAAACGTGAGGTTCGTTAAACAATGCTGATTATTTTTTACAAGGTGAAAATTCATACTTATTACGTTTACATTCTTACTAACAAAAACAATACGGTTCTATATACCGGAGTTACTAATGATATAGCAAGACGTTGTCATGAACACAAAAACAAACTGGTAAAAGGATTTACCGAAATATATAATGTTGACAAGCTCATTTACTTTGAATTGTTTGATTTTATTGATCTTGCTATCAACAGAGAAAAACAAATAAAAGGATACTCAAGAAAAAAGAAAGATGCCTTAATTAACAAGATAAACCCAGTGTGGATGGATTTGTATGATAATGGTAAAATAAAAATGCCTGTTTCTGAAAGTATCAGATTAAAAAATGAAAATCCTGATTCATAGTAAGAGATTCCTCGCTGAAACGCTCGGAATGACATCAGACGAGAGTGCGGGAGGGGAGGAGGCA